>QHYM01000051.1 GCA_003223295.1 Acidobacteriota bacterium | reverse complement strand
AAGTGTGGAAACGGCTCGACGCGCGTCCGCCGACCGTAGTAGTGGTTCTCAAGCCAGACCATGTTCGCCATGTTGACCAGTTTGTGCGCCGCTATCAGGCCCGCGCCTTCGGCCCGCGTCTTTTCGACGCAGTGGATATACCCGAGACCAAGCTGGCTCCTCTTGAACCCGGAAGCAAGCTGCCGGGAGGCCTGGTTGCGCTCTATGACGGACGGGACCGCAACGAAACACCTCTGTGGCTGCCGGAGCAGCGTGCAATCGTCTTTGCCGACGCGTTGACAGCGCCGGGAGGGGAATTACGCGTCTGGGCCACGCCATGGCACCAAAAACGCGTCCTGCCCGCGCTGCGCGAACTGCTGGAGCTGCCGTTCGAGCACGTAATCGTGTCTCATGGCGAGCCCGTGCACTCGCGCGCCGAATTTGAGCGCGCCCTGGAGCGAACTCCCTGGAGCGGGTAGGAGTCCGAGCGAAGCGAGCAAGTAAAAAAGTAGGACATGAAGCTAGGTCCCCAGCCCGGTTTTTGCGTCGGTGTTGATTCTAAGGTAGTTAAAACCATTTGTTTTGACACACTTTCAGAACTGTTGATTCTGAGGGAGTTACAGGTAGAGACCAAGAGGAGCGAAGCTGTAGCGGGGGATCTTAGAAGCACCGCGCCGCGCGGACACATTCTGGGCCGGGCACAAAAGAAATCATACCCAAGTCAACAAACATCATAGCCCAGTTTCTGTTTACTTGTCCAGTACGTCTTTAAGTCGTTTGTTTGGATGAGGATCGCAGGATGGCGCTAAAAGGAAGACCGGCCCGGCCGACCGTAACTAGGCCCAGATTCACCGGAGCGCGAATAAGGGTGTTTACCTTATTGTACGGGCTATGAGCTACCCCAAACTAACGGTACGCTTCTTTCGTGACATGTGGGTGATCCTCTTTGAGCCTCCGAGACCCTTAGTTTCCGAGGGGTTCACCCACCCCTCCAGCCTCCCAGCTTGACGTGTAAATCGTCGTGACCCCAGCCGCAGAAATGGGCGGCAGTATGGATGACCGGAGGGAAAAGCGGAATCCCGAGAGCCTTCAGATATTGCTCTCGAGTGGGTCGCAACCGGTGGTCGCAGAGTATGCTTCCACAGAGAACATCAGCGCCTGCGGCGCGCGCGTCCAGACAGAACGGCCGTGGAGGCCGGACACTCCTGTTTTTGTCAAGTCTCAGCGTGGGGAGTTCTGGGCGCGCGCGCGAATCGTCTACTGCCAGACCCTTCAAGCTAAAAGATTTGCACTGGGGCTGCAGTTTCTGTCACACACAGGGGAATGGACGACCCAAGGGTGACGAACCTTAGGCAGGTTAGGCAATAATCCGCTACCCACACATTCCAGCGACCCCAATTCTATCTCTCTTACAAATCCGGCGGGCCGCATATGACTCGAAATGTTTGCCCTCCTGATATAGAATGCGCGCAACCTCCGCGGCAAGACCAACGCGATTCCTTGAGAGGACAACTTGGTACAAACTGAGCGTCCACGCGCACGCCGCTATTCTTTTGTAGCCAGCATCGAAATGACCGATTTGGAGTCGGAGGCGCAGATTAACGAACAGACCTGTGACCTGAGCCTGTTTGGATGTGGCGTGAATACACAAAAGCCGCTGCCCGCTGGAACACGGGTCAGGATCAGGATTGTCCACGCCGGCGCGAACTTTGTAGCTCAAGCCAAGGTTGCTTATGTAGGAAAGAGCATGCGGATGGGCGTGGTCTTTAGCAAGATTGAACCCAATCAGCAAATGGTTTTGGAGAAATGGATCGCCGAGCTGCGGGAAATGCAAGGGGTAAAGACGAGAGGGTAGGAGTGGACGTTGCGATTCACCTCGTGTGGCATAGCTGGTGGCACGGGATTCCCTTGGCAGCGGGTGGCCGTCGGATTAGTATAAATGCATATTGCAGGCCTCGTTTTGATCCCACCCGAAGGGAGGCAAGCAACCATGGCAAGAAGGAAAAAGTGGCTGGCCGAAATGGGAGCGGATTTGTGGCGAGAATGGTTCGACTGCGCTGAAAAGCTGAGCAAGAAGATGGAGACATCAAAGATAAGCGGGATTGTGCTGCAGGACGAAGACTGGGAAACCGAGGACCGAGAAGATTTGCGGTACAAGGTCGAATTACCCGGCCTGACGTACAAACAGGTAGAAGAAGTCGTTGCGCTGCTTAATCAACATCTCCCCATCCACAACTAGGAGAGTCATCCGAACTATCCGCTTTTTATATGGTGACGGGATATTGCCCGCCTGCCGCGCAGGGGCGAGTTTTGCCTGTTACGCGCGAGAAAAGAGGCAGAAGCTACTCAGGCCTGTTTCTTTTCGCAGTTCCCACGTTGGACCGTCGACTGTGGATTTTTTCAGTTGGCGACGGTGAGTTCGATGGTGGCGGAAGCGCGGATTTTTGCGCCGGCCAAAGGGGACTGGTCAATCACGGCGCCGTGGGGCCACTGGGGAGCGGAGACGTAGTTCACTTTGCGGCGCATCTGCGCCGCGTCCAGACGCCGCTGCGCATCGATTTCATTCAATCCCACCAGATGCGGCATCACGGAAGACGTCTCGCGCGGTCCTTGCGAGATCAGCACGTCCACGCGCGGCGTGGCGGCACCCGCGCCGGGCATGGGATTCTGAAGCACGATGGCGTCGGCGGGCTGATCCGGCATGGTGACAGCGGAGACCTCCCCGACCTGCAAACCCTGGCGGAGTAATTCAACGCGCGAGGCGCGCAGGGAATTGCCTTCGAGCAGCGGAATCTGCAACTGGCGCTGGCCGAGGCTGAGCACCACGTGGGCTTGCTGAGAAACCTTCATCAGCAGGCCGGCAGTGGGAGTTTGCCGCAGCACGACGTTGACGGGCTGGTCGCTGTAGATGCGGTCAGCGACCCGCAGCACCAAGCCGCGCGATTGCAGCATCTTGCTGGCTTCGGAGACGTTCTTGCCGACGAGATTGGGCATGGTGACTTCGCGGCCGTGAATGGCGACGCGCATGGCAGTGATCGCGCTGAGAAAGGCCGCAGACGCCAGGATGAACACGAGCAGCGTCATGCGGCTGAGCCATTCGAGTCTTTCGCGAATCGTCATGAAGATGTTAGTTCACAGTACTCAGTCATTAGTTTTCAGTCGAAGAAAACCAGGCCCAAGACCGACCGCTTACAACTGAAAACCGCAGTCCCAGTTAAGGACACTCTCCTGAATACTGACCACTGAAATCTATTTCTTCGCCAGCGGTGGGGCCGGATACTCCGGCAGCTTGTCTTTGCTGGTGTCCGCGCGCTTTACTTCCAGTTCATCAAAGAGCAGCGATGGGCTGATCACCGAAGTGGGCACGCCACCGGGGCGGTTGCTCACCAGCGGGTCGTTACCCGCGGCGATGACGCCGGTTCGTAGTGCGCGCGTGTCCAGCTCGCTGAACACTGCACCACGCACGAGTTCTTCATGGCCGTCATTGACGTACACGCGATAGAGCAGGCGCGGCGAATTTCCTGGCTGGCCCAGGGTTTCGACGCGATAGCCGTACGGTTTGCCCTGCTCCTTAACCATATCCATCACTTTCTTTTTCAAGTCATCGGGGGATTGCGCTTCAGAGCTCTGGAGCAGCAGAACCCCAAGATTGGGGGCGGACGCCATTCCGGCGGCGGCGCGCCCGTGGCCGTTCGAAGCAGGGAAGTCGCGAAGCGGCTGCCGCCCAATTAAGTAATTCGTGAGTGTGCCTTTATCGATGGCATTGACGGGCTGGGCTTTCACGCCTTCGCTGTCGAACATGTAGCTGCCGACGAGACTTTTGCCCTGGAAGTCTTTCAGGGTGGGATCGTCGACGACGGAAAGAAAATTCGGAAGCACGCGCGCTTTGTAGCTGGTGGCGAACGCGCCGGTCGTGCGGTTGGGCCTGCCCAGTGCCGGCTTGCGACCGACAACGTTTTGCCCGATCAAGGAAGCGACGATATCGTCCGCGGCATCCGCGGAAAACAAAACCGGGCCGCGGTACTCTTCTTCGACGATAGGCGCCTGGCGGAGCGCGACGACGGTGTCGAGCATGTTCTTCGCGTCCTTCATCAGCGCATCATGCGAAGGCAATTCTTCCATGCGCGCGACGACGTAAGCGGGGCTACGGCTGAGGCGCATACCGTCGGCGGCTTGCGCAGAACTGTTCAACTGCACCGAGTAGGTAGTCTTGCCGCAACGCGTGACCGTGCCTTCGGTATTGACGAGGTATTCGTTGACGACGGAGAAGCGCGCCGATGCGCTGACCGACTGCACGTCGGGATACTGGCGATACAGATTGGTGACATCCTCGAGCGTTTTCTTCCAGGAAGTTTCGTCGAGCTTCAAAGAAACCGTGGGCTCGACAGCGATGAGCGGCGGAGTCTTGGCAAAATCGTCGACGGGGTTGGCATCCGTGGTGAAGCGCTTGAGCTCGGCTTGTTTTTCGGCGAGCGCCTGGCCGGCGGCTTTGTAGGCGTCATCGGTTGCGAGCCAGATTTGATGGCGCAGCGCGACGGAATCGTTGTCAAGCGGAAGAATAGTGGATTCACCCTCGCCGGCCGTGTAGAAGCTGTCCTGCTTGTAATCGCCGATGCGAACAACGACCCGCAGGACGCGATAGTGAGCGTGCTGGCTTTCGCGGAGCGCACCAAAGGCCGCCTCGGCGGAATAATCTTCCACATCATTGACTCGATACTCGATGAAATAGGGCGGCTGGACCTGATCCATTTTGAGTTGCGATTTGGAGCGATCGAGCTCAGTAAGCAAGGCTTCGAGCAAGCTGTCGCCCTTTGCAGCTGCGTGGGCGGCGGCCATGGCGGGGTCGAGCGAGGGCTTCGAATCACCGGAAGCGGCCCGAAGTGATTGCCCGCTCACGGCGATCGTGAAAGCCAGGGCGAATGCCAGCTTGCGGCGAAGGGCGCTCATGGCTTCACCTCCGGCTTGGTCTGGGCGGCAGTCTTAGCAGGAGGCGCGTCTTCGAAACCGGGCGGCGGCAATAGCGGCGGGCGTTCGTGCTGGTGCCCTCGCTTTTGCACTTCCATTTCGGAGAAGAGCATCGAAGGAGCAACCGCGGCGACGGGAACCTGGCCGCTTTCCGCGCCGCACACACCATTGAAGACGCGCGGCTGGTCACCAGTCGTGAGAATGCGAGTCAATGCGGCGAGAGGCGTGCCGACGATGTCGACACCGCGCACCAATTCATCGGGGCGGCCGTCGGCATAAACTTTGTAGACCATTACGGGGAGCACTTGAAACGCCTGCGGCAACTGGCGCGTGGTAATGGTGAATCCTCCCTGAATGTCGTCGAAATATAAGCCGTAGGGTTTGCCCTGCTTTTTCACTTCCTCGATGAGTTTCTGGCGCATGTGCCCGTCGGGGACCGTTTGCGTGGAGGTGACAATCAAATTTCCCTGGCGGCCGGTGGGCATGAGGCCGGGCTGATTGCGGCCGTGGCCATTTGAAACGCTGAAATTCTTGATGGGCATGCGGGACATCAGGAAATTCTTCAGCACGCCATCTTTGATGACCTCCACGTGCTGGGCCGGAGAGCCCTCGTTGTCGTAGTCATAGGCGCCGGCGAGCTTGACGCCGGCAATTTCATGGATGGTGGGATCGTCCACAACGCTGAGGAATTTCGGCAGTACTTCCTGGCCGATTTTCTTGGTAAAGGTTTGACCTTCTTCTTCGTCGCGCTGGCGGTGACCTTCGAGGCGGTGGCCGAGCACTTCGTGGAAAAAAACTGCCGCGGCCCGGCCGCTAAGGAGCGCGGGGCCGTCATAGGGTTCGGCCACGGGAGCCTTGCGGAGAGCGCCGAGGTCCGCAGCCATCTTTTCGATCTTAGCGTTGAGCTCGCCCTCGGCTGGGAGCCCCTTGGCGCCGGGAGCTTGAAACGTTTCGACGCGCAGGAGGTCCATGCCGTCGTCCGCGCGGGTCTGGGCTTCCATCACGAGCCGCGTCGACGAACTGGGCGAAACGAGAGTGGCCCCTTCATTCGAAACCATCCGCGAATTCGAGTTCTGGACCTGGAGCACAACGCTGGCGAAATAGACTTCGGGATATTTTCGGAAAGCTGCGGAGAGACGCTTGATTTCGCCTTCCCAAGCAGAACGATCGAAAGGCGCAGCGGCGGCTTCGCCGATATGGGTTTCCGGTTTCTCCTTGGAGAAATCGGGGGACTTGTCTTCCTCTTCCGCACGGACGGCGGTATTCGTGCGCACATTCATCAAAGAGGGAACGGCGCGCTTGTATTCGCGATCCGTGAGTTCCCACAAGACACGGGCGAGGGCGTCCTGGTCGTTACCTAAGGGAAGCGCGCCCGAGGTGACACCGCTCGAGCGGCTTTGTCCATGCGTGTTGTCGAGGTCGGGAGTGCCGACACGCATGGTGACGTCGGCAAAACGGCGCTGCGCCGTCGTGTTACCCAGCAAGCTGCCGTAAGCGCCGGCGAGAACGACAAAATCCTGATCGTACACGGTGTAACTGAGATAGTAGGGAGGCTGTTCGGCCTTTCCAAGTTCGGCGACGGCGCGCGTGAGTTCCGTTTGCATGGCCTTCAAGACGGGGTCGTTTGTCGAGACAGAGGGAGGGGCGGAAGCGGGCTTATCGCCGGCGGTGGAGGCAAGGGGCAGAAAAGCTAGCTGGGCCGCGAGTAAGCAAGCAGCGGCAGCGCGCAGAGCTTTGGATCCGCGGGCATATGCCACCCCGCAGTACTTTGAGGATTCAGAGATGTGCATGAAGAATGGACTCCCATTAAGACGGTCAATCCAACGGTCAGTCACTCAGTGCCAATCATCAAAGACGACGCAGAATTCGAGTATGCCTTAGTGCTTTGACGCGCGCAAATCAGGTGTTGCCGAAGCGTTCGCCGGATTTGAGGCGAGCGCCGTTGGCGAATTCAGCAGCGCTGACTTGCTTGCGGCCTTCCAGTTTGACGGATTGCAGGCGCAAAAGCGTTGTGTTGCCGCAGGAGACAAACCAATCGCCCTTGGCTCCGACAAGAGTAGCGGGGATCGAGCGGGCGGCGACGAAGGATGGATGATCGAGCACTTCTTTGGGCAAAGATGTGGCTTCGGGCGCGGGTTCCGCCCCGAGGTGGCAAGTCTGGCCGCGAAATGTTGTGTAAGCGCCGGGCCAGGAAGTGAAGCCGCGCATGCGGTTGTAAATTTCTTGTGCGGAGAGATTCCAGTCGATCCGGCCATCTTCTTTTTTGAGAATGGGAGCAATCGTGGCTTCCGAGTGACTTTGTGGACGCGGAACAATTGTGCCCGCAGCCAAACCGCGCAAGGTTTCTTCGATGAGAGGCGCGCCCGCTTCCGACATGCGCGCGGCCAGTTCGGGGGCTGTTTCCGTGGGGGCGATTTCGATTTCGCGCTGAATGAGAATATCGCCGGTATCCATGCCGGCGTCAATGCGCATTGTCGTGAGGCCGGTGCGTG
Source organism: Acidobacteriota bacterium (assembly GCA_003223295.1). Lineage (GTDB taxonomy): Bacteria > Acidobacteriota > Terriglobia > Acidiferrales > UBA7541 > Acidiferrum. The sequence goes on along the minus strand of QHYM01000051.1, from coordinate 13,230 downwards.
TCTCGCCGTTCACGATCGGCCAGTTGATAGGCGCGGCGCCGCGGTATTTGGGGAGCAGGGAAGCGTGGAGATTGATCCAGCCGTATTTGGGGATCGAAAGAAGCCTTGCGGGGATGATTTGTCCATACGCGATGATGACCATGACGTCGGGAGCGAGCTTCTCGAGGAGTTGTTGGACTTCCGGCGTGCGAATTTTTTCGGGTTGATGCACGGGCAGATGGGCGGCGAGCGCGACTTCCTTTACGGGAGATACGGAAAGTTGCTGGCCACGGCCGCGGGGACGATCGGGTTGAGTAATTACTCCCAAAACCTCGAATTCATGCTGAGCCAAGAGATATTTGAGCGTCGGGACAGCAAATTGGGGCGTGCCGCAAAAGAGGAGCCGCATGATTCAGAACTTCCGAGCTGGAATAAGGGGTTCAGAAAATAGAGAGAAAGCAGGCGATAAAAGTCTGCCGATAAAGGGCGCGGCATGCTGCGTCCCCACAAAGTGGAGCCTATGATTGAAGTTACCACTCTCCTTGTTTCTTGAGCTTTTTGATTTTGCGTTTAATCATGTCGCGCTTGAGCATGCCGAGATGCTGCAAGAAGAGGATGCCGTTGAGGTGGTCGATTTCGTGGCAGAATGCGCGCGCCAGGAGGTTTTCGCCGCGAATTTCAAAAGGTTCGCCTTTGACGTTCTGGGCCTTCACCGTGACGAACTGCGGACGCACGACGTAACCGCGGAATCCGGGAATGGAAAGGCAGCCTTCTTCTTCGCGCACTTCGCCTTCGGCGTGAGTGACTTCCGGGTTGACGAGAACAATTTTTGCTTCGGGATTTTTCCCACCAGTCACGTCCACAACGGCGAAGCGCACGCTTTTTCCGATTTGCGGGGCAGCCAAGCCGACGCCTTGCGCAGCGTACATGGACGCAAACATGTCTTCAACAAGCCCTTCGAGTTCCGCGTCAAATTTTTTTACCGGCGCGCCCGGCTTTTCGAGAATGGGATCACCGTACTTGACGATGGGATAAATTCTCCGCGGCGGCGAAGACACTTGTGGCGTCTCGGTAGCAGTGGCCGCGGGAGTCTTAGAACTCGTCGATTTGTCGGACATAGTTGTCGAAATTCCGCCGCATCTCCGCGAGGGAGTCCCCACCAAATTTTTGCAGAAAAGTATCGGCTAACACAAGAGCAACCATGGCCTCCCCGGCGACTGCGCCAGCGGGGACGACGCACCAGTCGGAACGCTCATAAGCGGCCTGCACCGGCTCCTTGGTGACCATGTTGGCAGTGTGCAGCGGCTTGCGCAGCGTGGAGATGGGCTTCAAGTAGCCGCGAATGATGATGTCCTCGCCATTGGTGATGCCGCCTTCAAGGCCGCCGGCGCGATTGGTGAAGCGGCGAAAGCGGTGGGCCGCTTTGTCGTAGGAAATCTCGTCCTGGACGTCGCTTCCGTGGGCGGCCGCGATGGATACGCCGTCGCCAATTTCAACGGCTTTGACGGCTTGGACGCTCATGAGCGCCTGGGCCAGGCGGCCATCGAGCTTCTCGTCCCACTGAGCGTGGCTGCCGAGGCCCGGAGGAATGTCGTGAGCGATAATTTCGAAGATGCCGCCCACGGTGTCATTGCCCTTGAGAGCCGCGTCCACTTCGGCTTTCATTTTTTCCTGAACGGCGGCGTCCGTGCAGCGCAGCGGCGAATCCAAATCCGCACTGACGGCGCGAATTTTCTTCCAGGGAGCGGGGCGCTCCAGTCGAATGTTGCCCACCTGGATGGTATGACTGGCGATTTCCGTGCCGAATTCCTTCAACAAGATTCTGGCGAAAGCGCCGGCGGCAACGCGCGCGGCAGTCTCCCGGGCGGACGCGCGCTCGAGAATGTAGCGCGCATCGTGATAGTTGAATTTCAGCGAACCGGCGAGGTCGGCATGGCCTGGGCGAGGCGCGACCAGCTTGCGTGTGCCGGGATCGTCTTCGGCGGGTTCCACAGGGAGAATTTTCTCCCAGTTGGCCCAATCACGATTCTCGATGCGAAGAGCGATTGGCGCGCCGATGGTTTTGCCGTGGCGTACGCCGGCAAAAATCTCCGCGGTGTCCTTTTCTATTTTCTGGCGGCCGCCACGTCCGTACCCGAGTTGGCGCCGGTGCAGCTCATTGTTTATGAATTTGAGATCGATGGGAAGTTGCGCGGGAAGGCCGGAGACGTACGCAAACAGCGCTTGTCCGTGTGATTCGCCGGCGGTATAGAATTTCAGCATCCGCGCCCCTATCCTCGCGTTCCCTTGGCAATTCAATCAGGAGGAAGGGACAGTGTAGCGAGAGCCGCCCTTAGCGTCCAGCAGGGCCCTTTCAGGCGGGCGCTTTCGCGAGCCACTGCGCGAGTGTCAGCGATGCGTTTCTTTGCCGCCGACGTACAGGGGCATGAGGATTTCGATGGCGATGCCGCGGCGGCCCTGGCCCAGGTCATCGACACGAACCACTCGACCGAGTGACTCGCGATTGAGGGAGCCAGGAGCGTCGGAATACGGAAAGGTGATGAAGACGCGCATGCCCTCGACGTAGGCGGCGTTCTTGCTGGCGAAGTACACGCTGTCGCGAGAAGTATTCATCGTGGGAAGGATCTCATCAAAATCGAGACGTTGAGAGTTCGATGGCCTCACGCGAACGACCTGCGGAAGTCTAAGGCGAGCGCGTTTCCGGCGTTCTTTTGTTGTCGCACGAGTCATAATTTACCAATGGAAATAGATTAACGGACGGGCGACGATTCCCCGACCGCTCTTCTGCGGGAGGTTGTTTAGTTGACAAAGGTTCCCGGCGGCAACGGAGTCAGGAACGCGACAGGTGATAGAAATGTCAGCGGGTTGAGGCAGGAACCAAGCGAGCGCTACCGGAGGGCAAAGTTAAGAAACCTGCTCAAAATCGCTTACTTGACGCACGGTTGGCTCACAGTTACGCTTCCGATGTTGCTGTTTCGGCGAGAAGTTCAACGCAAAAGACGGGTGTGAATAGGGACTTGTGGCCGACACTCCTCTCCAGGTAACAGGCAACCGTACGAAACAGGAAGAAACCGCTTCGATCGTCGAAGTGCTCGAGCGTGCGACGAAACGGGCGGTGGCCGCCGTTCAGGATTATTCGCTCCTTTCCTTCCGGGCACTGACCAACCTCGCCACTGCACCTCACTATTTTCAAGACACGCTCGACCAGATGGATGATGTCGGAGTTGGCTCGCTGCCGATCATCCTGCTTTCGGGGTTCTTCATCGGCGGCGTCATGGTTCTGCAGACCGGGGCGCAATTCGTGCGTTTTGGACAAACTTCGCTGACCGGAGACGTGGTGTCGTTGGCGCTGGTACGCGAACTGGGCCCGGCCATCACGGGTCTGCTCACGGCCGGGCGCTGCTCTTCGGGAATGGCATCCGAGTTGGGATCAATGTTGGTAACAGAGCAGGTGGACGCGATGCGTGCGATGGGCACTGACCCGAGCCGCAAGCTCGTGACGCCGCGCTTACTGGCATCGCTCCTGATGGTCCCGCTGCTGACCGCGTTGATGGTGTTCGTCGGCTTGCTGGGCGGATGCGTCGCGTCTGTTTTTTCACTGCAACTGAGTGCGGTTGAATTCTGGCGCCGATCGGTTGATGCGCTGGAATTCGCGGACCTGATGCAAGGCTTCATGAAGTCGCTGGTGTTTGGCTTCATCCTGGCGACGGTAGGGTGCTACAAGGGATTGACTGTGCGGGGCGGCACACAAGGCGTCGGCCGGGCCACCACGCAAGCAGTGGTAATTTCGTCGGTATTCATTATTGTCGCGGATCTTTTCTTGACCAAGCTCTGTCTCTATCTTTCGAACAAAATCTTCTAGAGCTAGTTCCCGCTGGCGATCGTGGCGCCCTTGACGAGGATGCGGTCGAAAAAGTCCGCAGTAGCTTTGTAGCCGCGCACCCAGGAGCGCCACAGCAGAAAGTCGTGAATCTCGTCAGGGAAAACAATTTGCTCGAAAGGAACTTTTTGTTCGCGGAGCCGCTGGACGAGGTCCACCATTTGACTGAAATCGACGTTGCGGTCGTCATCACCTTGAATGAGCAGCACCGGCGACTTCCATGACTTGACGGAGGCGTTGGGCGAGGATTCGAACGCCAACCGCATGGCTTCGGCGCGGTCGGGAGGCCCGCCGCCCTCCTGTCCGCCCGGGCCTCCGCGGAAAATGCCGCGCGCCGACCAGTCGTGCACGCCATGGAAGTCCACGCCCACTGCGAAAATATCCGAATTGCGCGCGAGGCCCATGGCCGTCAGGAAACCCCCGTAGGAGCCGCCCCACAGGCCGATTTTCTTGGCATCCACGATCGGAAGCGTCTGAAGATATTTTGCGGCAGCGACGATGTCCTGATACTCCTCAGCGCCGCGCGGCCCGCCTTTATCACGTTCGCGAAAAGCGCGGCCGTACATGATGCCGGTGCGGTAGTTGATCGAGAGCACGACGAAGCCGCGTGAGGCGAGGTACTGATTTTCGGCGTAGGCATTGTGGTAGTACTGCATGTAATGAAAGCCGAGCATCATCTGGCGGCGCGAACCCCCGCGCATGAAAAGCAGCGCCGGACCAGCCGCGCTTCGTCCACGTGGAACGAAAAGTTGTCCATGAATCTTCAGCCCATCTTCAGCCGGGAAAGTGACTTGCTTGGGGACGACGAGCTGCGGGGAAGGAAATTCCGCGGGAAGTTGGGACGCGGCAATCATCTCGCGTCCGGATGATGTGAGGCGATAGGGCATTGCCGGAGAGGTCGCCTTCGAGCCGAGGCACACGATGGTGCGGCCATCGGAGAGTTCGGCGGGAGACCATTCCATCGTTTCACCTTTGCTGAGCGCCTCGGGCTTGCCTCCATCCACACTCACGCGCCACAGATGACGGCGGTCGATATCGTCCTGGTTCGAGGAGTAAATGACCGATCGGCCGTCGTGCGATATCGCCACATCCTCCACTTCGAATTCTCCCGGAGTGAGAAGCGTGGCGGTGCCGCCGGAAGCGGAAACTGAGTACAGATGATTCCAGCCATCCTGCTCCGAAGCAAAGACGATGCGACTGCCAGCGAAGTGGAAAGACTTGCTTTCGGTGAGATTCGGAAGCGAGCCGGCGAGTTCTTCGCTGCTGTGCCAGATGGCACGCGCTTCACCGGTGGAAGCATCGGCAACGTAAATTGCCCACGGGCTAGGACGAATCTGAAGAAGGGGCAGGCGCTCTTCGAGGCCGTGGATGCGGACGAAAGCGATCTGCTTCCCGTCCGCGGACCAACGGGGCATCCCGTCGCGATCCACAGAGGGAGCGAGGTAGCGGAGGGATTCACGGCCGAAATTGTAAATGGCGATGAAACTGTGATCGCCGCGATGCGAAACGAAGGCGATTTCAGCGCCGTCCGGCGACCACTGTGGCGAATCATTTTCGCCGCGGACAAAAGTGAGCTGACGCGCGGGCATTGCGCCGGACACCGGCGCGACCCAGAGTTGCCCGCGAGCAGCCCAAACGGCCATGGTGCCATCGGGAGAAAGCTCAATATCCTCGCAGCCTTCGCGCGTGCAATTCAATTCACCCAGATAGCGTGGCTCGCTCTTGTCCTCGTCCACAGCCCAGACTTCCTGGTTTGGGCGCGTAACGTTGCTCGTTGGATCGGCAACTTCGCCGGCGGGATTGAGTTCGCTGCCGCGGGAATAAACGACCGTGCGCCCGTCGGGAGTGAGCCGAAGGCTAGCGAGAGCCATGCCGTCGTCGCTCGAGTAGTGGGTAATCTGGCGGGCGGTGAAGGCGGGCGCGTCGGCGACCCAAACGTTGCGAATGCCCTTGGCGTCGAAAGCCCATGCAATACGCGGCGCGCGGGCCGCAACGGTCAAGTTGTCAGGGAACGGCGAGCTCATGACCTGCTCGACAGTGAAGCCTTGCGCGACAGAAGTATGCGGAGTAAGCAAGGCGCACGTTGCGAGCGCAGCGAAAGTCGCGACCGATTGTAATGCAACAGATGAACTCGTGACTGTTTTCACTGGAATTTCCTTTTCGGCTGAAAAAACGGCACCATTGTACGCCCATCTCGCTGGCTCGCGATGCTGTGTAATGAATTTCATTAGCAGCGCCCGCACTGGCGGACACGCCTTTGGCAAAAAAACCGACGATTCTTTGCTGCAAGTGGCTGCGCCATTCCCCCTTATCCCATTGCCCATATCACCTCCGAGGACCAGTGCATTTTGGCGTTCTCCCCAGAAGAAAAAGCGAATTGCCGCTATAATCGCAGGTATGGCCGGAGACGGGTCTTTTCCCTGTGGGGAAGCGAGATCTGCAATTGCTTTTGAAAACGTGCGCATAGGCTTCGACGAAGTCGAAATCCTCCGTGGCGTGTCGTTCTGCGTGCGTGAGCGGGAAACGGTCGTCCTGCTCGGGGAAACGGGGACGGGGAAGACGCTTACGTTGAAGATAGCGGCAGGTTTGCTGCGTCCGGACAGCGGCACCGTCGACGTGCTGGGCCAAAAGGTATCGGAAATGGTGGAGAGCGATCTGCTGGCGTTCCGCCGAAAGATTGGCTTCATGTTCCAGGAAGGAGCATTGTTCGACTCGATGACCGTGGCGGAGAACGTCGCCTACCGGCTGAATGAAGACGGCGCGGCGCCGGAAGAAATCGAGCCGCGCGTGAAAGAAGTGCTGCGCTTCGTGGAGCTGGAGCACACCGTGGACATGATTCCTTCCGAGTTGTCGGGTGGCATGAGGCGGCGTGTCTCCATCGCGCGGGCGCTCGTCAACCGGCCGCCCATCGTGCTGTACGATTCGCCGACGGCGGGGCTGGATCCAATCACTTCGCAGACGATCATCACGCTGATTTTGCGGCTGCGGGATGTATATGGAGTGACCGCGCTGCTGGCCACGCACCGGCTGCAGGACGGATTTGCGCTGGCGAATTTTCATTTTGATATGCATGCGGAGAGAGTGGTGGCCAATTCTCGGAACGGGAGCGCGGCGGCAATCGCAACGCGCACCCGTTTTCTGGTGTATCGCGATGGGGAGATTTATTTTGAAGGAGAGCCTGAGGAGATTGCGAATTCGGATGATCCTTATTTGAAGCGTTTTCTGGTGTGAATTTGCGTTAGTGTTTTTCTCGCAGGGGGAGGAAAGAAGAAATGCCACAGCGAAAGCAACTTACCTGGACGGAATTACGGGTTGGGCTGTTTGTTCTGGTTGGTTTGTTCGTGCTGGCTGCCGGGATCTTTTACGTCACGGGTGCGGGACCCCTGTCCCCGAAATACCGTCTCAAGACCTATTTGCCAGATGCGTCGCAGCTGGCTAGGGGGGCGCCGGTGCGCTTGGACGGCGTGGAAGTCGGCAACGTGGAATCCATCAGCCTGGTGCCGCGAACTGCGGGAAAGCCGATGGATCGGAAGAAAAATATCGAGATCGTGATGCGGATTGACCGCAGCTACCAGCACGACATTTTGACCGATTCAGTAGCTAGCCCGAGGACAGAAGGGCTACTGGGGAACCGCTACGTGACCATTACGCGCGGACTCACGGGGACGCCAGTTCCTGATGCCGGAGTTATTCCCGGGACGGAGGAGAAGGCGATGGCGGAAGTCGTGGAGAGAAGCGCGGAAGTGCTCGGCAATCTCTCGGCCTTGTCCACCGAGGTCCGCGACTTGATTCGCGGCGTGCAGGAAGGGAAAGGTTCGCTAGGAAAACTGCTCACCGACGAGCAAGCTTATCGTCACTTGAACAATATCCTGGCCAGGGGCGAGGCGATGGTAACAAACATCCAGGATGGCCAAGGCACGCTCGGTAAATTGGTCGCGTCAGATGAGATGTACAACAAGGTGGACAAAGGGCTGGATAACGTGAACGTGATGCTGGCGGACGTGCGCGCTGGCAAAGGCACATTAGGCAAACTGATCACCGACCCAACGCTCTACGACCAGACCAAAGAGGCCATGGCGAACGGCAACGCCATGCTGAAGGATGCGCGTGCGGGCAAGGGCTCGTTGGGCAAGTTCGTGACGGACGACGCGCTTTACGAAAAGTTGCGCGAAACAAGTGCGAACTTTGCGTCCGCTTCCGCGAAGTTGAATGACAACACCACCACCGCTGGAAAGCTGTTCACGGACCCGAAGCTCTACGACAACCTGGCAGGATTGACCGGCGACATGCGCTTGCTGATCGGGGATTTCCGGCAAAACCCGAAGAAATTCCTGCATATCAAGATCACCTTATTCTGAGGCCTGGGCTCTTTGCCGGAACAGACGCGATGTGCTGTAATGCGGCTGTAACAATCGTTGCATAGTCTTGCGATTCGTACCGTTTCGCCCTAGAGGCTCATGGAAACTCAGGACGTGGTACAAAAACCGGCGCGGACCGAGCCGGCCAAATCCACCCTTCCGCAACCGGGCCGGCCGGTTCCGAGCCGCGCATATCCCGGCGCGTTGATCGTGGTGGAGGGCACGGATGGCTCCGGAAAGAGTACGCAGTTGTACCTGCTCAAGCGGTGGCTGGAGATCGGCGGTTACCGGCTGCATTTCACGGAATGGAATTCATCGCCGCTGGTTAAATCAGCCACGCGGCGCGGCAAGCAGAGGCGGCTACTCACACCCACCACGTTTTCGCTGCTGCATGCGGCGGATTTTGCGGATCGCTGCGAACGCCAGATCATGCCGCTGCTTCAGGGCGATTACTTGGTTTTGGCCGACCGCTACATTTACACCGCTTTTGCGCGTGATACGGCCAGGGGCTGCTCGCCGCGCTGGCTCAGAAACTTGTACCGTTTCGCGCCCGTTCCGGACATTACCTTTTACTTTCGCGCGCCCCTGGACGTTGCCGTGAACCGCATATTGAGCGGCCGTCCCAAACTGAAATATTACGAAGCAGGTATGGACTTGGGAATGTCGTATGACCGCGCCGAGAGTTTTCGCTTGTTCCAGGCGCGGATTCTCGAGCAATACGACAAGATGGTGGAGACTGACAATTTCGTGGTGTTGGACGGAACGATTCCCGTCAACAAATTGCAAAAGCAAATGCGCGACATCGTGGCCTCAAAAATCGATCTCAAGCGCTTCGCTCCGCGCGCTGAGGCGGCGGAGTAAGTATGCCCGACCAGGAAAAAGAGAAGCCTGCCCCAGCCGCGGTCGCTACCGAAACCCCGGCGGCCCCGGCTCCTCCAAAGCCAGCTTCCGCCCCCGAAGATGCCGGCCAGCAATATTTTTTTGGCGAACCGCTTGTTGGTTTTGATCCCAGCGAGATTACCGGCAGCTTGATTGTAATTGAAGGGATGGATGGCTCCGGGCGCTCCACGCAAATTACTCTCTTGCAGGAATGGCTCGAATCCGAAGGGTTCGCGGTGCAGACCAGCGGCTTGCGGCGCTCGAATCTCGTAGGGCGCGACATTGATGAGCTCCTGGCCAAAAACGCAGTGACGCGGCTGACCTTGGCGCTGATGTACGCCACCGATTTCTTCGACCAGATGGAGCATCGCATCCTTCCCGCATTGCGTTCGGGAACGGTGGTGCTGGCGGACCGCTACATTTTCACTTTGATTGGGCGCGGCGTCGTGCGTGGTATCAACCGCGACTACATGAGCGGGCTTTACGCCATGGCTTTGCGGCCTCACTTGACATTCTGGCTGAACGTGCGGCCAGAGACGGCGTTCGGACGCGAATTCCGCAAAGCCCAGGCCATTAGCTATTGGGAAGCGGGACGCGACATGTCGCTTTCTCACGATCTCTACTGGTCCTTTATCCGCTACCAGACTATGATTAAGCGTGAATTCGAAGTGATAGCCAAGAAACACAACTTCATCGAACTGGACGGCGAGGCCAGCGTTTCAGCAGTGAACAAGCAGCTCCGCCAGCGCATTGCGGAGCAACTCGGAATCCGCTCGACGAAGTACACTCCTTCCTCTGCCTTGTCTCACCTCTGGCGGTAAGCTCGCGGATGCATGAGCCGGTCCACATCGCGGCCATCGACGCCGGCTCCAATGCCGTGCGCCTCTCGGTGGCGCGCGCGTATTCCGCATTGGATATCGAACCGCTGCAAACGGAGCGCTATCCGCTGCGCTTGGGTGAGAGTGTCTTTCTGCGGCCGCATTTCAGCGAAGACGTTTTCAAGAAAGCCGCAAAGGCGTTCCGCCATCTGCGCGAAATCATGGACGATTTCGGAGTCACGCGATATCGCGCGGTGGCCACCAGCGCCACGCGGGAGGCGCGAAACCACGACGCGTTTGTGCGTGCCATAAAAAGGAAATCCGGAATCGCTCTTGAGGTGATCAGTCCGTCCGAAGAATCGCGCCTCGGAAGGGAAGCGGTGTTTGCGGCCCTCGGACCAGAAGCCGTCCCGCGCTGCATCGTGGACCTAGGTGGTGGGAGCCTGGAAATCAGCATCCTCCGAAATCACTCGGTGGAACAGGGCGCTCAACTGCCGGTGGGCACCGTCCGTCTTCTGACCACCTTGGATTTGCCCGGAGTCATTCGTCCCGCGCAAGGGGAGCAGGTGCGCCGGTATGTCCGCGCGTTGTTGGAGTCGAAACTCGTGCCGCGTCCCAACTTGAACGACGGAATCGCGGTGGCGTTGGGCGGCAACGCCGAAACGCTGGCTGACATCGCGCCAGGGCCGCGCGTCCACGGTTTGCAGACGATGGAGCTATCCCTCTTGAGGGAGCGCTTGCCGGACATTCTCGAGCGCGACGTACGCGAACGCATGAAGACGTATGGAGTGCGAAAGGACCGCGCCGACGTCATGGGGATTGCCGCGATTATTTTCCTCACGCTGGGGCGCTACCTGAGCTTGCGTTTATTCGCCATTCCCGGCGTCGGTGTGCGCGAAGGACTGTTACACGAAATCGCTCGCGATACATTTTCCCGCAAGGAGCCCCATCGTTATAACGCGGCGGCACGTGAGCTCCTCGTGGGCACCCGCAGTTTCGCGCGGCGCCTGGAGTACGACCAACAGCACGCCGAACATGTGCGCGAACTGAGCCGCCAGCTCTTTGACGAATTGCAGCCGGTGCATCGCCTGCCCCCACAAACACGAGTCCTGCTCGAGGCTGGCGCTCTCTTACACGATACGGGGCACATGATTAGTCATCGCGGCCACCACAAGCATGGAGAATACCTGGCCTTGCATGGCGACATTCCGGGAATGAGCGCGCGCGAACGTGCGATTGTAGCGGGCCTCGTCCGCTATCACAATCGCAAGTCGGAGCCCGCGAGTCATCACGCTGCTTATTCCTCCTTGGACGACGCCGACAAGCCTCTCCTGCGAAGGCTCGCGGCGATTTTGCGGATCGCGGAGAGCCTAGATCATTCCCACCGGCAACGCATCGTGAAAATTCATGCTTTGTTTCAGCGCGGTGCAGTCGGATTGGAAGTGCAGGCGAGCGGCGACGCCTCGGAAGATCTGCGCGACGCCGGGCGAAGCGCCGAGTGGTTTGAAAAAGAGTTTCATGTGAAGGTTTATTTCCGCCAAGCCCCTGGCATCATGAATCGCATTCGGCAATTGTTTCGGCCCTCGTCGTCGCTGCGAGACTCGTAAAAGAAAAGATAGAGTAGGAGAACAAGAGAATGCAGCTTTACATAGTGCGGCACGGCATCGCGATCGATCGCGAAGACCCGAAGTGTCCTCCCGATCCCGAAAGATATTTAACCGAAGAGGGCGTCGAGAAAACTAAGGGCGTCGCAAAGGGTTTAGCCGCGCTTGGAGTGACTCCTGGGCTGTTTGTGAGCAGTCCGTATACGCGCGCTCTCCAAACCGCGGAGATTTTCGCGGACGCGTTGGATTATTCCAGGCAGAAAATCCGGCGCAGCGAATTGCTCCTGCCCGGGGCCGAGCCCACCCTTCTTTTTCGCGAGCTCGCCAAGGAGAAGCAGGTCTCGTCGATTTTTCTGTTTGGACATGCCCCGCAGCTTGACGACGTCATCGCCGCCGCGCTTGGCGCAAAGAAGCACCTGACCGCCCTAAAGAAAGCGGGTGTCGCTTTGATTGAGCTGAAACGCATTTCCCCGCCCATGGGGACGTTAGCTTGGCTCGCTACTCCCAAGTTGCTTCGGCGGGCTGGTAAATAGGTGTTCCGGTTGTTCAGTCGGAGGCGACCGAGAATTGTGGCGCTTGCGGAGCCGGCAGCGCCAGCACTTTCCCCTTCTTGACCGCAGGCTTCAGAATCACCGGCATTTCCAAATATTCTTCCAGCAGATGCTTGCCGGCGGCAAGGCGCGTCGCAGTTTCCACATCATCAGTGAGCCCGCGCACGCGAAGGACGATCGTCTCCGCGGATTTTTCCGCCCGCATCCCCGCGCCACTCTCCACGCCGCATTTACGAAGCGCGAGAGCTAGCCGCAAGACCCCGGCCAAAGCGCGAACACCATTCTGCTGCTCCAACGACAGTTTGGAAAAAGGCCCGCTCTTCTCCGACGGTTCGGCGCCGCGGTGATAGCGCACTACTGTGGCCAGCAACTCCCATTCTTGGTTGTTCCATCCGGGAGGCAGCGGAAGATCCAGGATGAATTTGCGCGCGGCCTTTTGTGGAGACTTATCCGCGTTGGCTTTGCCGACTCCGTGTAAACGAGCCGCAGCCAGCAGAATGCGCTCGAGCGATGGCTCGCCAAACGCGGGAGCCGCCTCCGCGCGTTTCAACGCCTCATAGATCGCGACCGCAATGCGCGAAATCTGTGAGCTGCGGCTGGCATTCGGATTGACGGCCCGTGCCGTCGCGCGCAACCGCGCCTCCGCGGCCACCTCCACGCGGCCGTTGGTGGGCAAACCAGCGCGCCACAGATTCCAGAGGCTCGTCGTCCCCAAGGTAAGTTGGCGGTACGTGCGAATGCATTGGCTGCGTTCCCGCCCGATGATTTCAACCCATAGATTCAGGGAGTCTTCCGTTTCGACAAAATCCGATTTCCTGATGATTTCCAGGAGCACGTCAAGGTCGTGGACTTCTCCGAGCAAGTCCTGGACGCGCTTCAAGTTATCGCTCCACATCGCGTAGTGCTCGGGAAGCCGGCTCTCGACGTTATAGCGGAAGCGCTTCAAGCCGATGCGCAGCGCGTGCCAGGGCTTGGGTTTTTCTGAGCGCAAAGCCTTCGCGTGAAGTTCCTTTGCGTCCTCGAACCGCTCGAGCGCCAGGCATTCAGCCGCCAGGCTACCCGCGGGCACCAGGCGGCTGCGCTGCCGCAGCGTGCGCGCAAGGTGTTTCCACAATCTCGCATCGAACTTCTCGACCGCGCGCAGCGCTTCGTCGCGCATTT
>QHYM01000050.1 GCA_003223295.1 Acidobacteriota bacterium | reverse complement strand
GGCGGTGGCGGGCGGCGGAGGTAATCAAACATGATCAAGGAAAAGCAAATGAAGTCAAAAGTAACGACAGCGTTTGAAACAATAATTCCCGGATTCCTCTTGTTGATTGCAGTGTTCTGCATTGCGGCGACACTCTCAAGAGCTGGGAAGCAATCCGTACAGCGGGCATCCACGAGATCACAGCCAGCGCCGAAAGCGTTCGCGACACCGAAGCAAGCCTCCGAAGCGTTGATCCAGGCGACAGCGACTTTTGATCTACCGGTGCTGAAGGAGATTCTTGGCCCGGACGGTGAAGATCTCGTGTCCTCGGAAGACCCTGTTCGAGACAAGAACATTGCCGCCGCATTTGCCACAAAAGCGCGCGAAAAGAATCAGATCACCGTAGATCCCAAGAATTCCACGCGCGCGATCCTATCTGTTGGTAATGACGATTGGCCCCTTCCAATTCCGCTCGTCAAAAAGGAAGGGAAGTGGTCTTTCGATACCAAGGCGGGCCGCGAGGAGGTTCTTTTCCGGCGCATTGGTGCCAACGAGCTGGATGTCATCCAGATTTGCCGTGGCTATGTAGAGGCGCAAAACGAATATGCCTTGGAAAAGCATGACAATGCCGAAGTAAACCAGTACGCACAGAGAATCATCAGCACGCCTGGAAAACACGATGGTCTTGCATGGCAAAACTCTGATGGAACCTGGGGCGGTCCCGTCGGAGAGGGTATCGCCAAGGCTCTGGCGCAAGGCTACACGGATCGAAGCCAGCCGTATCATGGCTACTATTTCAAAATTCTGAAGGGTCAGGGCCCTGCCGCTCCCTTGGGCAAAATAGATTTTATGGTCAATGGGGCGATGATTGGGGGATTTGCGCTCGCGGCTGCACCCGCAGAATACCGCGTTACGGGAGTAAAGACGTTTCTTGTTAGCTATGAGGGGGTTGTCTATCAAAAGGACTTGGGGCCGGACACCCTCAAGATCTTCAAGGACATGCAACTCTACAACCCCGACAAGACATGGGATCGCACGGACGACAACTGGTGACGCGCTGCGCCCTCGCTTAGTCTGATACTTTTCAAAGGAGAATACGAGAATGAAAAAACTAGCTTTATTAACGGTCGCATTCCTTTTCTCGGGAGTGAGCGCCGCCGTGGCTCAGGATGTTCGCTACGATTTCGACAAGGACAAAGACTTTTCGAAATACAGGACTTACAAGTGGGTGGCGATCAAGGGAGCCGAGCAGCCGGATGGCCTCACATCTAAGCAGATAACAGCTGCTATTGACGCTGAGCTTGCCACGAAAGGGATGACCAAAACGGAAGCGGACACTGCGGACCTCTACATCGGCTACCAGACCGCCATCGGCCAGGAGAAAGAGTTCACGTCGTATGACACCGGTTGGGGCTATGGTGCTGGATGGGGTAGAGGATGGTACGGCGGCGGCGGAATGTCCACGACCTACGGATCGACCTCCACGGTTTATATCGGCCAGCTCGACCTGAGTTTCTACGATCCCGCCCAGAAACAGCTGGTATGGCGGGGAGTTGCGTCGAAGACCCTGGATCCAAAGGCGAAGCCTGAAAAGAAGCAGAAGAACATCACTAAGGCTGTCCAAAAGCTTCTGAAGAATTTTCCGCCGCAACCGAAGAAGTAGTGGGTTGATCGGGCCTCGAGGCGTTGTGATTGCATGGGAGTTCGGAGGGCTGCCTCGCGAGCTGTTCTGGTGCGAAGCATTTCCTGCTCAAGCCCAGGAAATTGGCGTCCCGAAGGAGAGCTCCCATGCTGCGATTCACCCCGGAGTTACTGAATAAACGGCATTGGAGCGGCCCCGGCCTCCTCGCATTTTTGACGGCTTTTCTCACGGGTTGCGCAAACACGTGTTTCGTGGCGGTTTCAAACCCTCCGACGGGCACAATCGGCGTTGTGACGGGCAATCCTCCACCCGCGTGCACCCTTGCAAAAGCCAAGGGAGCCGTCCGCGTAGTCGCACACGTAAACCGTTTATGCGAGTTCTGTTCGGAGTCCAATCGAATTCAGTCTGTCTTCCTGAGTCTAAAAGGTATCGACATTCATCCAAAAGCGAATGCATGGGACGAGTCGTCGAACTGGCAGGAACTATTTCCACAACTCGAAAAGCAGCCGCTTCAGGTCGATCTGCTAAACGAGAGCGCAAATAGCCCTCGCGCTAAGTCCATAACAGAAAAACTGCTGATCCCGGCCGGGACCTATGACTTAGTGCGCTTGCGTATTACCTCAAATCAGCGGGGTGCCGATGATGAGATTCCCGCAAAGAACGCATGCGGCAGCGTAGGACCTAACTGCGTGGTCATGGCCGACGGTCAAATCGAGCCCTTGGTGTTTGTGACAGACACAATCGAATTTCGCTTCGCATCGGAGACAAGGGAGGATGGGCTATTTTTTGTCTTGCCCGGCAGCGACAGTGAGTTGCTCATCGAATTGACGCCAATCGCGTCAATAAGCACGTCTTTCGGAAGAGGTGTGCGCTCTTTTTCTCTAGTACTGAGCAGGACCAGGGTAGAGCGAGAAACTGTCTCCTGGTTGAGCGGAAATCTCCTTGGGCGTTACGCGACGTACGCCTGCTTATTCAACGATGAGTTCATTGAGCGATGGAGGCCTCTCTGCATGTTCGAGAGATGTGCGAACGTTAATGTGGTCGTGGGAGAAGGATCGGGATTCCTTCGACGAACGGCTGGCTTTACTGCAGGGGATTACCAGGTGCCGATGCGCAGCGTGAGTCCCGATGTAAATCGCACTCCCTCCGAGGCGTGGATCTGATCCACGTTAGGGAGCCAGGAATGAGTATATTCCAGATTTCCGATGCGCCAGGCGAGGGCACGATTGACCACAAGATCCATGCCCCCGCCCACCGCCACTGCAAATCCGTTCTCCTGGTGTTCTACGGACCAGTCGCTGCGCTTCGGATAGTGTGAGAGCGTCCCACTTCCGTCGTTCCAGGCATCTCTCAATTCTTTCCTCTTCTGGGGGTCGTCGACTTCATGGGTGATTCTCCGGCCGCCAACAAGCACCTGAACATATGGCGACACGCGCTTGGACGCGCGCGGCGTCCAGCGGATTCCTCCGGAATACATTTCGGAGTCTGCGCTCTCATTCCTGGGCATATTGATAACCAGACAGCCGGTGAATTCCCCGACGATTTGCCACGAGGGATTTATCCTGTACGCGCCCGTTCCGCCGCCACCGATACAACTTCCTCCGCCCAGAAAGCTTTCGTACTGAGTGGAGACCATCAGTTCGATAGGGGCTTCCAAAGGAAGCCTCCGCTCTGCATCCCCTGACGTGTTTTTCACAAATTCGAACGGTTTCATGCCACCGTTTCGGTATTCTTCCAATAATTCCTTCCTCAGAACGTGATTCTCCCTGAAAAGCCCAACTCGCGTTCTTCGATACCACGGCTCCTTGAATTCCATCATATTGGCGAAGGTACGGCTCGGATTCAGAAAGCTGCGGGCGAGCAGCAACAGGACGCGGTTCGATGTTCGGTTTTCGAGCGCCGTGATTACATAGCGATCGGTAATATCTTCACCCATCATTTCGCAGATTCCTATCGTAGGCGTATTCGCAAAGTCGGCGAAACCCGAAGACTCGTGAAGCTGCACGTTCCCCAGCGACGCCTCGCTCGCAAGCCCCATCTTCCACTGCGTGCTCATCACCGCGGAGAATGACAGCGCTCGCAGGCGGCTGATCCAATAGTCGCGTCCCGAACCCCATACCACATCGCGATATCGCGGATCGTTGTTCTGCTGAATGAAGCCGAAAATCGAACCTTCCATTGAGTGCGCGACGTAGTTCGTGACGAAGGGGTCACCGTCATCCCATCCGCGAAGCTCGGAAACGGATGCCATCCAGTCGTTGAACCATGGTCCGTTCAAGGAATCGCGAGTCCCCGGCTCGGTTGCAAAACGAAAGGCATGCATGACACCTGTATATAGCCATGCCTGTCTTGTCGCGGTACGCCATTCAAACTTCTTGGTTCTTTGCTTCAGGCTCTTTACAGGAGGATCGCCCAGAGTTCGGGGCCAGTTTGGAGGAGAAGGCGTGGCGACGATAGTCGCGTCATCGCCGCCGGCAGTCTCGGTGCTCTGGCCTGTCGCACCCGAAGCAAAACAAACCGTCATCAGAATATTCATCAGGTATTTGTTTAGCTGCTTGTTCCAAGAGGAGTGCCATCCAAGAACTTTGGGATTAGGCCAGATTTGTATCATCAACTTAGTCAGGCACCGCACGGATAGACTGAACTGCAATGGACGCTCACTCTGAGCATCCAGCCCTGGAGGCGATGGTGCCCGGTGCTTCGCTGGACGGCCACTGGCAGAAGTGCTAGTTCAAAGGCCAAAGAGCGTGGCAGACCGCGCGGGAGCAGCGCCCAGCCTCTTCTATGGCCAATATCTTCGCTTTCGGAATTTCCACATCGGAACCAACTTCGGGTCTTACCAACAGGGCGTCACTCCGGTCCTTCACCAGTGTCCCTCGCAAGCTCAACTTGGTCTGCCCCAGTTTCAGTTGCACTACGACAGCTTGTCCAATCCAAGGCTCAAATGCGCTCTTCATTTCCTGCCCCTCCCTGTTTGCTGCCAAGGACGGGAAGCATCTGCCACAAGTAAGGGGATTGAATACTGTTAAGAATGACAGTTAAAGAATGTTTGCGAGAGGCGCACTGCAAATAGTCTTGTGGGTGTGCTATCGAATTAAGGGAAAGCACTCGATATCTGCGCATGTGAACGGTATATCTCGAAACCGGCGGACAGAGCTTCGAGGCCGCGGTGAGGGGAATTCCGCACCAAATGTGGCACACTTTTTGGGCTTACTCCTGATTCTGCAGTTTCGGCCCTTCGAGTAATACCGTCTTCGCGATTAAGGAAAGCTTTACGGAACGCGAACCTTCGCGGCACTGAAGGGACTGGGTGTGGGAGTGGATCCCGTTGGAGGGCCAAAATAGAGCGCGCGAATCGAGACGGCCTGTCCGGAAACCAAACCAGTTGCGCCATCGACTCCATCAAAGTTCGTGCTTGGCGAGCCATTCGACAGTTGTACAGTCGCGGGCACGGTCAGCCCGAAGAACGAGGGAAAAGATTGCATGGCGAAAGCATTTGGAGGGGCTGCACTGGCCACCGTGCCGGTGACACGGGTGAACCGGAGATATACAAAATCTACATCGGCGGCTCCCAGAGTTGCACCAGAGGGCGGTATGAACGAGACTACATGAACTGCGAGGGTCTGGCCGGGCGTTAGAATCGAAGCATCCGTGGCTCCCGTGAAGGATGTAACCGGAACATTCAGGCCTTTGGTGTCCACCACGAACGGTTTTGGGTTCGCCAAAGTTATGTTCACTGGAGCCCCTAGTTCTAAATTGCCGTTGATCAAGCTATTTGAGGGGTTAAGAAATAGGTCGTTTGTGACAAGCTGGAATTGCGTAGACGACGAAGGTGGCAGCCCGATAGTGCCCTCTATCCAGTCTCCTGCCGTTGTTCCCAAGGGGTCGTAGTCCAGAAGAGTGAATGTGCCATCGGCATTCAGAGTTATATCCAGACTGGCGACCTGACCCTGCTTTGCACACATAAAGGTGCTGCCGAGATTGAAAGTCGTGCAGTTGGGGGACACGGTCGTGGTCGTCCCCACAACCGCAGTTATTGGACCTCTTGTTGCCGTTTGCACCGTGAGGTTCTGAGAGGCCGTATCAACGGACGAAACGATTCCCGTTACGTCCTCGATGAAGTCCAAGGTGCGAGAGGGCAGAGTGCTAGATGCCGGTGGGAGAATCATCGCCGTCAAAACATCCGCTGCACCAAGGTTTACGCTCGTAATTGCTTGTGTCTGGACATTCAAGTTCAATGCTTTTGCCATATTTACTTTAATGGCCAGACCTGTGTTTTGGCCGCCCGTAACCACCAGCGGAAACGGAGCGCCCGCGATTATGGGTGTAGCAGGTCCGCCGCCTAGCGTGATTATGCTGCCAGCCGCACAACCTGCCATTCCATGAGTCTGCGTGCAATAGGTGACCGCCGGATTCGACAGGCTCACAACCATGTTCGTATAGGTTCCGGCTGGAATAGCAGCCGAAAGAGCGAGGAAGGCACTGTCAGTTTGGAGCCTGGTAAAGTCTACTTGATAGAACGCAGAATTGAGCGGTATGTTTACGGAGCCTCCCGTTGATGGAGTCAACGAAAGTCCTACGATTGTCGCGCTGAAAGAAAGTACATTCATATTTACTGGAGGTGGCAGCGGAGTAGCCCGAAGCGCGACAAGCAATGCGGCACCGCTGCCTTGGCTGGTATTCCCCTTGATCGATGGCGGGCCGCTGCAGGACGCCAAAGAAAAAGCCCCTGCCAAGAACCCGCAAACAGCTAGTTTCTTGAGGTCCATGCAGGACCCCATAAACAGAATAGCGTTGCAGCGAACGCTCACGAGAACCTCCGCTGCGTGATCGTGACGTTTGCTTCGCGACGCGACCACTGACAGAAGTACTAGTCTGCGGTTCTTAGAGCGAGTGGTGAATTGGAATGTCGTGAGAGCCTGACAGTTCTTGGTGTTCACGCCGGAAAGTCGGTTCAGGTTTTTGGACTTAAGTGCCAAAGTCGGGGCTGTCGCCTCGGGAAAGACCTATCCACTCTTCTTTTTGGTCGCGTTTGCGCCTTAGGGATCTTTAGGACCTTGTACGATCTGAAATTCGACGGAATCACCTTCCAATAAAGTCCGATACCCAGCCTCTAGAATTGCCGGAAGACCTGTTGGAGAATCATCCGCAGCCCGGGGACACGAAGCGACGACCGTCTTTTGCATGCTCGATTGCCGAAATCAGATCGCTCGCCAAACGAGGCTTGAGCACGTAGCCACAAGCGCTGGTCTCCAGAGCGGCACGACAGGTATCTGGATCGGTGTAGGCCGTGAGGAAAACAATTTTAATGGACGAGTCGATCTCCAGTATGCGTCTGGCTGCTTGGATTCCATTGAGGATAGGCATGGAAACGTCGAGCACGAGGACATCCGGAAGCAGTTGGACGGCGGCGTCCACGGCTGCTTGCCCGTCAGCTACCGCGCCAATGACTTCGCAACCGTTGGCAGATAGAAATTCGCGGAGGTATTCAAGTACCTGCATGTTATCGTCAGCTAGCAATACGCGGATTTTGGACAAGCGCGTACTCCGCCCCTACAAACAGAAAAAACAAGCTGTTCCCGACAAATTTTCTTGCTACGAAGAGGTGGTTGGCCGCGAGCGGAGCTTCCCCCGCCCTGGGGACATGTGGGCTTACTTGCAAAAACATAATGCCGGGAGTTTAAGGAGATGTCAATTGGGATCTTATTGGGCAACGCACAACGTAAAGAAGCCCTTTCAAGTGGGCAACTGCTGTGGAGGAAGATATTTGACCAGCAAAACTTCGTTTCCCTTCTCACTGTATACGAGCTCGTCGACGAGGTGTCTAGTCATTAAGACGCCGTAGCCGCCAGGACGCATTCCTTGTGCTTCGCGGAAAAGTACGTGACGAATCGGATCATACGCGGGACTATTGATGGCGGCATGGTGTATTTCTTCTAGCGAGAAACCCCGGCCTGGATCCTTAATCCTGCACAAGACCATCTTTCGCGTGCGCACATAAGCGACTTCGACGTATTGGCTGGGATCGAAATTACCTCCGTGCTCGATGGCGTTGAGCAGCATTTCGCGGAAAGCGACTGAGACGTCCTCCTTTTCGGGGTTCGGAAGATCCGTCATCTCGTCGAAAAACTGCACTAATCTATCCGCCGTTTTCTGATCGCAGCGCGCAATGACACTGATCCATTCGGGTGTGGCTGAGACAAGTTCGATGCCGTCATCCCAAGGAGGTTCCAACGTGGCAATGCGCACGATTTCGGCGAGCGTTGAAGCGGAAAAGGGCTTTGAGAAGTAGCTGAATGCACCTTCGCGCATGGCGGTAATGACGTCGGCGGGAGTACTTTGGTCGGTGAGAATGATGAATCGGACATGTGGGCGGATGCGGCGGACCTTGCGAAGTAAGTCGACATCTTCTCTACCAGTGGTCTTAGCTCCGGTGATGATTAGATCGAAGAATCGCGTCTCGGTACGCTTCAAGATAGCTTGGTTGTCAGCGGCAGGCACA
Organism: Acidobacteriota bacterium; assembly: GCA_003223295.1. Lineage (GTDB taxonomy): Bacteria > Acidobacteriota > Terriglobia > Acidiferrales > UBA7541 > Acidiferrum. Next base: position 3,750 of record QHYM01000050.1, on the reverse strand, counting down.
ATTTCCCATTCGTCAGATTTGAGGACGGTGCTGAGCGCGCCGGTCACCTCCGGGTCTGCATCAACGACAAGCGCAAGTTTGAGGTGAGCAGCAGAAGGCTTTATTGGCGCAGTATGCTCCATGGATTGTCACCCCTAGATGCTACTGTTCAACGAAATGAAGCACCTGTTCCAACGAAATACGGGCGGGCAGATCACATGTGAACTGTCAAAAATGACGGTGGCTCTCAATCATTTGCATCTGCCGCTCAGTTTGCATGCTATGCAAAGGTCGGAGTTGCTCGCGAGTTGTCTCTCAAAATGCTTCAGGGTCTCCTCTATAGGTGAAGACACTGACTCACTTTTTCAGACCAATATCTAATAATTTGTGTTTCGCTTAAGTCTTTTCTCGCCGTCAGCCTGTTAGTTTTGACAGTTCACTCCCAGGAACTCCGAACCTAACATTCAAACGGTGATCGAATAACGAGTTCGAACGCTAAGTCAGCAGATCTCATGCTGTGTGTGCGCGACGCTCCGGCGAAGGCTTACTTAATGTTCGTTTCTGAAATCAATCAAACCCAGAGAAATAGGCGCCCGCGGGTCTTAACGTGAAAAGTCGATGATGATAAGGCCGCCAACAGCGTTGAGCGTAACTCCGTCTTGCACATCCCGCAAAGCAAGTGAGGGAGAACAATCATGACTACGGCAGCAAAAGCATCCGACGTTCGAGTGGATCAGTTTTTTACTGGCGCAGAAGCGCGGTTTGATCGCTGGCGTTCACTTCTCCAAGCAGCGCGCGCCTGGGAAGGGGCCACCAACCAACAGCGTCCTGAAAAAGAGAAATACCAGGCAGCCGTATCCGCTTCGTTTGCCGAACTGCGTCAGTGGGAAGATTTCTTTGCTTATCCGGGCCAGGCGCTGCTGAGAACGCTCAGCGAGCGCATCAGCGCAGGCGACGCTGGAGGAACGACTCGCCTTGTGCAGTCCCTCAGTGCTGCACTTCTCACGCATTCATATCGCACCAATTCCGCAGACTGGGAACGCGAGGACCAGTCCTCGATTGGTTTCTCCGAGAGGGTGCCAGGAGCCGGCGAAGAAACTGCACCGCACCGTCCTTATTTCGAAGTGCTGGTGGTGAGTCCGGCTCGTCCATCAGCATGGGCGGACCTGGCGCAGGAACTGCGCAAGTTGCGTAGGCCCGAGGACAAGTTCGTTTACGAGGCGGTATTTGTCGCCAGCTTCGAGGACGCCGTACTTGCAACGATTCTGAATGGCGGCATCGAAGCGGTGATCATCTATGAAGGGATTTCTTTTGCTTCTTCACACCACAGTCCTGTCTTGCGTGAGTTTCTGACCGCACACCTCGCCGCTACGGGAATCGCAACTGAAGCGGGGCAGTACGGCCTGGCGCTTGCCCGTGGACTGAAGCAGTTGCGTCCCGAGCTTGACATTTACTTTCTGAGTGATCGCGAAGTGGAGAAGGTAGCCGGGGATACGAGCGCGGATTGCGTCCGGCGCGTATTTTACCAGGTCGAAGAGCCGATGGAGTTACACCTCAGCATTCTTGACGGTATCGGAGATCGCTTCGATACCCCATATTTTGACAACCTGCAAAGGTATGCCCAGCGCCCGATCGGGACATTCCACGCGCTGCCCGTGGCGCGGGGTAAGTCTATTTTCAAATCCAATTGGATCCGCGATATGGGCCGGTTCTACGGAATCAACCTGTTCCTTGCGGAGTCTTCGGCGACTACCGGCGGCCTCGACAGTCTGCTGGAGCCAACCGGGAACATCAAGGTCGCTCAAGAAAAGGCCGCCCGAGCCTTCGGTGCCGACCGCGCCTTCTTCGTCACCAATGGCACGTCGACCTCGAACAAAATGGTCGAGCAGGCGCTGCTCGCACCAGGGGACATCATGCTGGTCGACCGCAACTGCCACAAGTCGCACCACTACGGAGCGGTGATCTCCGGCGCCTTTCCTTTGTATGTAGAGGCTTATCCGCTTACGCAATACTCCATGTATGGTGCGGTGCCGATACGCACAATCAAGAAAGCGCTGCTCGATTTGAAGATTGAAGGGAAGCTCGATCGAGCGCGGCTCCTGGTGCTGACGAACTGCACGTTTGATGGGCACATCTATAACGTCGAGCGGGTCATGGAAGAGTGCCTGGCGATCAAGCCCGACCTGATCTTCCTCTGGGACGAGGCCTGGTTCGGATTTGCCAGGTGGAGTCCGTTCTACCGGCGGCGTACCGCAATGGGGGCGGCAGACATCCTTGAGCGCAAGTTCAAGGACCCTGCTTATCGTGCGGCCTACAAAGAACAGGAAAAAAAGCTGGGCGCCGACCTCGATCCCCGCGACAAAGCACTTCTTGAAACGCGTTTGCTTGCAAATCCGGACAAGGTGCGTTTGCGCGTTTACCAAACACATTCGACGCACAAATCAATGTCCTGTCTGCGCCAGGGGTCCATGGTTCTTGTGAAAGATCCCGATTATCACCAGGTCGAAGAACAGTTTCATGAGGCAATTTTCACTCATGCGTCGACCTCACCCAATCTGCAGATCATTGCTTCACTTGACGTCGCCCGGCGGCAGATGGAGCTGGAGGGCTATGAATTGGTGAACCGCGCCATTCAGTTGGCCTTGGATGTGCGTCGCGAAGTGAACTCTCATCCGCTGGTCTCGAAGTACTTCCGGGTGCTTGGTGCGGACGAAATGATTCCAGGCGAGTTCCGAAATTCGGGATTTGTCGACTACCTCGTGCCCGGAACCAACTGGGCAACGGCAGTGAAGGCACTAAGAGACGACGAATTCGCACTGGATGTGACACGACTCACTCTGGTTTGCGGCTCAGCTGGATTCGACGGCACACAGTTCAAGAACATGCTCGCCGCCGACTACGACATTCAGCTTAACAAGACATCCCGGAACAGCGTGTTGCTCCAGACCAATATCAACAATACGCGCAGCGACATCGCCCAGCTGATCAAAGTGCTGGTTGAGATTTCACAGGGGATCGAAAAGAAACTTGTACAAGGCGGCAGTGCAGCGCAACAAACCTTTACGTCACGCGTGAAATCGCTAATGACGGATGTCCCCAATCTTCCGAACTTCAGCTGCTTTTTCAAACGTTTCCGCGAAGACCCATCGAGCATTAGCGGCGAAGGAGACATGCGGTCTGCGTTCTTCTCCGCGTATCGAGAGCAGCAGTGCGAGCATTTGAAGCTATTCAGCCCGGAAATCGACAAGCGCCTAAAGGACGGGCCCGAACTGGTTTCGGCGAACTTCGTGATCCCGTACCCTCCGGGATTCCCGATTATGGTTCCCGGCCAAGTCATCAACGCGGAAACAATTGAATTCATGCGCAAACTTGACGTCAAGGAAATCCACGGTTATGCCGCCTCGCTAGGACTAAAGCTGTTGAATCCAGCGGCTCTACAGGCCGCTAAGACACCGAGTGAGAGTGTTGCGCATGCAACGAAGAATCTTAAGAAGAAGTCAGCGGGAGCAAACTAGCGTGTCGGACCTTTTCGCTTGTCACAATCGCCACTTGTGCTTATTGAGTTTCTGATTTGTTAGCAGAGGGCGGCTAGCGGCATGCATGTCATCAGAACCCGGTCCTCGAATCAAGACCGGGCAATAACAAGGAGCTAAATTATGGGTCTATTTAGTTGGTTCGCTGACACCCTCCGGCACTACCCGGAGATCGCCATCTTCCTGACGCTCGCCCTGGGGTACTACTTCGGCAAATTTACATTCAAGGGGATTGGCT
>QHYM01000368.1 GCA_003223295.1 Acidobacteriota bacterium | reverse complement strand
GCTGACTCCGCAGCCGTACGATCAATTTCGTTTCAGTCTTCTTACAAATGTTCCGCATCTTCGCGAGATGATGGGAGCGCGTTATGTGCTATGCGGGCCTGCCAATTCGCCAATTGAACGCGACGCAAAGCAGATATGGGAGACGGAAGGCTACCGCCTGTACGAAAATTCCAAGCCGATGGGCCGAATTACTCTGGTGCATCGGGTCGCAGGTTCCGCAGGCAACGAGCGTCAATTCATAAACATTATCAGGAGGGGCTTTGACTACTTCTCCGAAGCGTACGTGGCTGCTGCCGATTTCGGCGCTACTCAAAAGTTTTTGCAGAGTTCGCAAGGTCTGCCGCCTCTCCCGGATCATATCGAAAAGATCGTTGATCAACCGAATCGGGGTTATTCGGCGGTCGAGTCTGATTCGGCTTCGCTCCTGATTTTGAATGAATGGTTTACGCCGGCTTGGAAGGTCCGGGTGAACGGCAAAAAACAGCCGGTGCTGCGTGTTAACCAGTGGCAAACGGGTGTGCTATTGCCTGCCGGCAAAAATCTCGTCGAATTCGAGTACCGTCCCACGCTGTTTCGGGCCTTAATGGTATTGAATCGGATTACGATCGTATTGCTATTGGTCCTTGCGCTTTTCGCAGTCATCCGAAGAGTGCGCGACCGCAAGCGCGAGGCTGAAAAATTCGCGGATGCTCAGACCCATCCCGGTTTCCAACACAACGGTTGAATTTCCACGGGTGCTTCCTTGGGATCCCTCCCGATTATGACGTCTAAAATTAGGAGGACTCCCAAGTCATCACCTGCCGGGCAAAAGCGGGGGTGCCTGGGGCCGACCTAACATTTGCCGAGAGTAAGGCGGCAAGGGGTAATCATTGTCATAAACAATCCGATGCCAGGCACGGTTCAAGATCGGATGGCGTCGGGATATCCTAGTTGTTCGTGCTTTATCCGTGCCAATCACAAAGAACTGACTATGACATGCAGTGCCTATGGTAGTGCCTTCCGGTAGATCGTTCAGTAAATCCAACAACCACGGCGCACGTAGTTTTTCAAGATTTCCATCGATGCTCCTGCGAAAATCCGATACTCTCACCCAGGGCACGAAGGTGCGACCGGTATCGGAGATTAAATGGATCTGGTAACCGCTGGGTAAATCTCTTGCGGGACAGCCCCGTGGCAGAGGAACACAATATTGGGGTTGCCAACCAATAATTCTATGACGCTTCCAAAGCATCAAGCCCAGCGGTATGACAGCGGTCGAGAGCAGTAGTACTGCTAACCCTGCCTGTACCAGGCGTCCGAGCTGCCCATCTGCGTAAGTGAGATGATCAAGAGACCTGGTCCGCAGAGGCAGAAGCTTCCGCAGCCCTTCCCGGCTCCAGGCAATCAGCATCACCGGTGACAGGTAGAGAAAGGGAAATGCTACCGCATAGACGCGGCGCCCGCCATCCCAGGGCGGGGCAAAAGGCAATGAGAATAACGTCCCTAATACGATCAATAAAACGAACCATTCCAATTCCGCTCGCCTTTTCTGCACGACGGACCAAGTCCATGGAATGACGGCTCCCAGAACTGTCAACCACCTCATCGCCGAGCGAAACCCTTCTGCCGTTGGCGGATGACCGTAAAACGTATTGGTGTTCCAGACAAACGCGCAGGCTTTCCAGAATCCCTTGAGAAGACCGTTGAGAACAAGCCATGGTTCTGCTCTTAACAACGCCATTCCTTTCTCCCGAGCAATTACGCCGACGCGCGTATAGGGCGGTCCTATTTCGTTCATCGCGCTTACCCAATTCCCGCCCTTTAACATACCGTAAAAGGAGAGCCAGAAATTAGAGGTCGGGCGGGGAGGAGCAAAGAAAATCCAGTAGCATGCAAAGTTCAGGAGCATCCCAGTAAAGCACACCAGTCCCGCCGACAGGATGCTACGCCACCCCCAACGACCTCGTCGGAAAATCCAGCCGCTATACAAGACGAACAGAGGGATCATAAAATACGGTCCCGCCCGCGTATTTAACCCCATCACCAGACTGAACAGCCCCGCGGACCATAGGCCCTCGCGCTTCTCGCGTAGACCCTGCAGCATTAAGGTCAGAGCAATCAGCGCAAACCAAAGGCCCAGTTGTTCTGTGCGCAATAGTCCAACCACCTCACAACGATAGAAGAAAAAAACGAGGGTTAAGAACAAAGTCGCGCCCAACCAGCCAAACATAGCACGCACCTGGCGCCATGCTACAAACGAGAGAACCCCTGTGATCAGGGTGAAGAGCGAGACTATTAACTTAAGATCCCGGTTGCAGAGCCAAAGCATGGCGGCCAGGAAGCAAGGAAAGAACTGCCTTGTTGTCTGTGGCGTGACCACGCGAATGCCGTCGCTCCATTGATTTGCGAGCGACAGATACATCGATGGGTCGGCATTCGCCAATAGACCGCCCAGCAAATTGAACCGATTTGCCGGATGCAGGGCCGTATTGAAAATGTAGCCTTGTAAAGCAGCGAAACATAGCGTAATCGCTGCGCACTCAAACCACCACACTTCATCGCCCTTCCATACCAGCCGCAGACCACCAATCAGCCCAAAAACCATTAATGGAACGACGGTACTTAATGCCATCGCTTCCAATCCAGTTATCCAGGCAAAAGGCTGCGTCAGCAGCCAGAGAGAAGGCAAGGCAAGGAAAGCGAACATGGCGGCGGCGCGAAGATACAAGCCGGCCTGCTTCGCCCAGCTTGCAGACCATACTTGAGTTAAAGACATAGAGGCATCAACCCCCGAGGGTAGCGCGTCGTGACCTGTTAAGGGTTCTCGGTCGTTGATGAAGATTTAGCGTCACGTGCTGCGGGCACTTTTGTTGACGTGACCCGCAACTGCGGCAGAGAAATGACACAGTTCGCCCAAAAAACGTTGTAGTCCGGTGGTAACCCAACAATCCAAAAGTGGACTTCTTTGGTCGCCGGCGGCAAGATCAGATTACAGGACAACCATTTGCGCTGATCCGGGCGCCGTTTCGGGTCGAGTTTTAGCAAGGCAGAAGAGTTGTAAGCTGCTCCCTGCGTTGTAGCCTGCACCGCGACACCGTCAAATCTATCTCTGGCTGCAGGATCGGCCTCGATTATCTCGAATAGATTTTGGGGAACCGTATATTCGATATCAAGCACGGTTGGAGCCACAGTCGGATACGCAAATACGACACGCGCGCTGGGCTGATTCAATTTCGGGTTCGCGGAAACCGCAAGCATGAAACTATGTTTGGGATCAGCCCCCCAGGATCGTATCGGTTTGAGCGCAATCGGCTCAGCAAAGTTATCAAATTGGCCCTCAATTACGAGGGGATGTATCGGAGTT
>QHYM01000049.1 GCA_003223295.1 Acidobacteriota bacterium | reverse complement strand
CAGGTGCGCATCCTGGAAGGCGAGCATTACGGGAAGACGGCGCTGGTGCCCCTTCAATGGCTCGCGGAGCTAACCTGAGCGCGCTCTGCGTTTGCGCTCTCTCCCAGGCCTCAAGATTCGCAGTGGTGCCGTTCTCTCTACATTAGCCTGAAATCCCGGAGGCTTCGTTAAGTCCGCGCCCGGAGCTGCCCGCTTACTTCATTAGATGCGTCGGAGAGCCCCGGTATTGCTAAGGGTTGTATTGGCGTTTTCCCCGCTTAATCGCATACATTGCCGAGTCTGCTGCATTCAAGAGGCTCTCGACCTTATCTCCCTCTTCAGGGTAAACGGCAACGCCCACGGAGACGGAAAGGATCGGCCCCTTGCCATCATTTTCAATGCTGGCGCAGAGGCGAAGGGCGACGCTATTGGCGGCTTCTTTACCGATCTCCGGGAGGACCACAGCAAACTCATCTCCGCCGAACCGTGCTGCAGAATCAATGTCCCGGCAACACATCACCAAGGCGTCGGCAACGCGACAAAGGGCCTGATTCCCGGTCACGTGACCGTAATGGTCGTTAATGCGCTTCAATTCATCTACATCGAGCAGCAGCACTGCGAACTGGCGTCCCGTACGTTTGGACCGTTTGATTTCCATGTCCAGCACTTCAATCAGGTGACGGTAGTTCGCCAAGCCGGTGAGCGGGTCGCTGGCCGCCAGTTGCCGCAAGTGATCTTCCAAAGCACGCTGCCTGGTGATGTCTTCCACAATGACTTCGTAGGTGTCTGTCCCGCCTGCGACTCTCTGCCCACTGAGCCGCACCTTCACCGTCTTGCCGTCCCATCGCCGCCATTCCACTTCGAGCGGATCGAGCTCGTCCGTCTGCCCTAACAATTGTGCGACCTTCGCGCCATCCTGGATGATGTCACTCATTAAATTCACAGCCATCAATTGGTCCTTGGTTTCCAGACCTAGAATCGCTAAGAGCGCCTGGTTTACATCGATAAATCCGCCGCACGCATTGCAATGAAGAATTCCGTAGCTCAGATTTCCTGCCAGTGCGCGATACCGTGCTTCCGAACGACGTAGCTCGTCTTGCGCACGGTCTCGTTCGTCGCGCAGGGCCTTTTCTTCGAGCCCTCGAAGAACAGAGACGGGAAGATGCCCAATGCTATTCATGGCCACGCAGTCAAAAGCCCCTCCCATGATCAATTCGGCGGCGGTTTCACGCTTCCAGTCGTGGAGTAAAAAGATCAGGGGAATCGCCTTCTTCAGCTGTTGCACGAGGTCCAGCACCTGATTCGCTTTCCACATGGCGAGAGGATATTTAGAAATGACGACATCATAGTGGTCCGACCTGAGCCGGTCCGTACATTGCTCGGGAGTAGTGACTACCTTCCAGCTCACGGTGAATCGGATCCTGCTGAGTTCGCGCAGACAGCGATCCACAGCTTGCATGTCGTGATGGATGATGAGGATGCGGAGTTGTCGTATTCTATTGCCGGATTCAGGCGAAGGGAGAGCGGGTTCTGTTGGGCCTTGTTGCCATACCGACACGCGGGACATAACACACCTGCACAGGCCACCGTGTCCTACTCAATGGAAGCCCAACCCCGTTAGGTATCCCACTTTTATAGGTGACTCCCTTATAGCAGGTGATTCCTTCGGAGTCAACCTCTATCTGATTATACCCTGCTTGTTAATAGCTTCGGTGACATAGCAGATGACTTCTGGCGATTCGCAATTTCACACGTTGACCGTTGCGCGGGACGAACCGATACTTACGAGCGAGGTGAGAACATGCGCCTACGCCGTTGGATTGTGCTAGTGGCCGTAGGTCCTTGGATGTTGCTGACGGGCTGCTTGATGCGCATCAATGACGGCGGCGACTCGACATCGTTCTCTGCGGCGAAGAAGGCGGCCGTTGAGCAAGACGTTCGCCGTTTTGCTTCCACTGTGGCGCGTGACGTCACACAGAAAGGTCCCGCGGCCTGGCAGAAACACTTTGCGGACGGCCCCTCCTTTTTCATGGCGTCGGAGGGACGCCTCCAATTTCCAAACCGCCAGTCGGCGGCTCATGGGATCGACGACCTTACGCACACGATTCAGCACATCGAGCTGATTTGGGGAGGGGATTTGCGGGTCGATCCGCTCACGGCGGACTTCGCTGTGGTAGCGAGTTCCTGGCACGAAGTCGTCCGGGACAAGCAGGGGCATCAGGCGACGGAGAGCGGCTTCTTTACGGGCTTGGCGGAACGTCGCAACAGTCAATGGCAATTCCGCAATGCGCACTGGTCGGTGGCGTCGCCACCGCCGAAGGTTCCTTGATTTTGGCGGACGGTTTAGATGACATACGGGACTACAACTAGGAAAGCTGAAACTGCGCTCGAAGGAGCGCGTCGCGAGCAGGGTGTGAGCCGCGAAGATGCTTTGGCGCTGGCAGAGGTGGCTCGGCTCGACGAATTGCTCGAAGCGGCCAGCGCGGTGCGCCAGCAGGGAAAAGGGAACACCGTCAGCTTCTCGAAGAAAGTTTTCATTCCGCTGACGACGCTCTGCCGCGACTATTGCGGCTACTGCACCTTCCGGAAAGATCCCGGGCAGCCCGGCGCGCATTTCATGACTCCGGACGAAGTGTTCGCGCTCGCGGAACAGGGGCGCCGCGCCGGGTGCAAGGAAGCGCTGGTTAGTCTGGGGGACCAGCCCGAGCGGATTTTCCCGGAGGCGCGAGAATTTCTGAAACGCCAAGGTTACGCACGCACCCTCGATTACCTTGCAGCGATGTGCGAGCTGGTGCTGGACGGCACCGGCTTGCTGCCACACGCGAATCCTGGCGTGATGGATGGCCCGGCGCTCGACAAACTGAAGGACTCAAACGCCAGCGTCGGTCTGATGCTGGAAAATGTTAGTGTGCGACTGATGGGCGACGGATTGCCCCACGCGGATGCGCCCGACAAGGTTCCTTCTTTGCGGCTGCGCACGATCGAGGAGGCCGGGAAGCGCGCGATCGCGTTTACGACTGGAATCCTGATCGGGATTGGCGAAACCATGGAAGAAAGGATTGACTCTCTGGTGGCCATCCGCGCGATGCATGAAAAATACGGACACATCCAGGAAGTGATCGTGCAGAATTTTCGCGCCAAGGCTGATATCCCGATGGCGAATCACCCGGAACCCTCGCTCGACGACATGTTGCGAACGCTCGCGCTTGCGCGGCTGATTCTGGGGGCGCACATGAATTTGCAAGCTCCGCCGAATTTGAGTTACGAGGATTTTCCGCGCCTGCTCGATGGAGGCATCAACGATTGGGGAGGGATCTCGCCGGTGACGAAGGATTTCATCAATCCGGAGGCGGCGTGGCCGCAAATCGCGCGGCTAGAAAAGGAAACTGAGGCCAGAGGTTTCGTACTGCGCGAGCGGTTGGCGCTCTACCCGGAATTTGTCTCGCGGGAAAACTTTCTTTCACCGTGCGTCCGCAAAAGACTCAATGCGCTTGCCGCCTCCGACGGCTTCGCGAACTAGGAATCTGCCGTTCCGCCTTCGCTCAGGGCAAGGGTCTATTTGACAGGCAATCCCGTGAAGCGGATTCCCCCGGTGTGCACTTTGTAGCGGACGTTGAGGCCGATCAGCAAGGCGGTGATGGACTCGACGATGCGCGCGTTTTCGAGTTTTCCGCCGTTCAGCGCGCGGGCTCCGGGAATTTTCTCCGCCAACTCGCTCGCGACTCGCTTGGCCTCATCGTCATCGCTGCACACCAGGATGTCGCAATCTACCGGCCCATCCTGCGCGAGCAATTCCGCGCTGAGATTATGAAACGCCGCCGCCACCGGCACAGAGGTGGGGACCAGTTCGCGCGCTTGCTGCGCCGCGGAGCCTTGCCAGACGCTGAGCATCCGCGAGGGCGCGCCGCCGACTGCTGCGGCGAGCGGCACCGTGGTGTCGATTAGAATGTGGCCGGGCTTCCAGTGCGGCTTGAGTTGCTTCAAGAGTGCGGCCTGGGCGGAGAAGGGAACCGTAAGCACATCGACTTCGCACTGTGCAACTGCCGAAGCGTTGTCAGCTCCTTCGATCTTGGCGTTGGACCCTAGGCGCGCGCGTAGAAGCTTGGCGGTCTCGGCAGCGCGGCTCGCGTCGCGCGAGCCGATGATGATGTGCTCGCCCGCTGCCGCCCATCGCGCCGCAAGCCCGGAACCCTCCGGCCCCGTCCCTCCGACAATTCCTATTTTTCTGCTCATCGTTCACCCATGCTTCGCTCGTGTCTTATGTATTTGGAAAACAGGCTACTCACAATAGTTGGTCCTGCGAAGTTTTTGAAGCTGAGTTTTTGAGGCTGAGTTCTTGAAGCCGCATGTCCTGCGCGATTCCTGGAAGCGGCGATGGGCGTGGGTGCTGCTTGTTGGCTCGCTGGTGCTGCCCGTATTCGTTTTGCTGGAGATGAGGCCTGGACTACTCGCCGGGGGAATTGCGGATGTGGGCGGGCTCGTGGTCAATCAGTATCGCGAGATGAAGTACGCCTATGACCGCCACGTGGATGTGCATGGACACTGGATTGGGCTGGCGATGGTTTTGATTGTGATGGGAATTGGGCTCGATGGTGTTCGCTTCGATGAACAACTCAAAATGCTTCTAGCCGCCGGATTGCTGCTGGGATCCCTGCCTTTCCCGCTGGGCGTATTGCTGCAGACGATGAGTCAAGGGCCCGGGCCACGCGTATTGGCAGTTACAGGATCGGCGCTGGTGATTGTTTCGCTAGCTGCAATGTCGTTAGGTTTTGCTCGGGGACGGACAAGCGTCTGAAGTCTGTAGCGCCATGCGGAAGGGGAAATTCAGTTTGAACGAGAAAAGACAGGTCAGGACTGTGGCTTGTTGCCTTGCTACATGGTTTCGGGGGAACTAGAATGACGGCGCCGGAAAAAACGGACAAACGCGTTTTCAGCGCGTAGCCGTACCGACGTCTGCGCCAGAGGGGACCGGAATCTAACGTGTACGCCGCACCATTCTCCTATCATCGTGCCGCCTCGCTTCAGGAAGCAGTGAAGCTGCTCCAGGAACTGGGCGAGGATGCGCGACTCATCGCCGGCGGCCAGAGCCTGATTCCGTTGATGAAGATGCGCATGGCGCGGCCGACCGCACTCATCGATATCAATTTTGTTTCTGAGCTGGGCGATATTCGGACCCCCAAAGGAGAACTACACATCGGGGCGCTTGTCCGGCACGCGGACCTTGAACATTCCGCGGCCGGTGCGACGATTCCCCTCCTTCACGACTGTGCCGCCGGGATTGCCGACGTGCAAGTGCGTAATCAGGGAACCATCGGCGGCTCGTTGGCCGAGGCTGACCCGAGCGGAGACTGGGGGACGGCGCTGCTTGCGCTGGACACTTCCGTCATTTGCTTTGGCCCGGGCGGCCAGCGCACGGTGCCGCTCGAAGACTTTATTAAGGATGCGTACACGACCGTTCTTGCGCACGACGAGATCGTCACCGCGCTGCATGTGAAACTTCCCTTGAAGGGCAGCGGCGGAGCGCACCTCGCTTTCAAGCGCTGCGCGCCGGTTTACCCAACGGCGAGCGCGTCGGTGCAAGTGATGATCGAAGATGGGAACATGTGCAAAGATGCGCGCATCATTTTGGGCTGCGTGGGACTCACGGCCATCCGCGCAAAGGAAGCGGAAGCTGCTCTGCGTGGCAAAACGCTCGAGGAAAAGAATATTCGAACTGCCGCAGACGCTGCGCGGGCCGCGGCGGACCCCCAGAGCGACATGCGTGGGTCCGCGGATTACAAACGCATATTAGTGGGAACTCTCGTCAAGCGCGCAATTGGCATTGCAGCGCGGCGCGCCCGCGGCGAATCCGTGGAAGCAGGGCATGAATATGCCGGACGTTAAGAAAGTCCTTGTTCGTGTTCGCGTGAACGGCGAAGCGCGCGAGGCGGAGGTCGAGCCGCGCACGCTGCTGGTGGAATTTCTCCGGGAACATCTTAACCTGACGGGCACGCACGTTGGTTGCGATACCACCTACTGCGGGGCTTGCACGGTGATTTTGAACGGCCGCACGGTGAAATCGTGCACTCTGTTCGCGCCCATGGCCGATGGCGGAGAAATCACCACGGTCGAGGGTCTTTCGAAAGACGGCAAGCTGCATCCGATTCAGGAAGCGTTTGCGGAATGCCACGGACTGCAATGCGGTTATTGCACGCCGGGACTTTTGCTTTCGACGCTGCAACTGCTGAAGAAATATTCGAGGCCGACCGATGGGCAGATTCGCAAGGGCATCGCAGGAAATACTTGCCGCTGCACAGGCTATCAAAACATTTTCAAGTCCATTCGAATGGCGGCTGCGGAAATGGAGAAGCGGTAACGAATGGAGATTAAGCTGGCCGGCGACTTCACGGTGAGGAAGACTTCCGAGGAGGTTTACAACTTCCTGGTGGACCCGAACCGGTTTTGTCCGCTGCTTCCCGATTTTCAGAGTATGGAGGTAGTCGATCCGAAGAATTTCCTGGTAAAGCTGAGTGTGGGTATTTCGCATATTCGAGGGACGGCGGCCGTCAAGTTGACTCTGGTGGATGAGCATCGCCCGACGCAAGCGGCCTACGAGGGGAAGGGCGAAGTGCCCGGCGGTTCGGCTACGATTCGCGCACAATTTCAACTCGAAGAGCTGCCGGGTGGACAAACGAAGGTGAAATGGTCGGGCCAATCGAGCGTGCTGGGCCGCGTGATTTCGCTGGCGGGAGGCTTGCTTGAGCCGCTGGGGAAGAAGAATGTGCAGAAATTGATTGACGGACTGCAGAAGGCACTTGGATAGGGCCGAAACGCAGATGGCAGGCAAATCAGTCGCGAAAGGCAAGAGGAAGAAAGCAGTGCGCGGCGCCTCGCGGGGCTGGTCCACGAATGGAGCGCAGGCTGCACCCGCCAAATGGGTGGGCCAGCCCATTCGCCGGAAAGAAGAGAACCGCCTGGTGAGCGGGAAGGGCATCTTCGTCGATGACGAGAAGATGCCCGGGATGCTGCACATCAAGTTTGTCCGATCTTCTTACGCCCACGCGAGAATTACGCGAGTCGATGTTTCGAAGGCGGAAAAGTTTCCGGGAGTCGTTTGCACGCTGACCGGCGCGGAAATCAAGAAACAAGTGCAGCCGTTCATTGAGATTGGCCCCGGCGGTGCGCAGAAAATCGCAGACTATCCGATGGCGGTCGACAAAGTCGTGTTTCAGGGCGAACCCGTCGCCGCTGTGGTCGCAGAGACGCGGCTGGCGGCGGAGGATGCGGCGGAGTTTGTCGAAGTGGATTACGAGCCATTGCCGCCGGTGGTCACCGCGGAAGACGCGCTGAAGGACGATAGCGTTTTGCATTCCGCGATGGGCACGAACCGCAACTGGCACGGTGTCTTTGAATACGGCAACGTCGAGAAGGCCATGAAGCAAGCGGCGCACGTCGTGCACATCGGCCGGCTGCACTTTCATCGCTTTTCCAGTACGCCCCTCGAGTGCAACGTCATCCTGGTAAATTGGGATCCGCGGTCCGGCGATATCGAGTACCACTGCAACAATACGTTTCCTTCATTCGCGTCTCAGTTCCTCGCGCCGGCCCTCGGAGTGCGCATCGATCAGATTCACATGAAGAGTTTCGACATTGGCGGCGGCTTCGGCATCAAGATTACAAGCTATCCGTACATGGCGGTCTGTGCGCTGGCATCGCGCAAGGCTGGGGGACGCGCGGTGAAATGGGCCGAGACGCGCATCGAGCATATGCAAGCGAGCGCGCACGGCAACGAACGCACGTTCCTTGATACCCGCGTCGCGCTGGACAAAAACGGCGTCATCCTGGCGATTGATTCGAAACACGTCGACGATTGCGGCGCCTTCCCGCGCTACGAGCCGCTCGGTTGCGTGATTTGGGCGCAAGTGCTTCCCGCCACATACCGTGTGAAGAATATTCGCATTGACATGCATCAAGTGGTCACGAATAAGTGCCCGGTCGGCCCGAATCGCGGCTACTCGCGGATGCAGCATTTGTGGTTCATGGAGCGCGTCATTGATATTTGCGGACAAACGCTGGGAATCTCCGCTGACGACATGCGCTTGCGCAATTACATCCGCAAGAATGAAATGCCCTATAAAACACCGAATGGTTGCGTGTATGACTCGGGTGATTACGCGAACATGCTCGCGCTTGCAAAGAATCTGGTTGGTTGGGACGAGTGGAAGAATAAACAAGCGGCCGCGCGCAAAGATGGGCGCTGGATTGGTCTCGGAATTGGCTCGACGCTCGATTCTGGCACGAATAACTTCGGGCAAGCACGCATCATCAATCCGGACGCACCGTTTTCCGGGCAGTCCAAGGTCGGGATCGTGAAGCTCGACATTTACGGTGAAGTGGTCGTCAGCATGGGTTCGGTGCCGCAGGGACAAGGACACGAGACGGCCGCCGCGCAAGTCGTCGCGGATGCGTTAGGCATAACTCCAGAGCTAGTGAATGTTCGTCCTGGTTTTGATACCGCCCACAACGCGTACACCGGCCACACCGGAACATACGCGAGCCAGTTCGCAGTAACTGGGCTCACGGCGATTCACGGCGCGGCGATGAAACTTCGGGGAGAATTGAGTCGCCTCGCAGCTTGGAAGCTGCAAGCCAAAGAAAAACATTTAGAATTTGGTGTCGGCGCGCAAGGGCCCGAGGTGCGCGTCAAAGGCACGCAGAAGGCCATTAATTACTGGGCGCTGGCAAACCTCGTCAATGTGAACAATGCGGGAATGCCGGAATCGCTCTGGGACGTCACGCTGAACTGCCGCCACGTGTTTCATGCGAATTTCCAAATTCCGGACGTCAAGCGCAAGTACGGCAATCTCACCCTGACGTACGCCGCGCAGGTTCATGCGGCCGTCCTCGAAGTGGACCGCGAGACTTTTCAGCCGAAGATCCTCGCCTATGCTTGCGTGGACGATTGTGGCAAGGCGGTAAATCCGCGCATTGTCGAAGGCCAGGTGCATGGAGCGGCAGCGCATGGAATTGGAGCGGCGCTGCTCGAGAATTGCGCCTACGATTCCGATGGCAACTTGCTGGCCGCGACGTTCAGCGATTACACGCCCATCACGGCGATGAACATGCCTGAACTTTTGTACGGTCACCTGGAATCGCCTTCGCCGTTCACGCTAAACGGCGCGAAGGGCATGGGCGAAGGCGGAGCGGCGCCGGTGCACACGATTTGCGCGGCCCTTCAGGATGCGCTCTATCCGAGCGGTGTGATCATCGATGATTCGCACAACACCGGCGACTCGTTATTTCGCTCGCTGCAGAAAGCGGAGAGCGGCGGGTATGCGGGAATGGTTCGCGTTGAACACCAGCGAGCCTCCCGGTAGCGGATCAGCCTGCCGTTGGTGCTGAATTGCCAGGAAAGGTCAGATGAAGCGCGTTTGCATCATCGGGTGCGGGTCAATCGGCAGCTTGTACGCGGCGCACCTCGCGCGGGTGGCGGAAGTCTGGGCGTTTGTGCGGCGCGCGGACCACGCTCGAGCGCTCAGTGAACAGGGTCTTCGTGTTTCGGGAACACATGAGTTCCATGCTAAGTTGCGCGCGACGAGTGCTCCGGCAGCCCTGCCGCAATTTGATTTGGGTATTGTTTCGTGCAAAGCGACGCAAACGCGCGAGGCGCTCACGCCGGTGGCGCATCTATTCAAAGACGGTGCCGTCCTTTCTTCACAAAATGGCCTGGGCAGCGAAGAAGCCATCGGCGAAATCGCTCAGACGTACGTTATGCGCGGGACGACTTTCATGAGCGGAACGCGCGTCACGGATACTCATGTGCGTTATGAGCTCGACACCGCCACATGGATGGGGCCGTTCGAACCGACCAAAACGCCTTTCTCGTTGGTCCAGGAGGCTGCCGCACTAATCAACTTCTCGGGCCTCAAAGCTGTGGCTCTCGAAGATGCCAGGCCGGCGCAATGGTCCAAGCTTATCTTCAACTCTTCCGTGAATGCCGTGGCGGCTCTCACAGAGCTTCCACATAGCTTCCACTTTGCCGAAGAGAAGGGTTTCAGCGATCTCGGCCACTTGCTTCACGCCCTCATCGAAGAAGGCAAGCGAGTCGCGGAAGCCGCCGGCGTGAAACTTTACGAAGATCCGTGGGAGATGAACAAAATCGGCGCGCAGACGGATCATCCGCCGTCAATGCTTTACGACATTCGCCACAAACTCGAAACGGAAGTTGATTTTCTCGGCGGCGCCATCGCCCGCGAAGCGCACCGTTCCGGCATCGCCGCCCCGCTTCATACCGCGCTCTACAGGCTTATCAAAGGCAAAGAAGTCTCGTGGAAATACGAGGGCAAAGAAAAGGCGGTCGCCAAGTGAGCTATCCCCTCGATGAGAAAAAATGGCAGCGTGTGCGCGATATCTTGGATGGCCACAACCTTGACGCCCTCGTCGCCCGCGCGCCCGACAACATTTTGTACCTCACGAACTACTGGACCATGAAAGGCTACGACCTGGTGATTTTCCCGCGCGAGGGTGATCCGACTCTTCTGGTCATCGAGCCGCAATTCCGCGAAGCGCAGCGCACGGCATGGAACAAAGACGTTCGCCTCTTTCATTTCTACGATTCAAAAGATCCGCGCCCGCCGATGGTGCGCGCGGTGGAAATGGCTGTAGATGTTCTGCACGAACGGAAGCTGGACGGCCGCGTGGGCATCGAGCTTTCGCAATTCTCACAAATCTGCGACCGCATGGTGGGCGAGCCGACAGTCTATTGGCAAGGCTATTATGATGCGTTCCGCGCGAGCTGCCGCGAAGTCATCGATGTGGCGCCGCTCCTGGCTGAAGTACGGATGATCAAAACCGGTCAGGAAATCGAGCGGATGCGCCTGGCGAACGAATTGGCCGCTATCGGCATGGAATATGCACGCAAGAATATCAAACCGGGGATGAAGGAAAGCGAAGTGGCGGCCATGATTGAAGGCCACATTCACGCCGTCGGTGTCGGCTACAAAGGCAAAGTCGAAATGGCGCGCGCCTTCACGCTCGTTTGGTCGGGCAAGGGCATTGCCACGTTCACTGCCACCGGCCATCGCCCGGTGATTGAGAACGAGCCGACGCTCGTTGAGATTTGGGTCTGCGCGGATGGCTACTGGACCGACCTCACCAAGAATATCTGTCCCGGCCGCCTCACGCCGGAATACAACCGCCTACTCGATCAATTGCTGAAGATTTTTGCGGACGGTATCTCGTGTGTTCGCGATGGCGCGCCTCTTGGCGACATTGACTGCGTCTTGCGAAAGGGAATTGCGGTCGCCGGTTACCCCGGCCAGCCATCGCATCCTGTGGCTCATGGGGTGGGTGCGCGCGCTCATGAACCGCCGTATTCCCATCAGGCTGCTCCCGGCACCATGCGTTCGGGCATGGTGCTTGCCATTGAGCCCGGCGTGTACTGGGAAGGTGGCGGAGGCCTGCGGTTGGAAGACAATTTTCTTGTTACCGCATCCGGTTGCGAAAAGCTTTGCTCGTATCCGGATGATTTTCGTTTGTGAGGCCGCAATGGCAACGCCATCAGCGCGAGGGAAAGCGGATTCCGTGAAGGAAGATCTGGCCAAAGCCATCTTGTCGCAGATTCGTGAAGATGAGCTCGTGGCGATGTGCTGCGACGTAGTCAACATTCCCAGTCCCACCGGGGAAGAGTTGGAAATGGGCCGCTACATGCGACGCGCGTTGGAAGAAACGGGGCTCACCATCTCCTGGCAGGAAGTCGAAGAAGGCCGCGCGAATGTGGTGGGACTCTGGGAAGGCGTGGGGAACGGCAAAAGCCTGATGTTCAACGGCCACATGGACACTTCCAATACCGGCCGCGAAGAATTCCTCACCGGCATCGGCTACCGCACGCCGTGAAGGCGCTCAAACGTGCCGGAGTAAAGCTTGAGGGCGACATGCTCATCGCTGCGGTAGTCGGCGAAATTGAAAAAACGCAATGGAGCGACGAGTTTGTGGGCAAGGAGTTTCGCGGCTACGGTGTGGGCACGCATCATCTTGTGAACCACGGCGTGCTCCCGGATATGTGCATTCTCGGCGAACCAACCGACCTGCAACTGGTCCTCGGCCATTACGGCACGGTATGGGTGCGTCTCTCCGTGCACGGGCACTACGTGCATACCGGGTTCACGCGTGGCAAACAGGACTTGAGCTCGGTCTTCCGCATGAAGGAGGTTCTGCCCGCGATTTACGATTGGATTTCTGCGTGGGAAAAGAAAGCAGTGTACGACGGTTTACCCGGTGTGGTTAACGTCGGATGTATCCGTGGGGGCCACCCCTGGCGCGTGAGCCGCACGCCCGACCGCACTGATGTTTTCCTCGACGTGCGCGTGCCTCCTACGATGCCGCTAAAGGAAGTGCGCGTCGCCATCAAGCAACTGGTTCTCGATCTTAGCAAAAAGCATGCGGACTACCGGGTGGAATACGAAACTTTTGTCTCCGTTCCTGGCGCGGAAATCTCCAAAGACCATCCGCTGGTCAAAACCGTCGAGGCCTGCCATCAGAGAGTCCTCGGCACGCCTGCGAAGCATTCCACGGTTTTGTGGGATTCCGATGCTTCGGTGATGACCCGCTTCGGAATCGAAACCCTCAACTATGGGCCCTCCAGCGGCCCGCGCGACGCCGAAGGCGAAAAAGTGGCCATCGAGAC
Organism: Acidobacteriota bacterium; assembly: GCA_003223295.1. Taxonomy (GTDB): domain Bacteria; phylum Acidobacteriota; class Terriglobia; order Acidiferrales; family UBA7541; genus Acidiferrum. The sequence goes on along the minus strand of QHYM01000049.1, from coordinate 2,974 downwards.
CCTCCTCAATACGACGAGGATTTATGCTCTGGTCGTCGCCGAAATCTGCGGGGCCCATGGATAGATAAGGGAAGAGGTTCAGAATGCCCACGCAAAAAGAGATCGACCGGCGTTACGCAAGCATTCGTGCGGCTATGGCGGCCAACAATGTTGACGCGCTTATCGTCTGCGGCAACCAATACGCAGGATTCGAAGGCGCCGTCCGCTACGTCTCCGGTTTCGAAATCGTGCATCGCTACGTTTACGTCCTGTTGCCGCTTTCCAGTGAGCCCACACTTCTTTTTCCTCGCGAAGCGCGCTGGATTGGCGACAAGAAGAGTCCCTGGGTTCGCGACCAGGTTTGGGCGGAGATTCCTGGAAAATGGCTGCGCGAGAGAATCGAAGAGAAACAATGGAAGCGCGTGGGCGTCTACGGCCTGGACTTCATCATGGCCGTGCGCGACTATCGCGAGCTTCAACAGGACACATTCGAGCTTGTTCCTTTTGATTTTCACTTCGACATGGCGCGCGCGGTGAAGAGCGAAGAAGAGCTTGCAGGCGTGCGCGACGCCATGGACATCATTCTCGACGGCTTTGATGCGCTGTTGAAATCCTATCAGCCCGGCAAAACCGAAGCTGAAATCATGGCCCCGGCCGTCGAGCGTTTCTTCGCGCGCGGTGCCGGCCCGCGCATGATGAACATCGTTCTTAGCGGAACTGGCGGCGAAGCCGAAGCACATTTCAAAGTTCCGTCGCTTCGCAAGGTTGCCGCCGATGATCTGCTGCTCTACTCGCTGGAAGTCACGGGAGAGGCAGGCTATTGGGTGGAATTCTCTCGCGCGCTGATCCATGACAAACCCAGCGCCCGCACGCGCGCGATGAGCGATGTTTACCCTGAAGCGATGGAAGCGGCTCGCCGGAAAATGCACGATGGCGTCCTTGCCTGCGAGGTCCACAAAGCCGCCGCTGACGTCTTTCAGCGCGCCGGCTTCGCCCTCGGCCATCTCACAGGGCACTCCATCGGCCTGACCATGATCGAGCATCCGGCGATTGGCGCGAACGCCAAGATCGAGCTCAAGGAGAACATGGTTTGCAGCTTCCATCCCCAAGTCGTTGACCAAGACGGCCAGGTTTGTCTGTATACCCAAGACACCTACCGCATCGGCAAGAAAGAGGGAGAGTGCCTTGCCAGCGTGCCGTGGAAGTTTTACTCCGGCGCGGAGGCTCGTAAGACGGCATGAGCGTGAAGGTCTGCATCGTCGGCTGCGGGGCGATTGGAAGTTTGTTCGCGGCGCACCTGGCGCGCCTGGAAGACGTCGAAGTTCACGCCTATGACGTATACCAAGAGCACGTGCGTGCGATCAACGAACGCGGCCTGCGCATCAGCGGCGCCGCTGACTTCACCGCGCATCTCCATGCAACCTCTGATGCTTCGCAAATCCCGTGTTGCGGCTTCGGCATCGTTGCCACCAAAAGCACGCACACGCGTCCTGCGATCGAGCAAACGAAGCACATCTTTGGTCCCACCGGTGCTGTTTGTTCTGTTCAAAACGGCGTTGGCAATGAAGAAATCCTTGCACAGCACGTGCAATACGTAATTCGTGGCACCACCTTTCCCGCCGGCCATCTCATCGAACCGGGCCATGTCGGCTTTGACATCAGCGGGGACACTTGGATGGGGCCGTTCGAACCAACGAACACTCCCTACGATCTTGTCGAACAACTCTCGGCGCTGCTGAATCGCAGTGGCATGCGCGTCATCCCTTTGAAAGACGCACGCGGCGCACAGTGGACCAAGCTTATTTTCAACGCTTCGACGAATCCCGTCGGCGCGCTCACGTTGCTTCACCATCGCGCCGCTACACGCCTCTCGTCCACCGGCATGCTTTTCAACGACCTCATCGCGGAAGGCGAAGCGGTCGCCAAAGCCCTGGGCATCGAGCTTCACGGCGATCCTCGCGCGCTCGTTGAAAAAGGCGCGAACGCCGCCGGCAAGCACAACGCCAGCATGCTGCAAGACGTGCTCGCCAAGCGCCAGACCGAAGTGGATTTCATGAACGGCGCGATCGTCGAATGGGGAAAAAAGACCGGCGTCCCCACCCCGCTCAATCGCGCCATGTGGCAATTGATCAAAGGGCTCGAGCATTCCTGGACCGATCCTGCGTGAACGCACTCTGCAAAATGCCGCATGCGGTTAACAACCGAAGAAATGTGAATCAATGACCTTGCCCTTCAAAATAGGTGTTTTGCAACTGAGCATGGAGCCGCTCAACGAGACAGTGCACGTGGCGCAGGCTTGCGACGCCGCCGGCTTCGAGGTCTTCTGGCTGGCCGAAGCGTATCCCTGGTGGCGCAAGCACTCCATGGAAGCGCGCTCCTGTACCGCTGCCACCGCCATCATCGCGCGGGAAACAAAAAGAATCGCCATCGGCTGGGGCATCATTTCTCCCTACACACGTCATCCCGTGCAGATTGCCATGGAAGCCCGCATTCTCCAGGAGGCCGCCGGAAAAGACCGGTTCCTCCTTGGTCTCGGCGCGTCGAAGATTTTCATGAAAGAAATCGGCGAAGGCGAAAAGGGCAGGGAAGTCGGTCCCGCCACCGTGATGCGCGAGAGCATCGAAATCATCAAAGCCATGTTTTCCGGCGAGGAAGTGAAATACGAAGGCAAAGCTTTCCAGGCTTTCGCTCCTGCACTCAAGCCTGATGCACACACGCCGCGCTGGCAGCCCCCTCTCTACATCGGTGCAACGGGGCCGGTGTTGCAGAGGCTTGCGGGCGCCATGACTCAGGGGCTGCTCACCGCCAGCATTACCACGCCGAAATTTGCCAGGTACTCGCGCAACGTCATGGAAGAGGGCGCGAAGAAGGCTGGGCGCGACGGCACGCAACTTGATCTCGGTTGCGTGGTTGTCGGCAGCGTTGGCGAGGATCCCAAAACCGCTCGCGAAGGCGCGCGCGAGATGGCGGCCATGTATCTCGCCAACAAAGTGCA
>QHYM01000108.1 GCA_003223295.1 Acidobacteriota bacterium | reverse complement strand
CAGCGCCATTTGTGTTTTTCCCGCGATCTCTTCCCGCAACGGCTTCATGACCACCGAGTGGGGACCTCTGAAATCCTTTTCCGTTACTTGTCGACTCAATGCCGCCATTGATTCTTGCATGCGTTACGGCAACGCCCGGGATTTGGCACAACGGTGGCGCGAGGCGGTTTGTGGAGTCGCGTAGACAAATTCTCTGTGCTCCGTTGTCTTACAATTGAGACCGCAACGTGCACCGAGCTGACGGAAATACCGCGGAGATTGAACTCCTGTATCGCCAGCACGGGCCGGCGCTCCTGCTCTTCGCCCAGGCGGTTACGGGTGAACGAGGTCGCGCTCAAGATGCGGTCCACCAAGTGTTTCTGAAATTGCTCGAGAAAGGGAGCCTGAGCCAAGTGGTGGACAAGAAGGCTTATCTATTTGCGTGCGTGCGAAACGCCGCGCTCAACGACAGCAAGCTTCGGGACCGAAATGCGCCGCTTGACCCAGATTCGGCGTGGTTCAGCCCTCCCGACCGAGACTATGCGGGAGAACAGAACCTGAGACGCGCGCTGGAGGCTCTTCCAAGTGATCAACGCCAGGTCATGGTTCTGCATATATGGGGTGAACTGACCTTCTCGCAGATAAGTGACTTGCTGGACCTCAGCTCGAACACGGTGGCATCGCGATACCGCTATGCACTTGCCAAGCTACGCGACTCCATGTTCGCGAAGGAGAATTCCTGTGCCAACTCTTGATGATGAACGCTTCGAGGCGTATTTGAAGCAGTTCCGTCCGCTCCTTCCCGAGCCGCTCCCGGCGGTAGAGCTTAGCCGCGGAGCTCGGCACACGTTCGCCCTCGGGGCATGGGCTGCTGCCGCCGTGGCCGCTCTTGTTCTAGTGGCCCTTACCTTACATATTCGCACGAACCGCGCCCGTGTCACCGAAATCGTTGGGAACGTTGGAAACCCCGAACACTTTCAGGAGAGCCAGCCGTTAACCATGCGGAGCGCAAATGCTTTGATGGCGAAGGCGCCGTCCTTTAAGGCGATGGTCGACGACATGGCGTTTCGTTCACAAACTGTTCCACTTCCGAAGGGCAAACACAGCGTCGTTGCCGTGCTCGGCAAGGAGAAGATCAAGCTATGAAACACATCACCGCAATTTCTTCGATCATCCTCGCTTTATTAGTATCCGCTGTTCCAGCATCGGCTCAGAGAAATGCGTCTCTTGCGGACAATGCGGCTTTGCGCTACTGGTCCGCATTCTCGGCGGTGCAAGACGCCGTTATAACGGATGAGCAGGCAAAAGAATTAAACGCGATCCTCGACGGTACGGCTCCGTACGAAGATTTGAAGTACAAAGACTTGCTGGAGAAAAACAGATTGGCCCTGGAAATCATGGCCCGCGCGACGTCACTTGCGAACTGCGACTGGGGCCTGGATTACGGGGCGGAAGATGTGCCTGTCGAGTATGCCCGAAAGGCGTTGGTGCTTGGGCGGCTCAACGTTCTTTATGCGTTTCACTTGTTTATTGCCGGCAACAAAGACGGAGGAGTTCGCACCCTCGCGGCCGGACTGAGGTTTTCGCAACATGTCGCGAATGGTGGATCGCTCTTTGCAACCCTAGTCGCAAAAGATCTTCTCGTCAATCACCTCAGGGCCGTAGCAGCCGCAGTCCACTTGGAGGCCGATCCTCTCCGGGGGCCGCTTTCTGCTGCCCAGAGAGCGCAGCTGCAGGAGGCCGTTGCGCGATTAGGAGAAGGACTGGATTGGCGAACGGCGGCAAGACGGGACTTGGAGTCCCTTCGCGGGCATTACGCGGGAGACTCACAGGCGTCAGCGGCTTTAACACGGATTGTTTCATCGTATCTCGCTGTTCTCGACGACCAGTCCAAGCTTCCCGTCTTGGATGAAGCGATTCGGAGCGCACCCCAGCAACTCGCGAGCCTTATCCCGAATGCGAGGCGCGTTCTAGAGCAAAAACAAGACCTCAACAACAGGCTTTTGCAGACACGCTCCTTACTGCAGTGATGCCGGACACTGTTGCCTGCAGGATTGCTCCCCACAGGGCGCGACCACGCTCCTCAGCGTGTAGAATGTCGCAGCAACTCTTCCGCTGGAATTGAGAAGAGCCGAGTTGGTTCTTCGTTTTCACTCGACGCAAGAGGTAGGCCTTTGCGAAAACAAAAGAGAACGGCGAAGGAGCATTCATGAACGATCTGCACAGCGAAGTTGGGCGCAAAAGCGGCGTTGGCCGTAAGAACGGGATTCCGTGGCGATGGATGGTGATTCCTCTGATTCTGTTCATGGGGCTGACTGTTTCCGCGCAAGCACCAAAGACGGGTTTCACCCGACCGCTGGCTGACGTGAAATTTCCGCAGGATGACAAGCCCGATTGCCTGCAGTTTGCGCTGGAGAATGGGAACTTGAAGACCGGTCCTTCGACGGCGATTATGAAGGCCGCGCCCAAGTGCGTGGTGCCCGCGCATTACCACACTGCGGAAGAGCAACTCTTTATTGTTCGTGGGGAAGTCTCGACCGGTATGGAGGGAATGGCTGACACATTACTCGGTCCCGGTGGATTCGCGATGATGGCCAGCAAGCAGGTGCATTGGTTCAGTTGCACGGCGAAGGAAGAGTGTCTGATGTTCGTGACCTTCGACCGGGCTTACGACATTGTTTGGGTCAAACAGAGCAAATAGGGCCGGAGGAGCGACCGTTAGCTTCCGGTGTCGGGATTGAAGATGTGAGTTTTCCTAGCTGGCGCGAGCGGCAAACTGGCGGTCCATGTTCATCGAGAGATTCTGGTCAAGAACCACGGCGGCATAGCGGCAGCAGGTCTGCATTTCCCCGTTTGCCCATGCGGAAATTGCGGGGAACTTGCGCCCGAAGGCGTGGTCCAGTTTCCCAACCAGGCGGTGGTAGAGCGATACTTCCTTGAGCCAGGGACTGGTTTTCTTCAAGCCGGGGGACAAACGGTCGCAGAGATCCAGCAACGTGCCGAAATCCTGTGCCCCGATGGCTGCGTCATCAATTCCCGCCGCGTGCTGCAAGGACCCCGACAGGGGCTGACTGGCGGTGGACATCCAAATAGCGCGCCATTGTGCGACCCCGAACTTTACGAGGGCCAACAGAGAGAACGCGAGGATGAAGAACGGGAGCATTTCAGTTCGACGTAAATCTGACAGAATCCATCACCCCGGCCAATAGGCCAGGGGTACCAGCGGAACAGGACTTCAAGGGCGCGCGAATAGACCGTAAGCCATTCATAATAATGATGTTAGTTGATTGCCTGAAACGCCAAGCTTCGTCACGCCCACACTTGCCGATGGGGGTGACTTAATTAGAATTAGGGAAATGAATTCGCCTTGACCGCGACGGTCTCACGGGCTAGCTTGGACAAATCGGAGACAATTTACTCTTCCCTCTCACCCATGAGTGCCCCCCCACTCCAGCCCCCTGGCACTTCGATTGAAGAAAGTAATCGCGAGTTTGCAAAGCAACTACTCAGGATTGAGAAGCGGGATTGGTGGGTCTGGGGCTACTCCATTTTTGTCATTCTCTTGCTTACATTCGCGGTCATTTCCTTCATCCTCCCGAACCTAGGCGAACGAGTGGACAAGGGCTTCAAAATTAAGGCGGGCGACGCCATTTTTGGCCTGGTGGCGCTGGTCGTCATTTTCAACCTCTATGTAATCTACCAACAGACGCTCATCAAACGGCTGCGCCGACAACTGGCCGAAAAACAGGGACATTCCGAGTTGTTGCGTACTCTGGCGCTGATCGATCCGTTGACGGGCCTCTATAACCGTCGTTTTGCCGAGGAACGCCTGGCAGCAGAAGTCTTGCGCTCTCAACGCAGGGGGCATCCGTTGACGGTACTCACACTGGACTTGAACAGCTTCAAGGAAATCAACGACACGCACGGCCACCCGGCGGGCGACCTGGTGTTGCAAGAATTCGCGGCGCGCCTGAATGAGGTCATCCGCGGTTCCGACCTTGCGGTGCGGCTGGGAGGCGATGAGTTCCTGGTCGTGCTTCCCGAGTGTACGTTGCAGCAGCTCGACCTTGTGCTGGGACGTCTTGGTTCATTGGAAGTGGAGTGGCATGGCCAGAAGATTCCCGTCACCTTTTCGGCGGGATGGAAGCAATACGAAATGGGAGAGCGGCCGGAGGAAATGATCGCGCGCGCCGATGAGGTGCTCTATGACAGAAAGCGGGCCAGCAAGAAGGCGCAGCAGAATGAAATTCAAATTCCTGGCAGGACTTACTGACGATCCGTCCTCGGCTCGTCACTTTTGAGGGGATTTGGCGTCGGGATGACGCGGGGTCCAGTCTTTGGGCGGGAAGGCAACGTGCCAGAACGTCGGATTGGGCAGCAGGAATTCCACACCGACATTCATTTGCTCGTCCGGAAACCGATCAATGTGGGCGACCACGCACTCGAGCGAATCTTTGGTCTGCGGATTCGACAGAGTGAGGCGCTGTCCGCGGTAGAGCGGCGCGGAAATGGCAATCAGCGCGCCGTGAGCGCTGACCGCGAGAGTGTGCGTCTCTTCTGCGGAAAGCGAGGCTGCACCGGCTTGAACCGAAACGCGCACGGGGACTTTCATCAGGACGCGCTGGCTCCGGCGACGATTGGCGGCGAGCCAGGAGGTTTCGCGGGACTCGTTGATCCATGAATCCAGAGTCCCGCCGTGTTCCGGCTTGACTGCTGTAAACATGAGGCCCATGCCCTTGCCTGGCTGGTTGTAAACGACCCTGCCCTGGACTTCGAGCGATTTGGCGCCCTTGATCATGCGCACCTTGGCGTTCGTTCCCAAAGGGAGCGGACTGTCCGTGTCCAAATAGCAGCCCTGCTGGCTCAAGTCGCGCACACGTGTTTTGACAGGCGCGCCGGATTCGGCGGCGACCTCCGCGGTAGCGTTGAACGCGTAGCGAGGATGCGTGCGGCGGTCGGCTCCGACGAGTGCCGGGGTAGCTGAGGCGGGTGGTTTGCTGGCGACGGGCCCGCTGCGGTCGGCAGGCGCTTCGCTGACAGCGGAAGTCTTGAAGGGGGCCGGAGGAATCCCTGATTCCTTTTGCTCGTCGAAGCTGTTTGTGAAATTCTCGATTTCACTTTGCAACTCGACGTAAGTCGCAGAGCTCTCGGGTTCCGCGTGAGGCTCGACGGAGCTCGTGGGGTTCTGGGGCTCATCAGGAATCGCGACTTGGTTCGTCGGCGGCTCTTGCTTCGATTCTCGCTTGGGCTTGGTTTTGCGGCGCTTCATACCTATAGATTCTAATGCAAACGGCGCAAGGGCCTCATGCCTGAAAACCCTAAGCTGCACTTCGGGATAACACCTGAACGAGTACGGGCTAGGGTGAGCCAGGAATGCCGGGCTGAAGTGCGGTCTCGGCAAGAAGTGCAATTGACGGGGGTGTGCGCTAGTATGAGCGGCGGAGAGGGAAATTCATGAGTTCGACACTGTCGCGGGGCGCGTCAGAAACTGTGGCGGAGGCGGGATTGTCGCAGGGGCCATATCGCGCGCCCCGGGGGACGCACATCTCCTGCAAAGGGTGGCACCAGGAGGCGGCGCTGCGCATGCTGCTGAATAACCTGGATCCCGAAGTGGCAGAGAAGCCCGAAGATTTGGTGGTTTACGGCGGGACGGGCAAGACGGCGCGGAATTGGGAATGCTTTCACGCGATTGTGCGTTCGCTGAAAGCGCTGGAGGCGGACGAAACGCTGCTGGTGCAGGCTGTGCAATTCGAACCTGGTGGGACATTGGAACAACTGGGATCGCTTCCACGAATTGGATCGCGCGGGCTTGATGATGTACGGGCAGATGACCGCGGGAAGCTGGATTTACATTGGGACGCAGGGAATTTTGCAAGGGACGTACGAAACGTTTGCGGCGGCGGCGAAAAAACATTTTGGCGGCGACTTGAAAGGCAAGCTGGTGGTGAGCGGCGGCATGGGTGGCATGGGCGGAGCGCAGCCGCTGGCGGCCACGATGAATGGCGCGGCATTTTTGGGGATTGATGTTGATCCAGAGCGCATCAAGAAGCGGCTGAAGGCGGGCTATTGCGACGTGCTGGTGACTTCGCTGGACGAAGCGCTGCGGATTTTGAAGAACGCAGTGCGCAAGGGCGAAGCGACTTCCGTTGGACTGGCGGGAAACTGCGCGGACGTGATTCCGGAACTCGCGAAGCGCGGCGTGGTGCCCGATTTGCTGACGGATCAGACGAGCGCGCACGATCCTCTCGGGGGGTACGTGCCGAATGGGATGACGCTGGACGCGGCGCTGGAGCTGCGCGCGAAGAATCCTGACGAGTACCAGAAGTGCGCGCAGGCGGCGATTGCTGCGCACGTGCAAGGCATGCTGGACTTGCAGAAGCTGGGCGCGGTGACGTTCGACTACGGCAACAACATTCGAACATTCGCATTTCAGCAGGGAGTCAAGAACGCGTACGACTTTCCGGGATTTGTGCCGGCATACATCCGGCCGCTGTTTTGCGAGGGGAAGGGACCGTTCCGGTGGGCGGCGCTTTCGGGAGAAGCTTCGGACATTGCGCGGACGGATCAATTGGTACTGGAAATGTTTCCGAACGACGAGCATTTGAACCGCTGGATCAAGCTGGCACAGAAGCGCGTGAGGTTTCAGGGCCTGCCGTCGCGGATCTGCTGGCTGGGGTATGGGGAGCGCGACAGATTTGGATTGGCCCTGAATGAGCTAGTGGCGAAAGGGGAAATCAAAGCGCCGGTGGTGATGGGGCGCGATCACCTAGACTGCGGGTCGGTGGCATCGCCGTACCGTGAAACGGAATCGATGCGTGATGGCTCGGATGCGGTGGCGGACTGGCCGCTGCTGAATGCACTGATTAACACAGCGAGTGGGGCGTCATGGGTGTCGATTCACAATGGAGGAGGTGTGGGGATCGGGTATTCGCAGCATGCGGGGCAGGTGACCGTGGCCGATGGAACGAAGGAAATGGCGAAGCGCATCGAGCGGGTGCTGACGAACGATCCGGGGATGGGTGTGGCGCGGCACGTGGATGCGGGGTATCCAGAAGCGATTGCGTTTGCGAAGAAAACCGGTGTGAAGGTACCGATGGAGTAGCGGAAGCGGCCCGCCTAAGAAGGCGGGCTCTACATCACCAGGCGAGTGGGTTGCTTCCACCTGTGCTAGCAATAGGCTTTCCGGCATAATACGGGGCCTTGGCCGATTCCCTGCTCATTACGGGTGCATCGCAATTGCTGACGCTTGGCGGACGTGGTCCGCGACGCGGCAACTTCCTTTCCAATTTGGGCTTAGTTGAGAACGGTGCGCTACTGGTGCGGGAGGGCGTGATTGCGGCCGTGGGGACGCGTGCACAGGTCGAAGCGCGGCCGGAGACGCGCACGGCGGAAAAACTCGATGTGGGCGGGCGCGTGGCGCTGCCCGGATTTGTGGATTCGCACACGCATCTGGTGCATGCGGCGAGCCGCGCGGAAGAATATGAACTGAGAATTCAGGGCGCGAGTTACGAAGAGATTGCGCGCAAAGGCGGCGGGATCCTCAATTCGGTGAAGAAGCTCCGCGGGGCCACGGCGGACGAGCTGAAGAAACGAGCGCATGCCGCACTGAAACAATTCGCGGCGCACGGGACTACCACCGTGGAAGCGAAGAGCGGTTATGGGCTGGACGTTGCGAGCGAACTGAAGGTCCTGAAGCTGCACAAGGAGCTGGCGGCGGGGCAGCCATTGGAGATTGTGTCGACTTTCCTTGGCGCGCACGTCGTACCCGAGGAGTTTCACAAGAAGAAAGAAGGATCGAAGCAGTACATCCAATTGTTGGAAGAGAATCTTCTGCCGGAGATCGCGGCGCGCAAGCTGGCCGAATTTTGCGATGTGTTTTGCGAGCGCGGCGCGTTTAGCGTGCAAGAATCGAAGCGCATCTTACAGGCTGGCCGGCAGTGGGGACTTGCTCCGCGGATGCACGCCGAGCAACTTTCCAGAACCGGGGCAACGCGACTGGCGATTCTCTTGCGCGCGGCGAGCTGTGACCATCTGGAGAAGGTGAACAGGGGCGACATTCAGGCCCTCGGGAAATCCGAGACCTTGGCGACGCTGCTGCCGGGATGCGATTTTCATTTGGGCTTGAAAAAATATGCGCCAGCGCGGACGCTGATTGATGCGGGCGCGATTGTCGCCCTGGCCACGGATTACAACCCCGGTACAAGCCCGACGGTAAGCATGCCGATGATTTTGTCGCTGGCCTGCTCGCAATTGCGCATGACGCCCGCGGAGGCCATCGCTGCCGCAACGATCAACGCTGCCTACGCGCTCCGGCGCGAGAAGCAGATTGGTTCGCTGGAGGTTGGCAAACAAGCGGACTTGGCCGTATTCGAGGTGGCCGACTACCGCGAAATTCCTTATTATTTTGGAGTGAACCACTGCTGGATGACCGTGAAGCGCGGTCGCGTGATCCATGCCACCAAAGATTCCAGGAACTAGCTATACGGGTAGACCGGTGCGGAGGCTGCGGCTTCCGAAAATCGGGTCAACGAAGACCAAAAGCCTCTTCGAAGAATATTTTTATATCCTTTTAGCGGTCGCATTCTTTGCCGTGACCATCCTGGGGAAAGCGGGAGGCTTCAGCAGTTTTAATGCGCTGGTGGTAGGAGCATGGGCGACGGCCTTCCTCTGGTTTGTGAGCCAATGGAAAGGTTATCTTGCGGAGAAATCAAAAGCAGAAAACGGGAAGATTCCTGCACCGCCGGTCGAAGCGCGAGCCCAGGCACCCAAGGGGCCCTTGTCTCTTCCTCCCGGGATGAAACCGATGATTGGACCGCAATGGCCGGTGAAATCAGGAGCGCGGCCTGCGTGGCCAAGCTTGCCGAACCACAAACCGGCAAGGGCGTCCCGGGCGCCAACGGCTCAAGCCCCAAGCGTTCAGACCCCGGGCTTTCAGGCACCGCCCAATCAGGAAGCAGCAACAACTTCTGAGGAGAAAAAGCGAACCTTCGTTTATGAGAGGCCGACACTGCCGGACCGCAAGCCAAAGTTTCCGAACAACTGGGGAGACCCCCATAACAAGAAGCCGAGCAACAAGAGCCTCAACAACAAGAAACCTAAACGATGAAACGACTGATTGAATGCGTGCCGAATTTTTCGGAAGGGCGAGACGCGGCGAAGGTGGATGCCATCGTTGCCGCCATGAGCAGTGTTCCGGGTGTGTATGTGCTGGACCGCGAAATGGACGCGGACCACAATCGCTCAGTGATTACGCTGGCGGGTGAGCCGGATGCGGTCTCCGAGTCGGCGCTGCGGGGCGTTGGCAAAGCCATGGAGTTGATCGACCTGACGAAGCACACGGGCGCTCATCCGCGCGTGGGGGCGACGGACGTGGTGCCGTTTATCCCCATCGAAGGCGTAACGATTGAAGATTGCGTGGCACTGGCGCGGCGTGTGGGCCACGAAATCTGGGAACGCTACCGCATTCCCGTTTTCTTTTACGAAGCGGCAGCGACACGGCCGGATCGCACGAACCTGGAGAACGTGAGGCGCGGGCAGTTCGAAGGGCTTCGCGAGGAGATGAAGAAGAACCTCGAGCGACAGCCGGACGTCGGGGAGCCGAAGTTGCACCCAACCGCCGGAGTGACGGTGGTGGGCGCGCGCAAGTTTTTAATTGCGTACAACGTGAACTTGAACACGGCCGATGTGGGGATTGCGAACAAGATTGCCAAAGCGATTCGCTTCTCTTCCGGTGGACTGCGGTACGTGAAGTCGATGGGGGTGGAGCTGAAGGCGCGCAACCTGGCGCAGGTTTCCATCAATCTGACGGATTTTGAGCAGACGCCCATGCATCGTGTGTATGAAATGGTGAAGCGCGAAGCGGAACGCTATGGGGTGAAGCCGGTGGGCAGCGAGATCGTCGGGTTGGTGCCGAAAAAAGCCATCGAAATGGCGGCGGACTTTTTCCTGCAACTCGAGAATTTCTCTCCGGCGCAGGTGTTTGAAAACAAGCTAGCCGACGCGCTGAGCGGAGCGCCTCTGATGACCGCGAAAGACGGAAAGCTCGTTGGACTGGCGCGGCCATTTCTGGAGGCCGTGGCGGCGCCGACGGCGACGCCGGGCGGCGGGAGCGTGTCCGCATTTGCGGGAGCGCTGGCGGCTTCGCTCGGGCATATGGTCGCGGGTCTCTCGCGTAAAAAGAAATCCCAAGCCGCGCACGTCGATCAACTCTCGGCGGCTCTGGATGACATGAGGAGAACCGCGGAGAAACTAGCCGAAGAGATTGACCGGGACGCGGAGTCGTATAACGCGGTCATGGCTGCATTCAAATTGCCGCAGGGGAATGCGGAAGAAGCACGCCTACGCGAAGAGGCAATTCAGAAAGCAACCAAGGAAGCCGCGGAAGTTCCCCTGCAAGTGGCCGAGCGAACGGTTGCGCTTTTCGAACGCCTGGGACAACTGGACGGTATCGTCGCCGCATCCATGCGTTCAGACTTGCAGGTAGCACGGTTGATGGCCAGCGCAGGAGCCCGCGGAGCCCTGGCCAACGTGGAGAGCAACCTCGATGGATTGACGGATGCGGCTTACGTGAAATCCATGCGGGCGAAAACCGCGGCGCTGCGTGAACGATTGGGCGATGCGCCCCGCGCAATAAGCGCGTAAAATAGAGATTCCCTCGGCCCTTGCGAAAGGAGCATCACATGAAAGCATTCAGGGCAATCGGCAAGGCCGGAGCAGCGGCCATTCTCGCGGCTATTCTCCTGGCGGCGCCGAAGCCCGCGCGCGCAGGCCGGCTGGGCACAGACGTCATCGCGCTGTTCCCCAAGGAAATCGGCGAATTCGCCTATGCCGATCTGAAAAAAGCGCGGTCGCAGAAATGGTTTCCGCAGTTGCAGGAACAAATGATTCCAGAGCGCTTCCGGCAATTCGAGAAATTCCTGGCTTCCGCAGGCGTGGATCCGAATTCGCAGGTCGAGGAACTGGCTTGGGGGCTCGTAGCGGAAGGGCTGAGCTCGAAGACAGCAGGCACAGGTTCTTCGGCGGTTCCGACGGGAGAAGAAGTCGTTGGGGTGGCGCTCGGTAACTACAACCCAGGCTCGACGGAAGCGTATTTCAAGCAGCAGAAGCTGCCCACTTTCAAAGCCCGCGGGTACACGCTGTACTCGTTCGGTAGCGGCTCGGGCGCGAGCGACCTCTTTTTCTTCTTCATCGATTCGAATACCGCGGCGTTTGGCCACCGGGCAATCCTGGAGAAAATGGTCGAAGTGCGCTTTGGAGCGGAAGAAGGATTGCTGACCAACGACCGGCTCTTCCCGCTTATCAACGAAGCGAATGGCAGCGGCGTGGTTTGGGCGGTGCTGAATCCCGCGTACACGCGGCTGGCCATGCAACAGCTTGCGCCTGAAGTCCAACAGTTCCCCGAAGCAGCGAAGCTCGTTGCGCGCATGCAAAACTTGATCATCAACGTAGATGCGAGCAGCGGCATTGATGGAAAGTTCCAGGCCGTTTGCGGGTCCACGGAAGATGCGAACACGCTGGGCCAATTGCTTCAAGCGGGATTTCTTTATAAACGCTATCAAGCGCAGAAGGAAAATCCGGAGCTGGCAGATCTGCTGGACCAGGCGCGTATCGTGCCGGCGGGCGACCGCGTAACGCTGCGCATGTCGCTGAGTGATGATCAGATGACCTCGCTCATCCGGAAAAACACGTTCGCGCTGAAGATGTAAGGCGCAAATCCTTTTGAGAGATGGAATGGGCCGGGTAGCAATTCTGCCCGGCCCTTTTGCTTCCGAACTGCGCTAAAGGTTGGGGGCTACTTCGCCGAGATATTTGGTCAGACGAGTCACAATCTCCTTGCCGTGAGTTTCGTGCTGCACGCGGTCCACGCCTGCCAAGGCTCCCGAGTTTCCTGCGCTTGCCGCCTCTTTCACCGCAAAACCCGTAATGGTGCGCACACCAATCGCCGGGGCGGCAGCCTCTTCATGAGAGAGGGATACTTCGAGGCGGTCCGAGAAACGCGCGAAAGTAACTTCCAAATGCGGGTGTTCTGCGGCAAGATGCCCGAAAGCTTCCATGCAAGCTTCGATGACCGCTGCTTGCAGTCGAGCGACGGCTTCACGGTCGAGGCCGGCGGCATCGGCCAAAAAGCGCGCCACGCCCCCTGCCGCCGCCGCCAAACGGGCGTCGGCATCGATCCACATCTGCAAATTGTGCGTTTCAGTGGCCACGGGTGCTAGCCAGCGCAACGTCGCAGGCTTCCCGGCAATCCGGGCAATAATAGAGGCCGTCGGAACAGAGGCGGATATTGTGCTGCCCCTTGCAAATGGTGCAGTACCGCTCGCAGGTGCAGCGCTCTTCCGGCATGTCGCATTGCACACAGACGGTTGGACCTTCCATGGGTGCCCTCAGGAAAACTGTACCTGAGCCATGCTCTAGCGGCAAGATGAACATGGCCGGGGGAGGGCAGATCTTTTGCATGCTTTTCGTCGAAGCGTGAATGCCTCCGCTTCTTTGACCGCTTTGGAAGTGCATGTTAGTATCGATTTCTGCCCGAGCGATACGAATGGATTCCTCCACAACTTCTCCCATAAGCGCACTTCGCAAGACGCCGCTGAACGCATTGCACCGCCGCCTGGGCGCGAAAATGGTTAATTTCGGCGGCTGGGACATGCCCGTCGAATACCCGCCGAGCGGCGGCTTGATTGCGGAACACAAGGCTGTGCGTGGAAGCGTCGGCGTATTTGACGTGAGCCACATGGGGGACATTCGAATTCACAGCGGCAAGAAGCCCGGCGGAGCGCTGGCCGCGGTTCAGCACATCACCATGAACGATGCATCCAGGCTGGCCATCGGCCAGGCGCACTACTCGGCGATGCTCTATCCCGAAGGTACATTTGTGGACGACGTCATCGTGCACCGGCTGGGAGAAGATGATTTTCTGCTGGTGATCAATGCGGGCACACGAGAAAAGGACATCAACTGGGTCCGTGACAACACCAAGGGATTCGATGGCGTCGTCGAAGACCTGAGCGACGCGTACACGCAGTTGGCTATTCAGGGACCGCGCGCGGCCGAGGTTCTGCAGAAACTGACGGATGCGGATTTAGGCGCCATCAAGAATTATTGGTTCACGCACGGTACCGTCTGCGGGCTAAAGAACACGCTGATCGCGCGCACCGGCTATACCGGCGAAGATGGATTTGAGATTTACGTGCCCTCCGGCGTAGCCACCAGCGAAAGGGTCTGGAATCAGGTGATGGAAGCGGGGCGCGAATTCGGCATAATTCCTTGCGGCTTGGGCGCGCGCAACACGTTGCGGCTGGAATCAAAAATGGCGCTGTACGGGCATGAGATCAGCGAACAGATTAACGTTTGGGAAGCCGGGCTGGACCGTTACTGCAAGATGGAGAAGGGCGAATTCATCGGCCGCGCTGCGCTGGAACGCGCCAAGGCCGCAGGGTTGGCGCGCACTCTGGTCGGCATCGAAATGATCGATCGCGGCATTGCACGCGACGAATACTGTTGCTGCAATGACGCCGGCGAACGCGTTGGCGTGGTGACCAGCGGTTCCCCTTCGCCGACCTCGGGCAAGAACATTGCGCTGGCGTACGTGCCCCCGGCGTATTCGGCGCTTGGCACAGTTTTGAGAGTCGAAATTCGCGGGCAGAAATACAAAGCGCAGGTAGTTCCGACTCCGTTTTACAAACGTCCCAAGAAACATGCGACCGCATAAGGAGATTCCGTGAAAACTGCTGCACCTTTTGTTTTTCTTTGGCTGGCCCCTTTGGCCCTTGGGCAGAACACAGCGGCGCCCCAGCCGACATCAGCGAAGACTGGGGCTACAGCTACGGAATCCTCGGTGCCAGCAAAATCTGTGCCGACTGAAACTTCGGCGCAGACGAAGACGCAGGAGCAGGCTCCTAAGTCTGCTGCGAAGATGGACGCGGAAAAAGAAGAGGCCATCCGAAAGCTGTTTGAGATTCAGGGGACGCGAAAGTCCATGGTCCTGCTTGAAGGGCTTTAAAGGAGATTTGAAATGGGATACCCCAAGGACCGGCGCTACACCAAAGAGCACGAGTGGATCGAGTTGAAGGGAGACCTCGCCACGATCGGGATCACCGATCACGCACAGCATGAACTTGGTGACGTGGTCTTCGTCGAACTGCCGAAGCTTGGCGCCAAGATTGAAGCGGGAAAATCCTTTGGGACTGTGGAATCGGTGAAGGCCGTCAGCGAAATCTACGCTCCCGCCAACGGCGAAGTGATTGAAGCCAATGGCGAGCTTCAGAACAAGCCGGAAACCATTAACAGCGATCCGCACGGAGCCGCGTGGCTGATCAAAGTGCGCTTAACAAATGCTAAAGGGATCAGCGACTTGATGGACGCGGCCGCCTACGAAGCCTACATCGCGGAGAAGGGCAAGGAAACCTCGGCCTAATGCGCTACCTCCCGAAGAGCCCTGTCGAGCGGCAAGAAATGCTGGCCGCCATCGGCGCAAAATCCATTGATGAATTGTTTTCGAGCATTCCGGAAAAGTATCGCCTGCGCGAAGCGCTGAAGATTCCCGGGCCGTACTCGGAAGCGGAAGTTATCCAGTATTTCAAGGAGCGCGCGGCCGAAAACGCCGCAGGATATACCAGCTTTTTGGGCGCCGGCGTTTACAACCATCTTCGTTCGGTGGTGACCGATACCATCATCCAACGCGGAGAATTCCTCACTTCATATACTCCATATCAGGCGGAAATTTCGCAGGGAACGTTGCAGGCGATTTTCGAGTTTCAGACGCTGATGTGCCAGCTCACCGGCCAGGATGTCGCCAACGCGTCGATGTACGACGGGTCCACGGCCACGACGGAAGCGGTATTGATGGCGCAACGGCTAACGGGGCGGCAGCGCGTGCTGGTCGCTCGTTCGGTGCATCCGGAATACCGCGACGTACTGAAGACTTACGCCAAGAACTCGGGCTTGCGTATCGAAGAGATTCCCTTTACCGCCAGCGGGACAGTGGACGCGAAGGCGTTGCAAGCCGCGTTGAAAGACGACCTGGCCGCCGTGGTCGTGCAATCGCCGAATTTTTTTGGTGCCATCGAATCGTACGCCCCACTGGCGGAAGCCGCGCATGCGGTTGGCGCAATGTTCGTCGTGGCAATTACGGAAGGCATTTCGCTCGGTCTGCTCCGTCCACCCGCGGAAGCGGACATTGTCGCGATGGAAGCGCAGAGCTTCGGCTTGCCGCCAAGTTACGGCGGGCCGTTTGCCGGAGTGATTGCGGCGCGCGAGAAATACGTCCGCCAGATGCCCGGAAGGCTGGCGGGGCAGACCACGGATTCCGAGGGTCATCGCGGATTTGTCCTTACTCTTGCCACGCGCGAGCAGCACATCCGCCGCGAGAAAGCCACTTCGAACATTTGCACGAATCAGGCGCTTTGCGCGCTGGCAGCCACGGTGCACTTGACGCTGCTTGGCAAAGAAGGCTTGCGCGAGATGGCCGAGCAGAACCTCGCGAAGGCCCGATTCGCGCTCGCCGAGCTGCTGAAAATCCCCGGGGTGCGGCGCACGTTTGACGCGCCATTCTTCAATGAATTCACCGTCGAGCTGCCGCGCTCGGTGAAAATTGTAAATTCGCACCTCGTGCGCGAAAAAATCGTCGGACCTTTGGCTCTTGGCACGCCGTATCCGGAGCTCACCAAGCACGCGCTGGTGTGCGTCACGGAAACGACGCCCCGCGCGGAGATTGAACGATTTGCAGGCGCTTTGAAGCGGGCGCTCGAACAACCGGTTTAGGCAAAGCGCATACAGAAATTGTCGCGTCCAGCGCGATGTAACGCCCCAGGCAGGTAAATTGGAGAAATGAACGAAAAAATCAAAAAAGCGTCACGGCACACCAACCAGAACGAAGGCCTGATCTTCGAGAAATCGTCGCCGGGAAAGCGTGCGTTCGAATTGCCGCCGCTGGACGTTCCCGCTGCGGAACCGGCAAAGGCGCTTGGCGCGCTCCACCGCAAGGAAGGCATCAAAGGCTTTCCCGAAGTCAGCGAAATCGAAGTGATTCGCCACTTCACGCGCCTCTCTACCTGGAATCACGCCATTGACCTGGGCATGTATCCGCTCGGATCCTGCACCATGAAGTACAATCCCCGCGTGAATGAATTTGTGGCACGCCTCGAAGGAATCGCGACCGAGCATCCGTATCAGCCGCAAGATCTTTCGCAAGGCTGTCTGAAAATCCTGCGGCTGCTGGAAAAATGTCTGTTGGAAATCACAGGCATGGATGCCATCACCTTGCAACCGGCCGCAGGGGCGCAGGGCGAGCTCACCGGGCTGTTGCTGATCCGCGCATACCTGCAAAAGCAGGGAGATCCCCGCAAGAAGGTGTTGATTCCCGATTCCGCACACGGCACGAATCCGGCCACAGCGGTAATCGCCGGATACGAAGTCGAAAACATCAAGTCCGGTGCGCAAGGACAGGTCGATGTCGAAGGCTTGCGCAAATTGGTCACTGAAGACGTCGCGGCGCTGATGATTACCAATCCTTCGACGCTCGGGGTTTTCGAGCAGCGCCTTCCGGAAATCGCGCAGATTCTGCACGCCAAAGGCGCGCTGCTGTATATGGATGGCGCCAATATGAACGCCCTCACCGGCATAACACGCCCGGGCGATCTCGGCGTCGACGTCATGCACCTGAACTTGCACAAGACCTTTTCGACGCCGCATGGCGGCGGCGGGCCAGGTGCGGGCCCCGTGGCAATGAAAAAAATTCTCGAACCGTTCCGCCCCGTGCCAATCCTTGTGGAAAAGGAAAATGGCCGGCTGGCGCTGGAGCCCATTCGTCCCGATTCCATCGGCAGAGTAAAAGCGTTCAGCAGCAACTTCGGTGTGCTGGTCCGCGCGCTGGCCTACATTCTAGCGTACGGCCCTGGCGTTCGACAGGCGACCGAGGACGCGGTACTGAATGCAAATTACATTCGCAAGCACCTCGAAGGCGTCTACGAACTGCCCTATTCCCTGCCCTCGATGCATGAAGTGGTTTTCAGTGACGCTTTGCAGAAGAAAAACGGCGTGAACACCATGGACATCGCCAAGCGCCTGATTGACTACGGTTTTCATCCCTACACCACAGCGTTTCCGCTAATTGTTCCGGGCGCTTTGATGATCGAGCCCACAGAATCCGAGTCCCACGAAGAGTGCGATTTGTTCATCGATGCGATGAAATCCATCGCCGAAGAAGCCGCCACGAAACCGGAAATTGTAAAAACCGCACCGCACACCACGCGCGTTAGGCGGCTAGACGAAGTTGGCGCGGCCCGCAAACCGGTCCTACGCTGGAAGCCCGCCGCCCCGCGCAGCACGGCCGCCGACTAAGCAGAGTTGCCCTTAGCCTGCTGCGGAAAAACTACGCTCCCAACTATCCGACCTGTTTGTGAGAAGACACACGACCCTGGGCTTCACAACTTGCGCGTTTTCATGTTCTGCTAAACTTGAGCGAGTGCCTTCCTGCCGAAGATCGACGAACACATGAATTTCGAAATTGAAGATTGGCTCCCAAAATCCGTAATTCTTCTTCGCAATTACGATCGGCACAAATTCGTATGCGATTTAATCGCGGGCGTCACCGTGGGCCTGGTCGCGCTGCCTCTGGCGATGGCGTTCGCGATCGCGTCAGGCGTGCCGCCCCAGGCAGGCTTGTACTGCGCGATTGTGACCGGCTTTTTGATCTCCGCGCTGGGTGGCTCGAAAACGCAAATCGGCGGTCCCACCGGGGCTTTCGTGGTAGTCGTGGCGGGCATCATCGCCAAGCATGGAATCGACGGCCTGTTCATGTGCACGATGATGGCCGGCGTGCTGCTCGTGCTTCTAGGCATCACCGGCATGGGCACCATGGTGAAGTATTTCCCCCGGCCCGTCGTCGTCGGTTTCACCAACGGAATTGCGATTCTCATTGCTAGCACACAAATACGGGACTTGTTCGGCTTGAAGATGGACCACGTCCCCGGCGACTTCTTTCATCGCATGGAGGCGTTTGCCGCAGCTGCGAACACGTTTTCTGTGCCCGCTACTGCGGTTTCCATCCTCTCGATTGCCGTAATGATTCTCTGCCTGAAGTACGCCAAGAAAATACCAGGCGCTATCCTGGTCACTTTTGGCGCCACCGCCGCGGTCATGCTTTTGCATCTGAACCTGGAAACGATTGGCAGCCGCTTTGGAGGCATCCCGAAAGGCCTTCCCACCATTGTCGTGCCGCAGTTTCATTACGATGTTTTCCGCCAGTTGCTCTCTCCCGCATTTACCGTGGCGATGCTCGGAGCGATTGAATCGCTCATGTCCGCTGTTGTGTCGGACCGCATGAGCAACGACAAGCACAATCCCAACGTGGAATTGATTGGCCAGGGCGTGGCAAATATCATCTCGCCGCTCTTCGGCGGCTTGCCTGCCACTGGCGCGATCGCGCGCACCGCCACGAACGTCCGCGCGGGCGCGAAGACTCCTGTCGCAGGAATGATTCATGCCCTTACGCTGCTGGCGATTGTGCTGTTTGCCGCCCCGCTGGTGAAAAGTGTGCCGCTCGCGGCGCTGGCATCCATTCTGATGATTGTCGCGTACAACATGGGCGACTGGGAGGAAATCCCGGAAATCCTGAAGTTGAGCGCGGCAGACATTGCCGTCTGGCTGCTAACGCTGACGCTGACCGTGGTTACCGACCTGACCTTTGCGGTAGAAGTCGGGATGGTGCTTGCCGCGCTCACATTCATTCGCAAAGTCTCGCGGACTACGACGGTGAGCCCGGTTACCAAAGATTACGTGGAAGACAGCCGTGTGCACGTGCTTCAGGGCAAGGACATCCCAGACTACGCGATTGTTTACCGCATTCACGGGCCGTTCCTCTTCGGCGCAACCGATAAGTTTGCCGATATCCTGCACTCTCTCGACCAGCTGCCGCCCATCGTTATTCTGCGTTTGCGCAACATGACCGCCATTGACGCCACTGGCCTCGGCGCCATTCGCGATCTCGCGGACACGTTGCACGAGTCCGGGCGCTCGCTGTTGCTTTGTGGAGCAAGGGAACAACCCTCGCAACTGATGAAGCAGGCAGAGTTTGAGCGTCACGTGGGCGCGGAAAATATTTGCGCCAGCATTACTGAGGCGATCGAGCGAGCCGCGGAACTCTATCGTTCGCAATACGCGGGCAAAACAGCGGAAGATCTGACTCTCAGCCGTCCTTGATCCCAAAGAATAGAGGGTTATTTCTGGAATCGCACGCTGTCGAGGATAGCGTTGAACGTCTTGTCGTATTTTTCATACGCGGATTGCGGAGCCACGCAAATAAATGAGACCAGCCCTTCGGGGCGAAGCGTGGTGACCGCCCAATCGGTTTCCTGACCACCCACGGGAGAATCGTTGCTGAGATACGTTGCCAGGCCGGGCTGGCCGTTCAAGCGCACGCGCTCCGGCTGCCGCGTGATTTTCATATTTGGATTTGATTTCTGAAGCTCTTGAATCGACTGCTGTGTGGCACTGTTCAAAGCATCCCAATCGTTGGGGTCACCAGTAGCTTGCGTCACACTGATGATAAGTCCGTACGCTAGCGCGGCATGCCCGGTGCCGTCATCCACCACACCGCCTTCGGGCGCAAAAGAGGCACCACTTCCGTTGGTGTCGGGATACTTCTTCCAATTGTCCGGATATTTCAGCGTGTACGCATTCGACTGATACGTCGCAAAACTTCCCGATGGCGGCGCAGGGGCTTTTGCCGCTCCGCCGGCTCCGGGCGTGAGCTTTTTCGCCACGGGCAAGGCCAGCACTTCACGCTTGATGGCTTCAAACTCCGGTGAATCCCGCTTGGGATTTGGCGGCACGCCGCCCAGCTTTTCGATCTCCTCATCCACACGCTCTACCCGATGCTCGGGATTTGGATGGTCGGAGAAAAACTCCGGAGGAGTCTTCCCCTTTGTTTCGGCTTCGAGCTTCTCGAAAAACTGCGCCATGGCGCGCGGGTCGTAGCCGCTATCGTAAAGAACTTGTGTGCCCATCACGTCCGCTTGCGATTCCGCGCTTCGCGAATAACGCAGCAGCACGCCCCCAGCGGCAAACGCACCCAACTGCGTCAGTAATGCTCCTCCCGTCGAGCCACCAAAGATCCCGCCCGCGATTCCCAGAAAACCTTCCGCAGCTTGCGCTTTGGTCGCCTGATTCGTGCCGTGGCGCAGCGTCACGTGCGAAAGCTCATGCGCCATCACACCCGCAAGCTGCGCTTCGTTATCGGCCGCCTCGATGGCGCCGCGATTGATGAAAACATATCCGCCAGGCAAGGCAAACGCGTTGATAGCCTTTTCATTCACGCAATGGAATTCGAAGGGATACTGCACGCCGCCGGTCGAGAGTTTTGCCGCCAGCCGCATCCCCAGTTGTGTCAGATAGGCATCAACTTTGGGCGCATTGCAGAGAGGCAATTGCTTCGCCGCATCGGCCGCCGCGCGCTTTCCGAGGTCGATGTCCTGCTGGGGAGTGAACATGTTCCATCCTGGCTTGAGCTGTGTGCGCTGCGCGAACGCAACCGGAGTCAACAACAGGGGCAGACACAAAAGGCACGCGCCCGCCGACGCAGCGCGTGCTCCCGTTCGCCGCCCCATGGGAAGCGCACCATTTCGGGACGGATTCCCTTTCCTACTCCACGCGTTCACGGCAGCCTCCCAGCCCCCGTTCTGAAACAGTTCAAAATATGATGGCGATTCTCGTTTCAGAGTTACTTTAGCACCGGGAGGACCCAAAAAGAAAAAACCCGGGCGGCTGGGGCGCCCGGGTGTGGGGGAGAAAAAGGAACTGCTTTTTAGCGAGCAGTACGCGGCGAAACTTCGGGAGAAGGCGTCGCGTTTGGAGCATCCGCTGTCTTGCCGCTTCGTGCCGGAACAGCCCGCACCGCGGGCGCCGGTTCCGGCTTGCGCGCCGGGATAGCCAGGTTTTCGCCTTCGCGAACAAATGTCAAACGGTCCTGTTCCTTGTTCCAATCGATGCAAACGAGGTCGCCAAGGTGAACTTGCTCGGTGGCCAGCAGGTTGGCCAGCGGATAAACCACATGGCGTTCGATGGCCCTCTTCAGGTGACGCGCGCCGTACCGTTGATCGGTCCCATCCTGCAAAAGAAAATCCCGACCAGGCTGGGTCACGCGGAAAAGAAACTGCCCTTTGGCGGTTTCCAGAACACGCTCTTGGACCTGGCCCAACTCAATCTCGAGAACCTGCTCCAATTGTTCGCGGCGCAGTGGATGAAAAACCACCACCTTGTCCAACCGGTTCATAAACTCCGGAGAAAACTTGCGGCGCGCCGCTTCCACGGCTGTGCGTTCCACTTTTTGATCCAACCCGGCCGCAGGCTTGTCTTTTGGTTGAATAAAGCCCATGCCGCCCTGCATCAGTTCGGTAATTTCTCCGCCGCCAAGATTGGAGGTCAAGAAGATGACGGTCTGCGAAAGGTCCACTCGGCGGTTGTCGCCCAGCGTCAGAGTCGCTTTGTCCAACATCCCCAGCAACAATTGCCAGAGCGCGTCGCTGGCCTTCTCAATTTCGTCAAAGAGTAGGAAGCTCAGCTTCAGCTTGTCGGTGTGGCAAGCGGCCAGGGCTTCCTGGGTAATCAAGGGATGGGTTTCCCGGTGACCGAGATAGCCCGGAGGCGAGCCAATCAGCTTGGCGATTTCGTGCGAGTGCTGAAACTCCGCGCAATCCACCTTAATCACCACGCGTGCGTCTCCAAACAGGATTTCGGCAGCCGCCTCCACGATGCGCGTCTTTCCGGACCCCGTAGGTCCCAGAAAAAGGAGATTCCCCACCGGGCGGCCGGGCGAGTTCAAACCGGCACAGAAAACCTGGTACATATCCACCAGGGACTGTACGCCTTCCTCCTGGCCGACGATCTTGGCGCGCAAGGAGGCGTGAAAGTCCCGCGTATCGTTGCTGCGGATGCTTGGGTCCAGTTGGTGACGGACGGCAGCTCTCATCGGTTCGACCTCTCTCCGCGTCTAGTTCTCCCCAAACGCGACGCGCGTCTCATTCCTCGCGCGAACATTGAGATAGTGCATGGAGCATGCCAATCCGTGGAACGCTGTTGCTAGAGAGGAAACACACTAATTTCAGCTACATACAAGATTCTAGATTCTGTAGGGCGTCTCACAAGCTGAGATTGCGTCCGATTTGAGTCAAGAATGAGAGAGCCGAACACTTTGTGTCATGCGCCCTACGACAAAAAGGGGCGCATTTTGTATGCGCCCCACTCAAGGAGTTAAAGTTTTACTTTAAGACGTTTTTGCACTACGAATTGGAACGATCTTGCTTCTTGCGGCTTTGTGGCGCTGCGGAGGACCCTCCACCTGGCTGCGCCGCACGCGATTTCCGCTCTTCCCCAACTGTTTCCTCGGGAGCGTTCACCGATTTGCCGTCGGTCGCCTCCGCGCCTGCTGCTGCGGCTCCGGCACGCTTCGCCGCCGGTTCCACCAGGGCCCCTTCGCCTTCTCGCACGAAAGTGAGCCGATTGTTCGTCTTATCCCAATCAATGCATACCAAATCGCCCAAATTTACTTGATCGGTGGCCAGCAGGTTGGCCAGCGGATACACCACATGGCGCTCGATGGCTCGCTTCAGGTGCCGCGCTCCGTAGCGCTGGTCGGTGCCTTCCAGAAGCAGGAAATCACGCCCTGCTGGAGTCACGCGGAAGAGGAACTGCCCCTTGGCCGTATCTAGCACACGCTGCTGCACTTGGCCCAACTCGATATCCAGCACTTCCTGCAATTGCTCCTTCCGCAGGGGGTGAAATACCACGACTTTGTCCAGGCGGTTCATGAATTCTGGCGAGAACTTGCGCCGGGCCGCTTCCACGGCCGTGCGCTCGACCTTTTCGTTCAGGCCGGCTGCCGGCTTATCTTTTGGCTGGATAAAGCCCATGCCCCCTTCCATCAGCTCGCTGATTTCTCCACCACCCAAGTTCGAGGTGAGAAAAATGACCGTTTTGGACAAGTCCACCTTGCGATTGTCACCGAGGGTGAGCGTGGCCTTATCCAGCATGCCCAGGAGCAACTGCCACAAGGCGTCACTGGCCTTCTCAATTTCGTCGAAAAGCAGGAAGCTGAGTTTCAGCTTTTCGGTATGGCAGGCTCCCAGAGTCTCTTGAGTGATAAGTGGGTGGGTCTCCCGGTGCCCCAGATAGCCTGGAGGCGAGCCAATTAGCTTGGCAATCTCGTGAGAGTGCTGAAACTCCGCGCAATCCACTTTGATGACCGCGCGGGCATCGCCAAACAGGATCTCGGCGGCCGCTTCCACGATGCGCGTCTTTCCGGAACCCGTCGGTCCGAGAAAGAGCAGATTCCCCACCGGGCGGCCCGGCGAATTCAAGCCGGCGCGAAAGACTTGGTACAGGTCGACGAGCGCCTGTACGGCCTCTTCCTGGCCGACGATCTTCTCGCGCAGCGACGCTTGGAAATCAATCGTATCCGTGCTGCGTTTGGTTGGATCGAGAGAAAGAGTGTAGTCCCCCATGACCGCCTCCTAGCGAACCCGCGCTTGCGGACTGCCGTATCGCCCGCGTCCCCGGTCAAACTGTTCCAATTTGACCTGGATGGTTGACTGAAGGAGCCGCAATTGAACCAGCAGCTCCCTTGCCATCACGGGCGACTCTGAAAATCGGACGAGCGGCGGGAGGACATCCGCCAATTCGAGATTGAGGGTGCGAAGAGAGGATACCAGCTTTTGGACCGCCGGAGACTGAGGATCCGCCAGGTCCGCGGAGTGCTTGTACTGCTCGCGCAGAGCTCTCCAGTTGAGCTCAACAAACGGATGTTTCTTCGAAACTTCCTTGACGACCTCCTCGGTAATGCGCGCGCGCTGTCCCAGGCGCGCCAAATGGAGTTGCTGTACTTTTTCGCCGCGGCGCACGTTGTGCACCAGGTAGAACGAATTCCCTTTGCGGCGGACAAAAGCCATGACCTTGCCTCACTACCTCATTTTCAGTGCGCGTAGTGTAAACAGTTTCCACTACGCTCTGCAATATTAGACACGGAATTTAGTAAAAAGTTGCATCGTATTAGTAACGCCTTCACCTGAATCTGCGTGCAGTCAATACCTCCCGCGCATGCAGTCAATACCTCATCAATTTTCTTGCTCGTTTCCATCGATTATTCGCGTCCTTAACTTTCAAACCCTCGCTGTTCTCGAACTTTGCTCCTGCTTTACCTTCCTTAGCATTCGATGCGTGCAAATATGCGCCGTTTCGCGTTTCAAGATCAAGTTACGATCAAGAACGGCTACTGGATTAAACCCGGACCCGGCACTTTTCTCTTGTTCTGGCGACTTCCGGTGCCTAGCATGTCCCATTCGGCTTCTTGAAATACATTGGACTCGGAGAGCTAGCAAAAATGTCTTGGAACCCTGTCTACAGCTTCGTGCAACGAATTCCTCGCGGAAAGGTTCTAACGTATGGAGCCCTCGCTAAGGCTCTGCGCCTGCCTGGCGGCGCGCGCACTGCCGGACGCGCCATGGCGGCTACTCCTTCGGGAAAAGGCATTCCGTGGCACCGCGTAATCGGCGACCGCGGGAAAATCCTCATTCGCGGACCTCATGCTTTGCTCCAAAGAAAACTTCTCGAAAGCGAAGGCGTCGCTATCGTTGAATTTCGCGTGGATTTGAAGCGTCATCTCTGGCAGCCGAAAAAGACCGGCAAGTCAAAATCGGCCGCGCCGCGAAAGCGTGGTCGAAATTAAGACCTCACACAAATGCTTGGGTTCATCCTCGATCTGAGGGAGAACTACAAACGCACTCTGGACCGAACTATTCCTCGCGCAGAACCTGCATCGGCTCCACGCGCGCCGCGCGAATCGCCGGCACCAGCGAAGCGATCGCCGCAACAACCAACATGAGAAACACCACCGCGGACAAGGTCGCCGCGTCCGTCACTGAAACGCCATACAGCATTCCGGACAGCACGCGTGCAAAAGCCACGGCAAGCCCCCAGCCGGCGACACAACCTAGCAAGGTAACGCGGAGGCCTTGAAGCAAAAACTGCTTCACGATTTGCGCCTGCAAAGCTCCCAGGGCGAGACGCAACCCTACTTCTCTCTGCCTGACGCTCACCGTGTAGCTAAGTGTACCGTACAGGCCAACGCAAGCGAGAGACACAGCCGTCACCGCAAAGAATCCCAGTAGAACTGTGCGAAGGCGGTTTTCCGCCGACGCCTCATCGAGATGATCCTCGAGTGGCATGATGTCGAACATCGACCGGGCCGGTTCGATTTCATGAACTTTCCGGCGAAGCGTGTCCGCCATGGCCATGGGCTCGCCTCGCGTGCGCACGAGATAATAGGGGTCGGGGTCAGGAGCGCTCACGCACCAATACACCGTGGGGCCCGGTTCGCGGTTTAAGCCTTCCTCCCGTGCATCCCCGACAATCCCTCGAATCTCCCCGCCCGTCAGCAGCGTCTTGCCAGGCACTTGCAAGTGACGCCCGATCGCAGTCTCTCCGGCAAGATACGTGTTCGCAAAGGTGCGATTCACCAAAACATTGACGGACTTGGGGTCTGCGCGGCAGACTTCGCCTGCCAAAAGCGGAATCTTCATGGTGGCGAAATAGTCCGGAGAAACGAAACGGCTCTCCGCCAGGATCTTGCGTTCCGGGTCCACTTGCCCCTCGGTCAGTTTCAGTTCCGCCTCATATTGACGAGCCGCACCGGGCAACTCCGCACTGGTCGCTGTCTCTTCCACACCTGGCAAGGATCGCAGCGAATCCAGCGTTCGCTCAATTCGTTGCTGGAGGCCTTTCCAGTCCGCCGTTTCTCCATACGATCCGCTGATATGAAAGGTCAGAACATTCCTCGGGTCGAATCCAGGCGACACTCGGCCAAGTTCCTGAAAACTTCGCACGAGCAACCCCGCACCCGTCAGCAACGTCACCGCAAGCGCCACCTGCACACCCACGAGCAGCCATTGCAGCGCGTGACGTCCAGACACCTGCGTGCGGCTGGCTTGCGCCAATGAACTGGAGATACTTCTCGTGCCGCGGATGGCTGGGAATAAACCGCAGAAAACAGTCACTAGCACCGAGCAGCCCAGCGAATACAACACAATTCTCCAGTCGAGGCGAATCTCCTGCACTCGCGGTAAATTTCCCGCAAGCGCCCGGAACACGTTCGAAGCTCCGCGCGCGACAAGCAAACCGAAGAGCGCTCCCGCCAGCGCCAAAACGAAAGCTTCGCTCAGCAATTGAGTTACGACCGCGGCGCGCGAAGCCCCCAGCAACAGCCGCACGGAAATCTCATGCTGGCGCTGGACTCCGCGTGCCAGGAGCAACGCAACAATGTTTGTGCAAGCGACCAGAAGAAGGAGCGACACCGAACCAAACAACATCCACAGCGAACCGCGCACGCCAGCAATCGTCGTCTCTTTCAGCGGCTGAATACCGACGTCCAGGTCCGCATCTGTTTTTGGAAATGCCTTGCCCAGTTGCGCCTGAACGGTGGCCAGATTTGCCCGCGCCTGCTCCAGCGTCACCCCTGGCTTCAACCGCCCGATGGCGATGTACCACGTTGATTCCCTGCTCTGTGAGTACGGTGCATCGAGTGGTACCGGGGTCCAGAGATCAACGTCCCGGTCGGGGAACAGAAAGGAAGCAGGCATGACTCCCACAATCGAAAAGGACATGCTGAGGATTCGCACCTTCTTTCCAAGCGCGCTCGGATCGGCGCCAAGTCGGCGACGCCAAAAACGATCGCTAACAAGAATCGCTTGCGGTCCCCCAAAGTGTTCTTCTTCGGCATTGAAGTCGCGACCGAGAGCGGGCACGATCCCCCAGACTTGCAAGAATCTCGGCGCCACAAAGGCTGCCGTTACTTTTTCAGGCAGCGCGCCGGAACTCTCGGAAACATCCTCCGTGTAATATCCCGTGATCGCCTGGAATGTGGAACCCTGCCGGTTCCAGTCCTCCAGCCGCAGGGGGGCGACGTGGGTTTCGGGGTTTTTTACCTTGTGATTGACTTGCTCCAGCCGCATCAGTTGATCGCCATCGGGAAAAGGCAAGGGCCGCAGCAAAACCGTATCGATGGCGGAGAACACCGCGCTGTTCGCGCCGATTCCCAGAGCCAGGGTCAAAATCACCGTAAGTGAAAATGACGGCGACTTGCGGACAAACCGCATCGCGGCTTTTGCGTTGGCTATCGTGCTGTCGATGACTCGGATACGGTACACATCGCGCACTTCTTCCTTGACCTGTTCCTGTCCGCCGAATTCCAGCATGGCCCTGCGGCGCGCCTCGTCCGGCGGCATCCCGGCAGCGATGTTATCTTCCGTAAGTTCGTCGATATGAAAGCGCAGTTCGGAGTCAAGGTGTACGCCTGACGCGCGCTTGGGAAAAAGGGATTTCCACCAGGACATGGTAGACCTCTATTCCGCAGTTTGCAGGATTTGCGATACAGCGCCGGCCAGGCGATTCCAATTCAACTCCTCGCTGGCCAGCTGCTTGCGGCCCTTCGCGGACAGCTTATAGAACTTGGCCTGCCGGCCTTTTTCCGATTCACCCCACTCGGCTTCGAGCCAGCCTCGTTTCTCCAGGCGATGGAGCGCGGGATACAACGAACCTTGCTGCACCTGCAGAATTTCCTTGGAAATCTGGCGGATTCGCTGCGAGATACCGTAGCCGTGCACCGGGCCAAGCGCCACGATCTTCAAGATCAGCATGTCCAAGGTGCCCTGCAACAATTCGGATTTCTCAATCGGCATGGGTACCCTCGGCACAGCCACTCCTAGACGTTCGACATATATAAACCTTCGATAGGTAGATTGTCAAGGAGAGAGTTGTCTTGGACCGTGTCTTCGCACTCCCGTCGTTCAACATCTTTTCCAGTAATATTTGCGCCATCGCTTGCGTACAAACTGACGAATCCCCTCGGCCGGAGCCTGCGCGTTTACAAGGAAACAGGGCATCTGCGTTATGCTATACGCTCTCTTTCCCGTACGGGTCCGACCCGGCCGGAATCGACGAATATGGCCAATTCCATTTTGCAGGTGGAGAACCTGGTCAAGCGCTACGGCGACGTGGAGGCCGTGCGCGGCGTCAGCTTTGGCATTGAAGAGGGCGAAGTCTTTGGCCTGCTCGGTCCCAACGGAGCGGGCAAGACTTCAACGGTCGAAATCCTGGAGGGCTTGCGCACGCTCGACTCCGGCCGCGTCTCCGTGTGCGGCCTTGACCCGCAGCGCGATTCCGAAGCGCTAAAGCAGGAAATCGGCGCCGCGCTTCAGGCCACTTCCCTGCCCGACAAGATGCGGGTCATCGAAGCGATCCGGCTCTTCGCGAGTTTTTACAAACGTCAACGCGATCCTCAGGAATTGCTCAAGCGTTTCGGCCTCGATGAGAAGAAGAATTCTTTTTATGGCCAGCTTTCCGGCGGACAAAAACAGCGTCTCGCGCTCGCCATGGCCCTGGTCAACGACCCGCAGGTGTGCTTCCTTGACGAGCCCACCGCCGGCCTCGATCCGCAAGTGCGGCGCGAAATCTACGACGTAATTGAAGAGCTGCGGCGTGACAAGAAAACCGTACTGCTGACTACGCATTACATCGAGGAGGCCGAGCGTCTCTGCGACCGTGTGGCCATCATTGATCATGGAAGAGTGATTGCGTTGGGCACCCCACGTGAATTGAAAGCCCGCTCGGGCGGCACCACGCGCATCGAAGTGCGCCTTTCCAAGCCCGAGTCCAACGGTACTTTGAAGACGCTAGAAGGGGTGGTGGATGCCCGCGAAGTGGACGGCGCCTATGTTCTGCATTCCCAGCGTCCGCCACAGACGATCGTTTCTCTCGTGAAACACCTGGAGGCTGGCGGCAACGAACTCGTCAGCCTCGAAATCGCCACTCCATCTCTCGAAGACGTCTTCATCGAATTCACCGGGAGGAGGCTCCGCGATTGAAAAACTTCGCCGCTCTGACGCGCATGCGCATCCAAATTGCGTTCCGCAACAAGATGTTCTTCTTTTTCGTAATTGTCATGCCTTTCGCTTTCTTCTTTCTCTGGCTTGGCGTCCTTGCCAAAGGCATTCCAGAGCGCTGCGCTTTTTACCTCGGTCCTATCGTGGCTTTCAATGTGATGGGCAGTTTCTGGGGGCTAAGCGCCACACTCGTTTTGTTTCGCGAACAGGGGATTCTGCGTCGCTTCCACGTCGCTCCGGTGAGCGCCAGCGACCTGCTGGCTTCGAGTATTGTTGCCAACTATGTGCTTACTCTTCCTATCGTCATTCTTGAATTGTTCTTTGCGCGCGTCATTTTTCACGTTCCGAGCCTCGGGAATCCTGTTTCTCTCTTCATCCTCGTTTCCGTAGGCATTGTTTCTTTTGGCTCGCTGGGCTTGGTCGTCGCTAGCGTGACCAACACCATGCAAGAAACGCAGGTGCTGAACCAGCTTTTGTGGCTGCCATTGATTTTCCTTTCAGGCGCTACCTTCCCCTTGGCGTATCTGCCGCGGACGGTACAGCGCTTTGGCCTGTTTCTCCCCGCCACGTATCTTGTCAATGGGCTCCAGCAAACCGTAGTAAACTCCACCACTCCCTGGAGCCGCTACGTGGAGATCCTCTCGCTTTCCGTCTGGGCGTGCCTTACGTTCTTTCTATCCGCGCAGCTCTTTCGCTGGGAACCGGAAGCCAAAGTTCCACGGAGGGCCAAGCTCCTGGTTGCCGCAACGGCCATCCCTTTTCTCCTTTTGGGCGTTGCCGAGAACATGTCGGACCGTGTTCTCCGGGAGGCCCGCACTGCTTTAGAAACGTTCAATTCGTCGTCACCTTCATCGGCACGGCCTGCTTCTTTGGGCATGCCGGGTAAGCCTGCTGGCGTCAAGAACCCTTCCAGTGGAAACCAAAACTAATCACGCGACGCGCGCCAATTTGGATTCCGCGCCCCTTGTTCGCGCATTCCCAATGCATTGACGCTCGCTCTTCCGGTACCGTATTCTGAAACTTCCAGCCGCACCGCAGACGCGGCCTTATTCAAGGGGAGCATTCATGGCCATTCAGCCGACTGAGAAAATCTGGCATAACGGAAAATGGATCAACTGGGACGACGCCACGCTGCACGTTCTTTCCCACGTCGTCAGCTACGGCTCCGCGGTTTTCGAGGGCATCCGCTGCTACGAAACCAAGCAGGGCCCGGCCATCTTCCGCCTTCGTGAGCACATGCAGCGGCTCATCAACTCCGCCCGCATCTATCGCATGGAGCTTCCGCATTCCGTCGACGAATTCTCGAACATCGCTTGCGAACTCGTGCGCGTCAACAAAATGAATTCCTGTTACGTGAAGCCCATCGTTCTCCGCGGCTACGGCGATGTGGGCGTGAATCCTCTCAATTCGCCAATCGATCTCTACATGGCATGCTGGAGCTGGGGCGCCTATCTCGGCCCCGACGCGCTTTCGAAAGGCGTCGATGTTGGCGTCAGTTCCTGGACGCGCATCGCGCCAAACACACTCCCCGCCATGTCCAAAGCCGCTGCGAATTACATGAATTCGCAGCTCATTCGCATGGAAGCGTCCTTCAACGGTTTTACCGAAGGAATCGCTCTGGATTCCGATGGACACGTCAGTGAAGGCTCCGGCATGAACATTTTCCTGGTGCACGACGGCACGCTCTATACGCCGCCGCTGGCGACCAGCATTCTTCCCGGAATCACGCGCGACGCCATCATGAAGATTGCCGAAGACCTTCGCATTCCCTGCAAGGAAAGTGTGGTTCCGCGCGAGATGCTCTACATCTCCGACGAAGTTTTCTTCGTGGGCACCGCCGTGGAAGTTACGCCCATCCGCTCGGTCGACCACATTCAGGTGGGCAAAGGCGTGGCCGGACCGATCACGCG
Organism: Acidobacteriota bacterium; assembly: GCA_003223295.1. Lineage (GTDB taxonomy): Bacteria > Acidobacteriota > Terriglobia > Acidiferrales > UBA7541 > Acidiferrum. The sequence goes on along the minus strand of QHYM01000108.1, from coordinate 18,471 downwards.
CAGGCTGCAGGAAGAGTTCTTCGCCATTACTAGCGGCACCAAGCCCGACCGTCACAACTGGCTCACGCCGGTCGGCGCTCCGGTCAGCGCCGCCTCGCGCTAATTATTTCGATTCTCTCGTTCAGGGGGCGCCATGTTCTGCGCCCCTTCTTTTTAGATGACATTCTGCTCTTCTCCTATCCCCGTAATATGATGTGCCGAATCGTATTGGCAAGGGGAGCCCGATTTGTGACCACTCGCGCGCTGTTCGCTATTGCTGCCGCTATTATTGCAACGCCGTCAATGCTCTCGCCGCAGGCTACCACGCAGGATCACCGCCCGCGAGCGCGCGAACTGGGGATCCATCCCGGCATCTACGATCCTGGGCCCAACAACGCTATCACGGACGTGTCCGGCGTCCACGTCGGCCAGGTCACCATCGTCAAAGCCGACAACGTTCGAACGGGGGTCACGGCCGTATTGCCGCATCCCGGAAATATTTTTCAGGACAAAGTGGCGGGCGCAGTTTCCGTCTACAACGCGTTTGGCAAACTCGTCGGTTCCACGCAGGTCACAGAGCTTGGCCAGATTGAAACGCCCATTGTCCTTAGCAATACTCTGAGCGTCTGGGACGCTGCGGCAGCCGTGGCGAGTTGGACCTTGGCTCAGCCGGGTAACCATGACGTGCGCAGCGTCAATCCTGTCGTCGGTGAAACCAACGATGGCTGGCTTAACGACATCCGCGGGTTCCACGTCAAATCCGAGGACGTCACGCGCGCTTTGCGCGAAGCCCGAAGCGGCCCCGTTGAAGAAGGAGCCGTTGGCGCCGGCGAAGGAACCATCGCGTTCGGCTGGAAAGGCGGCATCGGAACAAGTTCGCGCCATCTTCCCGAAAAAGAAGGCGGCTTCATGGTCGGAGTCCTTGTCCAGGCAAATTTCGGGGGCCGTCTCACGATTGCCGGCGTTCCCGTTTGGAAGGAGCTGCATCCCAGCGGGTCTCTGAGCCGCAGCTTCGATTCGTCCTCACGAAATCAAGCAGACGGCTCGTGCATGATCATCGTCGCCACCGACGCGCCGCTTGACGCTCGCCAATTGCGGCGGCTTGGCGCTCGCGCATTCCTCGGAATGGCGCGCGCTGGATCCACCGGCAGCAACGGAAGCGGCGACTTTGCCATCGCCTTTTCCGCCACAAATCGAATTGCCTTTGCCGCCACGCGCGGCCCCGCGCTCTCCCTGATCGGCGATGATGCACTCTCGCCTTTGTTTGAAGCTGTCGCGGATGCAACGGAAGAAGCTATCGACAACGCGCTCCTGAAAGCCCAAACCGTGCGCGGGCGTGATGGCCATGTCGCGGAAGCCATTCCGATCGAGCGCCTGCGCGAGCTCTTGAGCGCTGCCGCGCGCTCGTCATCCCATTGAATAGCAAAAGGCGGCGAACCTTGAGCACTTCCTGTTCTTGCTTTCCCCGGGTTTCTCCGATTTCGAATTTCCGTTTTCGAATTTCAACTTCCCTGATCTCAACTGCCACCTGTTAACGCGTCTTCCTCAGGTCTTCCTCAGGGACTGGCTTTCCGCGCCGCATTGCGGCTAGAATGCACCCGTTCGAAGCGTGCCCATTTTCCTTTCCATCTTGGGAGGAATCTCCATGTACAGCATTTCGCAAAAACTCGTAGCGGAATTCATCGGCACATTTGCCCTGATTTTCTTTGGCGCCGGCTCCATCTGCGCGGATCAGTACCTGCACAGCTCCGGCGGCCTGGGCCTTCTCGGCATCGCGCTCGCGCACGGCCTGGCGATCGGCATTATGGTTTCGGCAATGGGCCACATCTCCGGCGGCCATTACAATCCCGCGGTCACCATCGGCATTTGGGTCACCAAGCGCATCAACACCATCGAAGCTCTCCTGTACTGGGCCTCGCAGCTCCTGGGCGGCGTCGTTGCAGCTTTCGTCCTAAAGACGGTCATTCCTGATGACACCTGGCGCGCCGTCCATTTAGGTACGCCCGAGCTGGCGCGGGATTTTCCGGTTTGGGCGGGCATGTCCCTCGAAGCCGTGACCACCTTCTTCCTCGTCCTCGTCGTTTTTGCCACCGCCGTCGATGAAAAGGGCGCGTTCAAGGCCATCTCCGGCTTCGGCATTGGCCTGACCATCACCCTCGGTATTCTGGTGGCCGGCCCGCTTACGGGCGCGGCCCTGAATCCGGCGCGCGCCTTTGGTCCGGCGCTTGCCGCCACGTACTGGGCTCATCATGGCATTTACTGGATTGGCCCGCTTGCCGGAGGGTTCCTGGCCGGCCTGCTCTACGACTCCGTCTTCCTGAAAAAGGCCTGATGGGTCTACACGAGTCACCAGTCACGAGTCACTAGTCACCAGGACAGGTAACTAGCGCGCAACCAGTCGGTCCGCTTGGCTTGCCCGCCCCTCCCTCGAATGCTAGCTTCGTTGAGTAGTTGAACATTTGCGGGGTTCCCTGACTATGCCGACCAGCGTTGACGATCTGCTCCGCCGAGCCGTCGAAAATAAGGCCTCCGACTTGCACCTCAAAGTCGGCAATCATCCCTATTTGCGCATAGACGGTTTGCTCACCCCGCTCACCGACGTGCCTCGCATCACCCCCGAAGAAATGCTTTCCATGGCTTTCAGCATGATGACCAACCGCCAGAAGCAAAAGTTTAAGGAAACGGCGGAATTGGACATGGCCTACGGGGTCGCCGGCCTCGGCCGTTTCCGTGTAAACGTCTTCCAGCAGCGCGGCAACGTCGGCATGGTTTTGCGCGTCATCCCCACGAAAATTCGCACCGCGGAAGAGCTAAATCTTCCCCCGGTCATCAACAAGATTTGCGAAGAGCAGCGCGGCCTGGTGCTCGTCACCGGAACCACCGGTTCCGGTAAGTCCACCACCCTTGCTGCCATCATCGATCGCATCAACGCCTCCCGCGCCGACCACCTCATCACCATCGAAGACCCCATCGAGTTTCTGCACCGCGACAAAAAGAGTTTCATCAACCAGCGCGAAGTCGAAGTCGACACCGCGAACTTTTCCACCGCCTTGCGCGCCGCTCTCCGTCAAGACCCCGACGTGATCCTCGTCGGCGAAATGCGCGACCTCGAAACGATTTCCACCGCTTTGCTGGCCGCCGAAACCGGCCACCTCGTGCTCTCCACCTTGCACACTCTCGACGCCACGGAAACCATTCAGCGTATTATCGCGGTCTTCCCGCCGCCCGAGCAGAAACAGATTCGTTTGCAGCTTGCCGCCACGCTCAAAGCCGTCATTTCGCAGCGCCTGGTGCGCCGCGCCGACGATAAGGGCCGCGTTCCCGCCGTTGAAATCATGATCGCCACCGCGTACATCCGTGACTGCGTCATCAACCCCGACAAGACGCGCTTGATTCACGACGCCATCGCCGCCGGTACCAGCCAGTACGGCATGCAGACCTTCGACCAGTCGCTCTTCGATCTGTACTCTAAGCAGCTCATCACCATCGACGAAGCTCTGGCGCGCGCCTCCAACGCCGACGAATTCAAGCTGCGCATCCAAGGCATCCGCTCCGCTTCCGACGCCGCCCGCGAGGAAATGGAGCGCCAGATGGCCGACTTCGAGCGCTTCGCCCGCAAGTAGCTGGTCAGAAGAAAATTTCCTCTCTAGGGGGCCCGATGCAAAAACAAACGCTACGTCTGTCGCTGGTCGTTCTCGCGATTCTTTTCTCTGCGTTCGTCTCCGCGACTCCGTCAAATTCGTCTCCTCGCCCACTGCGCAAGAGTGAAGTCCTTGCCCTTGTTGCGGGTAAAATTCAGCCTGAAAACATCGTGTTTCAAATCCAATCGCGCGGATTGAGCTTCACCCCGGACGAGAACTACAAGTCCCTCCTTAAGGCCGCCGGCGCCGACCCCAAAGTTCTTGTCGCACTGACCGCTGCTAAAATTGCCTCGCGCGAGCCGGCCGATAGCGCCGAAAATTCTGCTCTGCTTCAACATCTGAGTACTGCCGGAAGAATGATTCGCACGAGCCGGTTCGACGAGGCGACCAATGAGCTGAGTGCTGCCATCACCGGCGGCTCGGGAAGACTGGAAGCCGGTTTCGTTATGGGCATAGTTCTCCTCGATCAGCAACGCTCTCAGGAGGCTGGCCAGCTCTACTCGCAAATCCTTGAGCGGGATCCAGACTTCCCGGAGGTTCACGCAAGGCTCAGCGCGACATATTTTGAAATCGGCGACCCGGAGAATGCGCTCCGCGAAGCCAAAGCCGCCCTAGCGGAGAATCCGAACAATCCCGTGGCGCATCTCAACGCCGGCGCCGCTCTGCTCAACATGCGCAACTTCGATGCCGCCAAGTCCGAACTGCAGGCCTCCATTCGTAGCAAGCCCGATTACGCCCTGGCGTATTACTTCATGGGGCAACTATTGGATGAGCTGCATGATTTTGACGGCGCCGCCGAACAGTACAAGAAAGCTCTCATGCTCAACCCCGGCGATGCCAACATTCATTACAACCTCGGCGTCAGCTTTGGCAACAAAGGCGACTATGTTTCCGCCATTCGTGAATACCGTGAAGCGCAGCGCCTCGACCCTAAACACCTCGAAGCTCGTCAGAATCTTGGCGCCGCCTTGATGCACACGGACCCCGCTGCCGCCATTGTCGAATTTCGCGAGCTTGCTGCCCTCGCACCCAATTGGCCGGTCTGCCATGCCTGCCTGGGAGAAGCGCTTCTCCAAACAGGAAGAATCCAGGATGCGGAGAAGGAATATCGCACCGCAGCGCAGCTCGACCCGGCCTCGCCGGGCCCCCATCTCGGCCTGGGACGCATCTACGAATCCCAAAAGAACTACGAAGCCGCCCTGCGGGAATACCGACAGGCCGAGAAACTTGATAACAGCTATGGTCCGGCGTCCGCCGACGTAGGCCGGATGTTGGTCCTAAGAAAGGACCTTCCCGCCGCGATCGCCGAGTTTAAGCGCGCCGTGGAGGCCGACCCGGCGAATTGGAGTCATCACGACCTCCTCGGGCAGGCTCTCGAGAACACCGGCAACCGCGATGCTGCGATCGGTGAGTACCGCGAAGCGCTTTCCATCGCCCCCAAGGAGCTTCAAGCGCGCCTCGACCTGGCTTCCGCCCTGGAGAAGAAAGGTGATTGGCTCAGCGCCCTGGAGAATTACCACCGGGCGGCCCTCGACGAACCACCGCTCAAGCCGGGCACGATCGCGGCTTACTATGACGCCTCGCGCAAATACGCCAACGCTCAGCGGCGCCTCCAACAACATCTCGCCGACTTGCGCTCATCGGGCAAGTCTTCGGAAGCCGCCGCGCTCGAGTCCGCACTGCGTGCCAAAGCCTCAACGACTAACGTCGACGACAGATTTCATGACGCCATGCAAGCCAGCCAAGTGGCACTCACCGAAAAACGCTTTGATGACGCGGAAACTTCCGCCAAGCAGGCCATCGAAATTGCCGAGAAAATACAGCCCCAGGACGGCCGCCTCCCGGAGGCGCTCGGCCGGCTGGGCAGCATTTACGCGTGGCGGATGGACCTCAAGAACGCCGAGGAAACTTACAAGCGCCAGCTTACTTTGTGCCAGAAGCTTTACGGCCCGAAATCACCCATGATCACTCCCCCATTGGAGAGCCTCGCTATGGTCGCGGCCGCTCAGAGAGATTTCGCCAGGTCCGAAACCTTCTTTTCTCAGGCGATTGACTTGAATGCGGCCACCTATGGCCAAGACAGCACCGCCGTCGCCGAAACCTTGAGCGGCTTGGCCAGCGTCTACCTGAAGGAACAAAACTTCGCCAAGAGTGAGTCTACTTTGCTGCGCGTGATTCACATCTATGAGACCGCCTACAACAGCGACGACATGCCCATAGGCATTCCGTTGGGCAATCTTTGCTATGTCTATGATCAATGGGGCAAGCCCGACAAATCCGCGCCCTGCCACGCTCGCCTCGTTTCCATAGAGGAGAAACAATTCGGCGCCGATAGTCCGTATCTCGTTCGCGACTTGACCGCGGAAGCCGAGGCCCTTCGGAAACTTGGGCGTGCAGACGAAGCCAACGAGATTCAGAAACGCTTGCAATCGCTTCAATCAGCTCAGGCAAACCCCAACTGATTGCCCCTTTTGCTTTGCGTGCCTGATAGAATCCCAGTTCCAGACAGGTAGGAGCGCCAGATGGCCGACTTCGAGCGCTTCGCCCGCAAGTAGTTTGAAGCGCGGCGCGACGCCGCTTTTTTCAATGTAACGGGCCGTCCACCTTAACTCTTTCTGGAAAATGCCCCATGCCCTTTCCTCAAGACCAAGTTGCCTGGGTGCTCGCAAACCGCGAGAAGATTGCCCGCTACTCGTTCATCCCGCAATTCCTCGCTGCAGCACTGTTTCTGAGCTTGGCCTACGCCACGGGACACGTGCATGCTCATCTGCTTTTCAAGGGCGCACGAACACGCGGCACCATCGTGGACCTCAAACCTGTGAAGTTCTCTTACCGGACCAGTCACGGCTCGAACTGGTACACCACGATTTACGAACCCCTTGTTGAATTCAACGCTGGCGATCGAGTGGTTCGCTTTCAGGAATGGAAGGGCTCGGAATCCAGGGACGGCACGGGTTGGTCCGTGCCAGTTATTTATGATCCGGCGGACCCTTCTTTCGCCATGATCGACCGCGGTTCCTGGAACTGGCTCCCTTGGGCGCCCTGCTTTGTGATTGGCCTTCCGGTGGCCCTTGCTTCGCTCAGGGGCTTTCTCGCTTTCTTCGCCCGCCGTGCTCGAACACGGGACTTGTCTTCTTCTTCCTGACCGTCCCGCCTTGCCGCGCCACAAACCGCAGTGTTATCATCCGCGCGTTACTTGCCTCGCGCATTGCCGAGCTCATCTCGTCACTGGAGCCCTTATGACGCCCTGCGACTGCTGGCCCACACGCCGTAGCTTCCTCAAGACCACCGCTACGCTCGCGGCAGGATTCTCCGGTGTAACCCTTTTCGCGCAGCCTTCCGCAACGGCCCCACCTGACGAATCCGACACCATCGTCGGCCCCAAGAAAGGCTTCTCCCCGGAAATCGGGACGCTCACCTCCATGATGGCCTTCACGCGCGCGCAGGTTCTGATGTCCACCAAAGGTCTTTCCACCGAGCAACTCGACTTCCTCCTCGACGACAAAGCCAACCGCATTGGCGCCCTCCTCCTGCATCTGGCCGCCGTCGAAACGTTTTTCCAACTCAACACTTTCGATGGCCTCAAGTGGGACAGTTGGTCGGACAGCATCAAACAAAAGTGGGACGTGCCCGGCGGCCTCGGCGAACCCGCGCGCAAAGCCATCAAAGGCAACAATCTCGATTACTATCTGAACTTGGTAAGGGAAACCCGCGAGAAAACTCTCGCCGAATTTCGCAAGCGCGACGACAAGTGGCTCATGGCCGTCGACAAAGACTGGGGCTGGGGACCCACCAACAATTACTGCAAATGGTTTCATGTCGCCGAACACGAGTCCAACCACAACGGCCAGATCAAACTCCTCAAGGGCCGTCTCCCCGGCGCCAAACCCGCCGGTGAATAGTCCGGTTCTGCCTTCTCTTTCTTGAACTCTTGAGCCTTCGACTCTTGAGCCTTCGACTCTTGAACTTCTTGTCTCCGCGCTGTGTTCAGTCTTTTTTCTTCTGTTCTCACCGCTAGCCACTGCCATCTTTCCGCGCGCGTCGCCCAAATGAGCGCCGTTCTCACTCCTTTACATCCTTTAGCTCCTCTTTTTCCTTTACCTCCTTTCTTCTTTACTTCCTTAGGTCCTTACCTCATCTTCTTTCTCGTGTTCCCCAAGCCCCGCCAGATCGAAACAGAATCCGCCCTGTATGAAGCGGCCATCAAAATCCTCATGCGCCGCGCGCATTCCGTCTCTGAAATGAAAAAGGCGCTCATCCGCCGCACGGCCGATGAAGACCTCATCCAAAAAGTCATCGCTCGTCTAAAACAAAATGGCTACATCGACGACGCGCGCTACGCCAAGCAGTTCGCCCGACAGCGCACCGAGGGACGAAAGCAGGGCAAGTTTCGTGTGGCCCGCGACTTACGCGCCCGCGGCGTCCCCGACCGCCACATCGAAGCCGCCCTCGAAGAAGCCGCCCAGAACACCGACGAGGCTGGCGTCGTCCGACAGCGCATCGAGCGTAAGCTGCGCTCTTATCGCGGCGAAATCGACGAGCGCAAGCTGGCCTCCCTCTACCGCAGCCTCCTTCGCGCCGGCTTCTCCGCCGACGTCATCCGCCGCGAACTCAAATCCACTCTTCGCGAAGACGTTCCGGACGTAGAACCTGAAGGGGAATAGGATCGGCTCCAATTTCGGGAAGAGGGACACATCCCCCCAGCTTTGTGGAAGACCAATTCCGAAGTCTGTGCGCCCCTTCAAATCCATCGTCGCAAGGAGAGCTCATGAAGAACTGGGCTGGAAAGGACCCGTCTGGCAGAGAAATTATTTCGAGCGCGTGTTGCGAGATGGCAAGGAGTTTTCCGCTGCGACCAGATATATCGCGGAGAATCCGAGGAAGTGGGAATGGGCTCACGAGAATCCCGAATTCAGGATGCGTTGAAATCGAAGAGGGCGCAACAGTGCTGCGCCCCTACCCAAGAGGGACGTTCTCGCCACAATTGCTGCACGTTAGATGGTCTGCCATAATCCAAGAATTGATTGCAGCACCCAATGAGGACAGCGTGATGGAAACACTGACACAACGGAAAGAACGGGCCCGGTGAGGGCATATAAGAAAGAGAATGGCGCCCGGCAAGGGCGCCTAGAAAAATGACTGGCAACGAGATCCGCGAGACCTTTCTGCGCTTTTTTGAAAGCAAGGGGCACCGCCGAGTGCGCAGCTCCTCGCTCGTGCCGCATGGCGATCCCACGCTCCTGTTCACCAACGCAGGGATGAACCAGTTCAAGGACGTGTTCCTCGGCCTCGAAAAGCGCGACTACACGCGCGCTACCACGGCGCAGAAATGCGTGCGCGCCGGCGGCAAGCACAACGACCTCGAAAACGTCGGCTTCACCAAGCGCCACCACACTTTCTTCGAGATGCTCGGCAATTTCTCCTTCGGTGATTACTTCAAGAAAGAAGCCATCGGCTACGCCTGGGAGCTGGTCACTTCGCCCGAATGGTTCGGCATCGACAAGAATAAGCTCTACGTCACCGTCTTTGGTGGCGCCGAAGTCGCGCCCGGCAGCGCGCTGGGAGTGGATGAGGAAGCCCAAGGTTTCTGGCTCGGCCAAAAAGTTCCGGCGGACAGAGTCTTCGCGATTCCCGGCTTGAAAGAAAACTTCTGGGCCATGGGCGACACCGGACCGTGCGGACCATGCAGCGAAATCCACTACGACATGGGGCCGGAAGCCTCCGAGCAGGGCCACACCGATTGCAAATTTCCCTGCGACTGCGGCCGTTACGTCGAAATCTGGAACCTCGTCTTCATGCAGTTCAACCGCGACGCCAGCGGCAAGCTCACCTCCCTGCCCAAACCCTGCGTGGATACCGGCATGGGCCTCGAACGCGTTGCCGCCGTCCTCCAAGGCGTCATCTCCAACTACGACACTGATCTCTTCGTTCCGCTAATGAAGCGCGCCGCCGAACTCTGCGGCGTCGATTTCGCGCGCGGGGAGAAACTCGAAGAAGGCAAAGGCGGCGCCGCTTCACTTCGCGTCATCGCCGACCACGCCCGCGCCACGACGTTCCTTATTACCGACGGAGTTTTGCCCTCGAACGAGGGCCGTGGTTATGTCCTCCGCAAAATCATCCGCCGTGCCATTCACCACGGGCGCCTTCTCGGCAAATCAGATCCCTTCTTTTGCGAAGCAGCAGATGCAGTCGTAAAACTAATGCAGCAAGCCTATCCGGAGATCTCAGAGAGCACAGAAAAAGTTAAGAAAACTGTGCTGGCCGAGGAAAAACAATTCGCTCGAACAATCTCCGTTGGGCTTCCACAATTGGATACGGACATCGAAAGGGCAATGCGGCCGTTGGACCTCTCTAAAGCGGGAAAAGAAGAACTGCGAAAGGACATGAATGCGGAGAGCTTCAAAGAGGCAAATCCAAGAGTAGAGGCTATCCTAGGAGGGAAAGAGCCGCCTCCTGCACAGAGGCCGGTTATCTATCCGGGCACAAACGCCTATCGAATTTACGAAACATATGGACTGCCCAGAGACTTCATCGCCACGGTAGTTCGTGATCGCGGCATGTCTTTTGATGAAGAAGGATTTGACCGGGCAATGGAGGAGCAGAGGACGCGCGCCCGGGCTTCGTGGAAAGGCGGCGCGAAGGAGGCGGCGAATCCGGCGTATGCAAAGCTGGCGGAAACTTCCAAGACGGAGCCGGACTTTTACTTTGGCACGAGCACGAAAGATTGCCGAATTGAAGCGATCATCACAAAAAAAGGCGCGGTCAATGAGTTGAAAACAGGCGAGAGCGGCGAAGTCGTCCTCGAGCGCACGGTGATTTACGCCGAATCGGGCGGACAAGTCGCCGACACCGGCGCGTTCTTCGACAATTCGGAATCGCAAGAACTCGCCGAGGTGAAAGGCGCGTTTTATCCCGTCGCGGGCCTCATCGCGCACAAAGTCGTGGCCAAGGAGACGCTGCGAGTTGGCGACCGCGTTGCCGTGGTGGCCGACGCCGACCGCCGCGCACGCATCATCCGCAACCATACGGGCACGCATCTGGTCCACGCTGCGCTGCGGAGCATTCTTGGCACGCACGTGAAACAGTCTGGCTCGCTCAACGCGCCCGATCGCCTGCGCTTCGATTTTTCGCACTTCGCCCACGTCGACGCCGAAGAACTTCGCGACATCGAGCAGCAGGTGAACGACGAGATTCGCCTGAACACGCAAATCGAGACCAACGTGACCTCGCTCGAAGACGCCCTGGCCTCTGGCGCGCTGGCCTTCTTCGGAGACAAGTATCCCGAATCAAACGTCCGCGTGGTAACTATTCCCGATCCCCGCGCGGCCCGCGGCTTCTACTCGAAGGAACTTTGCGGCGGCACGCACGTGGCGCGCGTCGGCGATATCGGCGTGCTCAAAATCGTCAGCGAAGAATCCGTGGCGGCAGGCGTGCGCCGCATCGAAGCCGTCACCGGCATTGGCGCCCTTGAACACTACCAGCAGCAAGCCCAAATCCTCGGCGAACTGGCCAGCCAGCTCAACGTCGGCGAAGACGCCGTCCTGGCCCAGGTCGAAAAGCTCTCCCAAACCGCAAAGCATCTCGAAAAGGAGTTGGAGACCCAGAAGCGCAAGGGCGCCCTTGGCCAGCTCGACGAGCTTGCTGGACGAGTGCAACTCATTAAAGGCGTTAAGGTCATTGCCGCGGAAGTGCAAAATGTTGACCGCGAAGGACTTAGGCAGCTCGTGGACAGCCTGCGCCAAAAGCTAGGCTCCGGCGTGGTCGCTTTGGGCATGCCTGAGAACGGGAAAGTGGCGCTAATCGCTGGGGTCACTAAGGACCTCACCGGTCGAGTCCATGCTGGCAAGCTGATAGGGGCTCTGGCGGAGAAACTAGGCGGCAAGGGTGGCGGCAGGCCCGATTTGGCCGAGGCTGGCGGCAAGGATACAGCTGGCCTGCAAACGGCCTTGCAGACAGTTCCCTCCTACATCGAAGATCTGCTATAGTCTTGCCGGCGCGGGAGTTGTGTCCGCAGGGTGTGAACGCAGCCTAGGTTCAGGGGCAAAAGCGAGCCTCTACGTACGTTAGAACTGCCGGGTGAGGGCTATAGTACTTTAGGGATATTGACGCCCAGCCGCCCTTCGCGATATTAAAGACCCAGTAAGGGGTGTTAAATCCAAAGGGGTTAACCCCATAAGGACATCAGCTTTCCCCGAGCCATGATGAACAAAAGCGCGACACTCACGGCATGCCTGACTCTAGCTTTGCTGGCGTTGTGTGCCCGGCCAGCAAGCGCGCAGATCGCCAAGGTCGTCAACGACGACGGCCGCCGCTTTTTCATCAACTCCAACCCGCCACTTTCCCCCAAGTTAGCAGCGGCCACAAAACCGCATACCAACATTTATTTGCCCGCGGAAGGCTCGCTTACGGGACGCCCGCACCCGGCCATGAACGTGGACCGCGACGGCGTCGAGAAGCTGATTCACGAAGCCGCCGAGCGCCACCGCATGGATCCTGCCCTGGTCCGCGCGGTGATCGAAACGGAATCTAACTGGAATCCTAAGGCTTATTCCCACAAGGGCGCCGGCGGATTAATGCAATTGATCCCCACCACCGCGCAACGCTATGGCGCCTATGACGTTTTTGACCCGCAACAGAATATCGACGCCGGGGTTAAATATCTGAGGACATTGCTGGAACGCTACAATGGCAACCTCGATCTGGCACTGGCGGCGTATAACGCGGGAGAGGGAGCGGTGGACCGCGCCCACGGAGTTCCTTCCTATCGCGAAACGCGCAATTACGTGCAGAAAGTTCAGAACGCGTACTTCCGGCCCGGCTCCGGCCGCATGCCTGACGCGTTCGTCAACACGCACGCCATCCACAGGGACGTCTCACCCGAAGGCCGCATCATATTTACGAACGACTGAAAACTGTAACCAGTTTTCAGCCCTAGGTTTTCAGCTTCGGCCCCCGGCGGCTTTGGGGACCCAGAAATGTTTTGGCTCGCCTTTTCTTTTTGGGTTCCCTCTTTCTCTGGAGTACTGGAGCGCCTTGTTTAGTATTTGGATTAAGTCTTGCAAAATCACTACGTAGCGAGTTTGGGAATGGATTAGTATTCCGAGGGAACGGCCGGAACGGTGAAAGTGAACATGCATTGAACGAAGGCGGGGGATGTTGGGGGATGGAGGAAGATGTTTCTGTGGAATAAAAATGCGATTCGAATCTTCGCCCCCGTTTCGCTAGGTTTTGTCCTGACGTCCGCGTTCGCTTTGGCGGCAAACGCAGGAGCGAATTCCGCGGAGCCCACCGCCTCCGTGAAACGCCAGTCCGCCTCCGCACAATTTGCAAGAGCCGAAGAGCAGCGCGCCGCACTCAATTCGAAACCAAGTGAGAGGCGAACGCTTGCGGAATACAAGCAAGCGGTGATGAGTTACCGTCGCGTGGCGCTGATTACGCCGCGCGCGCCGGAAGTGCCCGACTCCCTGCTGGCAGTTGCGGAGCTTTACACCGAGATGGGCGACCGTTTCGGGCGCAGTTATTATCAGTCAGCGGTGGATTCCTACGAATTCCTGGTGCGCGGATATCCTCAGCACAAATATTGCCAGGAAGCGCTGCTGCGCATCGCCAAGCTGCAGCGCGATCAACTTGCGGAAGCCGCGCAGGCACAGAAAGCCTACGAAGAATTCTTAAAGCGCTATCCGCGTTCGCCAAGGAAGAGAGAAGTGGAGGAAGCGCTGGCGGAATTGGCGCTGCTGCAAAACAGCGAACAGGCATTGGCGAAGAGCAACGCGCGTGAAGATGCAGCGCCGGCAAGAACTGCGGCATGGGAAGAGGCGCGGCTAAGCGCTCCGGTGCATTCCGGCGGAAAGTCGGTGGCCGCGGCAAATTCCGCGGAAACTCCGCACGTGCGGCGCATTCGTGCGTCGTTGACCGGCGACACCACGCGCGTAACCATCGACCTGGAAAGCAGCGTGGAATTCACTTCCGGAAGAATTGCCAATCCTGAACGGATTTTTTTTGACTTGCACGCTGCGCGGCTCGCGCCCGAATTGGCGCGGAGCACTATTCGCGTGGTCGGTGGCCTGTTGACCGCAGTGCGCGTGGCGCAAAATCAGGCGGGTGTGGTGCGCGTGGCCCTGGATGTGAACGGAGTCAAGGATTACACCGCGGCGCTGTCGAACAATCCGCCGCAATTGATCATTGAGCTGTACGGCAACTCCTTTGGCGCAGAGCCGGTGCGCACAGCGAGCGCCAAGCGCGCAGAAAGAACTCCGCCGGAAGATTCGAGGCCAACCGAAACAGCCGCGAACAACGGAGCGCGCGATGCACAAACGGTTGCGGCAAAGAGTCCGAACGAAGAGGTTGCTCGCCCGTCTGAACCACCGCCCGCCGCCAACTCGAAAAGCGTGGTCACCGGGGCGTTAGACAGCACAAGCACGGGGACAAATGCGACGCCGAGCCCGCGCAGCACTCTGCCCAGCGCGAAGAACTCGAGATCAAAATCATTCAAGGCAGCGGACTCTAAGCCGGACTTGGTCCGCGCGGCGAGCGCCCCGCAGCCCACGCGCGACGGGCAATCCACACTGACGCGAACCTTGGGCCTAAAAATCGGAAGGATTGTGATCGACCCCGGACACGGCGGCCACGACACGGGCACCATCGGGCCGACCGGCTTGATGGAAAAGGATTTGTGCCTGGACGTGGCGCTGCGGCTGGGAAAAATCATCGAGCAACGGCTGCCGGGAGCGGACGTGATTTATACGCGCTCCGACGATACCTTCGTTCCGCTGGAAGAGCGCACGAATATCGCCAACCAGGCAAAGGCTGATCTGTTCATTTCCATTCACGCGAATTCAAGCCGCGATTCCGGCGCGCGCGGGATTGAGACCTATTACCTGAATCTGAAAGGCTCGGCTGAAGCCATGGAAGTGGCCGCCCGCGAGAACGCCACGGCGCAGGAAGGCGTGCACGACCTGGAGAACCTGGTCAAGAAAATCGCGCAAACGGAAAAAATTGATGAGTCCAAGGAATTTGCCGAGGACATCCAGGACTCGCTCGCGAAACGGATCCAAAAGGCCGGCAAGACCATCAAGAACCGCGGCGTCCGAAAAGCCCCGTTCTTGGTGCTGATTGGCGCGGACATGCCTTCGATCCTTACGGAGATTTCCTTCCTTAGCAATCCTGCCGATGAAAAGCTATTGAAGCAGCCGGAGCAGCGGCAAAAAGTGGCCGAAGGCCTTTTTCAGGGCATTTCCAGCTACCTGCAGAACATGAACAGCATGACTGTGAACCTTCCCGCCAAGAGGAGTTCAGGGCAGCACGGGCCCAGTACGGCCACGGTTGAACAATCCAGAAACCAGCGGTAGTCTGTTGGTGTCTAATAAGTGTTAGGGATGCGCCGTCATTTTCCTGTTTTCCTTGTCTTAGCCCTCGCTCTTCCGAGCGCGCCGTACGGCCTCGCGCAAAGCGACGCCCAAAGCTATTTCCCTGATCGCTTTGGCAACTGGGTATCCACCGCTTCCCCGACTAAGGTGAAGTGCACCGACCAGGAAGCAGCGCTCCTGACCGAAGCGGGCATGGAGGAATGGCTCACCAGTCCGTATTCCAACGGGTCACAAACACTGGATGTGAGCCTGAAGCGATTTCACGATCCCTCGGGCGCGTACGAGGCTTATACTGCGGCCCTCGATACGGAGATGGAGCCTTCAACGGTCGGGATGCTAACGGCGATCGGTCACGGCCGGCTGATTATGCTCATCGGGAATGCCCTGGTGAACGTGAATCAACCGCAGCTCGCCTCCACGGGTGAACTGAAAGAGCTTTCAAGCCTAGTGCGAAAATCCGCCGATGCAACGCCGCTTCCGCCGATTCGCTCGTATTTGCCGGGAGGATTCGCGGACGGAACACAGCGCTATGCACTGGGGCCAACCGCTTTTCGCGCGGGTTTAGGGGGCCTAGGCCGCTCCGAGTTCGCCACGCTTGCGGATGAGGTTGGATTCAATTTAGGCGCAGAAGCGATACTCGCGCGCTACCAAACGGCAAAGGGTAATGGAGTGCTCTTGCTGATTGATTACCCGACACCCCAGTTGGCTGAGCAACGCCTACGACACCTCGCGCAGACATTTTCGCCCGCAACGAAGCAGGCAGGAACGACGGCGGAACGCAAGGGTTCGCTGGTCTCCATCGTCTTAAGCCCCTCCTCCGCGGCCTTCGGTGAGTCCCTACGAAACGCTCTTCGCTACGAGACGCAAGTAACGTGGAATGAGCCAACCCACAAGCTTACCGACCCGCCGTGGCTGGTGATCGTGGGAAGGATCATTATCCTGACACTCTTGTTTATGGGGCTGGCCGTAGCGGTAGGAGCGGCTTTCGGGGGCGTGCGTGTGCTCCTGAAAGTCTTCTTCCCTGGAAAGATCTTCGACCGGCCAGGTCAGATGGACGTCCTGCAACTGGGTCTATCCAGCAAGCGCATCGACTCCCGCGATTTCTACTGAGTGTCGACCCCGGAAGAATGGGCCCGGCGAGCCAGCTGCCGGCGGCGTACAATTGACACTGCGGGTTCTGAGGCGCAGATTGCCGCAGGCCCACAATGGAACTCGCGAAAAGTAACGCGTTTCTCTCGTTGGCGTCTAATCTAGTGTTGGGTGTGCCTCGCTTTATGAGTGGAAGCGCGCCTCACGAACTTTGAGACGCGTGCACGGTGTGGTGTCGACTATGGGCTGTTGGGCTCCGCCCGCAATATACAGTTGGCCTGTAGCGTATAGAAAGGCGAGGGGGAGGGCGAGGATGAAGTTGCAGCTCCGATTCTTGAATGTCCTGCCGCTGTTTGTCTTGCAAATGGCAGCGTCGGGCTGTAACCGAGCGAATCCCCAGGCTGCTGGTCCCCAAATGCCGCCTCCGCCCCTGGTGAGTGTGGCCAAGGCGCAAACCCAAGATGTGCCCGTTTACCTCGACGAGATCGGCAAGAGCTACGCTTTCGAGTCCGTTACCGCAACCCCGCAAGTTGGCGGACGCATTACCCAGAGGCAATTCCAGGATGGCGCGGATTTGACCAAGGGGCAATTGCTCTTTGTGATTGATCCGCGTCCGTATCAGGCCCAGCTCGATTCGGCAAAAGGCGCTCTGGACCAGGCAAAAGCGGCGCTGGAACTCGCCAAGGTGGAGTTCGCGCGCAGCTCGGAGCTATTCAACTCGAAAGTCATCGCAAAGCAGGATTACGACACCAAGAAGAGCACCGTCGAGGTGAATCATGCACAGGTGGAATCGGCGGAAGCGGCACTCGAAACCGCCCAGCTCAACCTGGAATATTGCTATATTCACTCGCCCATCCAGGGGCGTGCCGGTGCGCGGCTCGTTGACGTCGGAAACGTGGTGCAGGCGAACGCAACCGGGTTGTTGCTAATCCAGCGCCTGGATCCGATTTATGCGGACTTCACGATAACCGAGCGCGATCTCCCCAATGTACAAAAAGAGATGACTCGCGGAACGCTAAAGACCTTCGTAAGGCTGCCCTCCGATCCGGAAGAGCACGTCCGCGGCGGTAAGCTCACATTTCTCGATAACACCGTCCAGAACGGCACCGGCACGGTCTTTTTGCGCGCGACCATCTCCAACCCCGATCACCATTTCTGGCCCGGGCAATTTGTCAACGTCAGGCTGGTGCTGGCAACGCAAAAGGGAGCGGTGCTGATCCCCAACCAAGCCACGCAAATCAGCCAGAAAGGTCCGTTCGTCTACGTGGTGAAACCCGACAACACCGCAGACCTGCGGCTGGTGACCTTGGGCCAGCGGCAAGGCGATAACATAGTGATTACCCAAGGTGTCGCCGCGGGAGAGAACGTCATCGTGGCCGGCCAGATTACCGTAGCTCCAAACAGCAAAGTGCGTGTGGATACCGGCGGCGCTACCCCTGCGGCGGGCACGCAGCCAGGTGCGCCAGCGAAGGCAAAGTAACGGGAACGAAGATCGATGAATCTCTCTGAACCATTTATTCGCCGTCCGGTGATGACCGCAGTGCTCACGGTGTCGGCCATTGTTTTTGGCGTACTCGCTTATTTTGCCTTGCCGGTCAACGATCTGCCCGCGGTCGACTATCCCGTCATTCAGGTAAACGTCGGCTATCCCGGCGCAACGCCAGAGACCATGGCGAACAACGTGGCCACCCCGCTCGAGCGTCAGTTCATGCAGATTCCCGGCCTTGAGTTGGTGACCTCCAACAGTGGACAGGGGCACTCGAGTTTCGTCCTGCAGTTCGATCTCTCCAAGAGTGTGGATGCCGCGGCAACCGACGTCCAGGCGGCCATTACGCGCGCGACGGCGCAGCTTCCCGTGGATTTACCGAGCCCGCCCACCTTCACCAAAACCAATCCGAACGACCAGCCCATCATGTACGTGGGGATCACTAGCGACAGCGCCACGCAGGGCCAGCTGTTCGACTACGCCAATACGCAAGTCGGCGAGCGCATTAGCATTCTCCCTGGCGTGAGCCAGGTCGCCGTCTATGGCGCTCAGTCGGCCGTTCGCATCAAGGCGGACCCTTCCGCGATGGCCGCGCGGAATTTGACCATCGATGACTTGGCCGCTGCGTTGAAGAACGGAACGAGCTATACCGGCGCCGGCCAATTTGACGGCGAACATCACACCTTTCTGCTGCAGCCCGAAGGACAGTTAAGCGAAGCCAGCCAGTACGAGAATTTAATCGTTCGCCAAGGCAACGGCGCTCCGGTCTACTTGAAAGACATCGCCACGGTAAAAAATGGATTGCAGGACGAACGCATCAGCATGCGCTTTTGGTACCGCGGACACGAGGTTCCATCCGCTACGGTCGTCGTTGCGGTTTTCCGGCGTGCGGGATCAAACGCCGTCGAGG
>QHYM01000367.1 GCA_003223295.1 Acidobacteriota bacterium | reverse complement strand
TGCCCAGCCGTGCATTGCATCGGCCCTGAGTGCGCGGAGAATCAGAAGGTCAAGCGTACCCTGCAGGAGATCGAGTCGAGATTTGCCCTGTGCCATTGTTGTAGGCTTCCGACAACAAGTTAATTCGTTTGATGTCGAATGTCAACAATAATAGAGGTTAAGATCCAAGAGGAAATTCGTTCGTTCCAACGGGTTTATGACTGAGTCGTTATCGGACAAGCCTTTAACTGGCCAGAAAGGGGTTCGGGAGAAGAATGATGAGGTTCTGGCCGAATCGGCAACCCTTCCCTTATCCGATTACCGAAGGGTTGCCCGTGATCCGACCAGAATCGCGGATTGGACCTGCCGAATCTCCGGTAAACACTACCCGACTCGGGACGTAGTCCCAATCGCATGCTTTCAAGGAGTGCTTCGGCTGAGTCATCCTCAAAACATTCAATTCTGTGGTAGAGCATTGTTTCAGAGCTTGGAATTATTGCGAACCGACTGCACCGCTTGACTGATCGCATCGATGACAACGTCGGGCCTGTCTATGATGATAAAATGCCCGCTCCTCTCCGCAATGATCTGCGTGCTGTTTCCAGAAAGGGACAAAAGTTTAGTCTGCAACTCAGTGGCGCGCGCACTATCCTCGGTCGTGACATCGACGAGCGGTTTGTCGCCGAGCGGGTGGCTGCGTCCTATGGTAATTGCGTCCGCCTCTCGAACACATTCCGGCATCATTTCATGATTTGATTGCAGAGCCATCTGATTTCGGGCTTGCGCCATCGCCCAAAGATGAAGCTCGCGGTCTCGGGCAGATAACTTGCTGAAGTTGGAATCGCTCTCAATGGCCATGGCCACGGGTCCTCCGCCACTGGGAGTTGAGGGCCTGGGAGGCGCCGTCGGAGGTGGGACGGTTGCATCGTTTGGACGAGGGGGAAGCAGCGTCACTCCAGGGAGCATCAACATGTTTTTTTGAAGTGTCATCGCGTGATCGACAAACACCATACCCACAACTTCGTCCGGGTATCGTCCTGCGTAGAGCCGCGCAACCAATGCACCAAGTGAGTGCCCCACGACCACATAAGGTCCCTTGATCCCCGCGTTTTTCAACGCCGTGTGCACCTCGCTGACCCTCAGCGCGCAGGAATCTTTCGGACCATCGTCGCTCCAACCGATTCCCGAATGGTCATACGTACACACTTGAGTAATTTTCGCGACTTCGGGTTGAACGAGTCCCCAATTGAAAGAGAACCCTGCGCCCACGATAACGACTGTCGGGCTCCCTGCACCCGTGCAATAGAGATGAACTCGATAGCCACCCACATCGACCAGCTTGCCTAGCGGGGCGGGCGGGTTTTGAGCCGTATCCCCTGTTTGCGCCTTGGTCGCGATTGGAAGTACGCAAAGCAGGGCGAAGACAACGGTAACGCCCTTGCAGTACACCGTGTTCGACGTTAGGCTCGCCGGTCGGTTCTCACAGGTGGCTTGCATGTATTCCTCCCCGTACATCTAGCGGTAGGATTGTATTTCCCGCGGGTTTCGTTGCCCAACGTATGGATTTTGGCAACAGTTCGGCGCGTCACGGGCAAGAAACGGGGTTCGAGGAGATAGCGGCGCGACGAACCACATTTCCTCCAACGGGACTTCCGGACCTGCGATTTTAAGCTGCAGATGTCGTATAGTCGGCAAACCTTACCTTACAGGATTACGGAAGGGTTGCTCGTAACCCGAGGAGAAATCTAGAAACAGTCCGGGACTGTTCAGCAAGCTAGTGTGGAGCGCCGGGCTTTGCGGGTTGCCACAATTCGATCGGATTTCCCTCAGGGTCATGCACGCGGGCAAACCGGCCGGTGGGATCGGGCGGGTAAATCTTGATCTCGATTCCTGCGGCCCTTAGCTGTGCCGCCATTTTGTCGAGATCCCGGACTCGAAAGTTCAGCATCCAGACCTTTTGGGCATCCCCGAAATATTTGCTCGTCTCAGGAAAAGGCGCGAAAGCGGTGGGGCCTGCCTCTTGCTCCCAAACGGGATCTCCTTCGCTCGATGGGATGAGCGAGATTCCCAGGTGCTGCTGGTACCAAAGCCCCAACGCTTTCGGATCTTTGGCTCGAAAGAAGAATCCTCCGATTCCGGTCACTTTTTCCATTTCCGTTCCTCCAGCGACCGCATCGCGAACAGCGGCACCCGCAGGGAGAGGAGCGGTCTTTGGCTGTACAGCTGTCTGCGCCGCTATGGCGAGTTGGTTCCGCCCCAAGATGAAGCTCGACCCGAAAGCAAATGACAGAGTTCGAAGCAGTTGGCGTCTTAGAAAAAGCATCCCATCCTCCTTCCGAGAAGAGCGCGGCCCGAGGTACGATACCTGCGCAAACGGGTTCTGGGAAGCGTAAAGACGAGGTTCGGGGCGATTTGTCGGCAAGCCGCAAGTAATAGCGTCATCGAAACTCCAGGATTACTTCCGATTACGCTCGTGACCTCGCGCACATGCCGGGATCCGGACATGGCAGCGATTCCCTGCAGCGCGCGCTTACTGTTCTTGCTGCAGTTTAGGGCAGCGTGCAGTGCACCGATTCTTTCTGGGCACGCATTTGAGACAACGGTTGTTCAATGCCTGCGACCGAGTCCGAGGAAATCGATTCGCGGCCACAATGAGTACATTCTGCTCAGTGTTCCGGGTCCGTGCGGTGGCGCGCCTTCCGGAATGAGAGGAAGACATGCCCTTCTTTCGCTAAATCAGTGCAGGTCGCTTTCCGGACGTCGCCAAGAACCAACCCGCAACGTCCGGGACCGCCTCGTAACACTCCAATCCGTCTCGTCACCTTTAGCTTGCCAAAGGGCGTGCCTGGTTCATACGCTGGGCATTGTTGCGGCCCAAGATTTCAACCAGAAGGACTTGGATGTCTATAAGAAAGATCACATGCTCTGTCCTGATTTTGATTGTGCCCCTGTTCCTCGTGGGCTGTGGCGCGGTTAGCACCCCTTCCACTCCTCCATCGACCCCGCCTGCGACCGCTGGGGCGCGGTTTGCGCTCGTGGCCAACTTGTTTTCCAACACTATTTCCACATATGTGATCGATCCCCAGACGGGCCAGCTTATACCCAAAGACACGGTGCCGACCGGCGGCACGAATTCCAGAGTGATCGCGGCGGAGCCCTCCGGGCGCTTTGCTTACGTCGGCAATATCGTTTCCAATGACATCTCCGTCTTCGCCATCGACGCGAATACCGGCAGTTTGACCATGGTGGGTCCGCCTGTACCCGCTGACAACGGCCCACGGTTCATCGTCGTCGGTCCGACGGGAAATCTTCTTTACGTGGTGAACCAACGACCTACCGGTCGCGCTCAGCTTCCATCCCTCGGGCCGATTCGCATACGTCGTCAATGCCGATTCCAGCGATGTAACGGTTTATGCGGTGGATAGCTCCGGAGCACTGGGCCTCCTCGGCGCAGTTCCTGCTCCTACCAATCCGACCTCGATCGCCATGCACCCTTCTGGAAAATTCGCCTCCGTGGCGAATTTCGGCTCGAATGAGATTGCGACCTTCTCCATCGATACGGCCACTGGAGCCTTGACGCCGCTCACGCCCCGGGTTACCAGCGCCGACGGCCCGACCTCCGTCGTCGTAGACTCGCAGGGCCGATTCGCATACGTAACCAATACGACCGCGGGCAATGTGTCTGTCTTCGCCATAGATGCCGCGAGCGGAGCTCTGATTCCGGCTTCGACCGTATCAGCCGGCACGAATCCCGTCGCGCTGACCCTGGATCCTTCGGGCCGGTTTGCGTATGTCGCGAACCTCGGCTCAGACAACCTCACACCCTTTGCAGTCGATTCAACCAATGGAGCTTTGACGCCAGCCGGCCCGCCGGTGAATGCGGGAACAGGCCCGGCATGGGTGGCACTCATTAAGTGAATGGTCGGTTTTCGGATCTCACGACTGTCCTGCGGGATGAGTGCGGCGGATTGAGGACATAAACAAGGTCTGCATGAAGTGCCACGCTGTTCGGGAACTCACTTCCAGACGTGACCTTGTTCAGCAACGACACGCCTGCACTGCCAGCTTCCAGTGCAGTGATTTCGTTGCTTCCTGCGTTCACAGCTGCTAGCCGAGTGCCGTCGCCGCTGAGCACGAGAGAATCCTGGGAGCCAAGTGGATCTAGAGGGCCTACGCCGTTGCCAGTGCCACCTGCTCCACCTGTTGCAGTCGCTCCTACCTGCGTCAACAAGCCGTTCTCAGCACGACGGTTGAACGACGGTGTTTAAAGTGGGTTGATTGTCATCACATAGACGAATCCAGGTTGCGCTGTCGCAGCTCCTGACGGTGCTGAAGCAAGAGCAGCCAAAACGATCGCCAGCATTACGTATTTCCGAAGAGACACCACCGTTTTCTTCATCTCCTCTTGTGCCTTTCTATGTGGATGCTTTGGAACCGATTTGAAACTCTCCGCTTGAGAGTCCAATTCGATCACCAAAGCCGTCAGATTCATTTGGTATGCACAAGTTACAGATTGGCTTCGCAGCAAGGATTAGCGACGGGACGGGCCGGCAGTCGTAACTTCTCTTTCCGTCGCGAATCAGAAGGTCATGAGATTTTT
>QHYM01000366.1 GCA_003223295.1 Acidobacteriota bacterium | reverse complement strand
CGCGGTCTTTCCCTTCATATTCCACAGCACCACTACCATGCATCACAACGGTATAAGAGGGACTGGGCAGGTTACCGCTCATACGCGCCAGGGTTATAGACACAGATGCTAGATCCTTTGGCGGAAATATTGAGTCCTTTGGTGGCGACTGGCGCTTACAGCCGACCAGGAACATCATGGTGATAACCACGCCTACGCCGACATGCCGTTGTGCCGCTCCACTTATTCTCTGGTCAATCTTCAAGGCCTAAAGCTCCCTTTAATTCTCCACTCCACCAATTCCAGTCTCATTTGTTTGTGAGCGCCTTCGTAAGGCTGAGTATATCTTCCACAGTCCAACTGAGACCAATGGTTCGGTAATGATCCCTTCCTCCACCTGGATTGCTGGGAGACAGCGGTAACCCGCTTGCGCTGTAAAATTCATGGAGAAAGTCGTGCGCACCACCTCCAGGACACGGTTGGTGGTTGGGATCATCACAGTCCATCTGCGGGAGTTTGTATTGGTGACCTAGCTCATGAGCAGCTGTGTTGCCGAGTCCAGTCCCAATCGCGCCCATGATTGCAAAGAACTGACTAACCTGTTGATTCGAAAGTGAGGTCGAGTAGGTTGGACTCAATGCGCACCAACTAGTGGAGATGTCGTAGTCGGTAGCACAAGCCGTTTGAGTACTGGAAACGCCCGTCGCCCACTGCGCCTGTTGCAAATGATCTTGGTAGAAAACATAGGACCGGCCATCGCCTGTAGTAACCCCCGCGTCTCGTAACGCTCCACTGTAATTCCCGATCATATAAACCACGTGTTCTTGAAGTGGGTCAGGAATAGTTACCCTCGGTTTTGGCCAAACGTTACATCCTATCCAAGCAATGATCCCGGGTTGCAGTTCGTTTGGACAATACGTATGCGTTCCGGTGGCTGGCTGAACCATAACCGGAAGCCCGTCAAACGCAGCTTCTATGGCGGTCCTCGCGTTGTTTATTATCAGCTGTTGCCAGTCAGGATGCGCACCCGAGAAGTCAACCAACGATTGATTCGGGAACGTGGCTGTCGGTGCATAGCCGAACGCGAGATCTTGCACGGGTGTCGGATTGGCGAGGAGAGGGGAAAAAATGGTCGTGGCAGCACAACTGCCAGAAAGCGTAGGGGAGCACCACCACACCCCTATCGAATGATGAACTAGTGAAGTACCGTTGCCAGTGAAATTCCCGCCACTGACCGCCGCTGAGCTGACCATGGGAGTTATGACTGGCGAAACCACAGCGTCACGTGAACCCGAATCGTAGGCACGCTTCCAAGACACTATAGGGAAACTTGCAATTTGGTCGGTGGCAGTGCCGTTTTGGTCGAAGCTGACGAACTGTCCTGAAGTGGATTGCGCAACGATGCTGCCGTCGGCGGTGGCCATATTCACGGTGTAGCCGGGCACGGTCCAATTCACATTGCCGGATGCATCGAAAGCCACCATCGATTCTGTTCCGAAGAAAGAGAAGGCTTGGCCAACATACGATCCATCCTGGAGTTGGAGCACCGGTAAGACCGCAAACTGGCCGGCCACTGCCTGATTCATGATGGCGTCGCCTCCGGCCGTGTTGGTTAAATGGTAGTCGGTTGAAGAGTTAAGATAGCCGCCGGTGCAACCACCGTCGGTAGCCAGTATTGAGTGTCGATGACGCTCGCACCCGGTCCAGCGGTGACCTGCGTATAGTTGTAAGCGTCACCGAGAGTTGGCGCGTACACCGTGGTCACGGTGTCTTTCCACTGATTGACGATCGTATCCGCGGAGGACCCGTCTGAACCTACCCGCAGAATGTGCAGCTTTGTCACAACTGTTTTCGAGCTATCGCACAGACGCCGGAACGACCGCGTGATACTGGCTATATAGTTGATCGCATGAAATTGGTCACCGTTCTCCAGGTCCTGCCGCAGTCCATCGAATGTTAGCCCGGTAGCTCCCTCTAGCGCCCCCAGGTCATTCAAGGCGGCGCCGAAGTTCCCATTTTCTGTGTCCACCTGCAACGCGTCAAAATAAGTGTAGGCAGCCACAGGAAAGGGCTCTGTTGCCGCCTGCTTTCGTTGCTCGACAGAATCTTTCGACACGTAACTGGTGTACGCGAATCCGTCCCCAGCAATAGCCATCGGGTTGGCCGGGAACGAGTGTTCATTGACGGTGCCTCCCCCAAAAGCACTGCAGAAAGCATCTGCACTCACCTGCGTTGTCCAATTCTCTGTGGGGACTCTAAATTTCGGAGTTCCCGTAGAAGGATCAACACCCACGACCCAAGCCCCGTCCGTTGTGTCGCTGGTAGATGGTCCGCAAGCGTCCGGCGCGCAAGCGTAGTCAATCGTGAAAATGGTGCCGTCGGTGTGGATGGCAGGTTCGCCAAATCCGATGGACTGGGACTCGGTTGAAGTTGCGTTATAGGCAGGATAAGACTGGCCAGTTAGCCCATCGAGTCTATAGATGGAAGTGCCGGACCAAACGTCTAGGCCACCTTGAAAATCAGAAAAGAAGAAATTGGCGTTAAAGAAATTGCTCGGCGGAACGCTGGTTGTCCATGCTGCTATTCCATCGCTCCTGATGGCTTGCGCGTTTCCACCATTAAAGGGCACAGCGAACACATCTGCCACTCCTGTGCGACTCGGAACCGCAGGAAAGAAACCGGCTGCCGAACCAGTCGCAGGATTCGACCAAATGACAGTTCCCACTGGCAGTGCAGGGCCAGCGTAGACCGTCACATCGGCCGAAGCTCCACCAGCAGTAATCGTCGCGTTGCCTGGCGCGGCGGCAGTTATGAAGGGTGGGTCATCGGTTGAAAGTGTGACGATCGTGGTGTCGCTGGACATCCAAGTCAATCCTGTGACAGGCTGACTGTTTGAACCGAGTGCCTGAATGGAGCGGGCATCGCCAACAAGCATGCTGATGACGTTCGGATTGAGCGTCACCTGCCCGCCGGTGCCCGAGGTGAAAGGCACAGTAAACGTGAGGGCGTTGCTCCAAAGCCCGTTCTGCTGGATTTTGACGACGCCGCTGACGGCGCTCGTACCAACTGTTACTGATACCTGTGTATCGCTCCACGAATTCACAGAAGCTTGCGTCGCCCCAATCCAGGCAATACCACTTCCCTTAGAGGAGCCGAATCCGGTTCCCCGAATCGTCACTACGGTCCCTCCGCTGCCCGTGTTTGGGTTGATGCTAGTTATGTGTGGCGCTCCACCGGTAACCGTGAAAGCGACAGAGTTGCTCCACACGCCATTTTGCAATACGTGAGCCGTGCCAGAGTTCGAACCAGTTGCGACGATTGCCACAACCTGGGTATCGCTCCAACTGCCGACCTGGGCAGGCGCACTTCCGAGCCAAACCTGCCCCGTGCCTTGCGCACTTCCAAATCCCGATCCTGTGATGGTCACCTGACTTCCCGCCGCTGCGCTGGCTGGAAAAATGCCCGTAATCGCCGCCGTGACTACAGTAAAGCCCACCGAATTGGAGCTAACACCACTTTGCCGAACCTGCGCGTTGCCCGAAGTGGCGCCGACAGCTACGGTTGCGACAATCTGAGTGTCGCTCCAGCTTGAGACCGTGCCTGACCTGCTGCCCAACTGCACAGTGCCGCTGCCCTGCACATTTCCGAAGCCGGAACCAGTAATGCTTACCTGCGTTCCTGCGGGGCCCGAGTTTGGAGCCACGCTCGTGATGTTCGATGGCGCGGTGACAGTAAAGTTCAAAGTGTTGCTCGTCACTCCGCCCACAGTCACAGAGACCGGTCCGCTCGTCGTTCCATTTGACACCACAGCGACGATTTTGGTGCCACTCCAGCTTCTCGTAAAAGGTACTTGGCTATTGAAGCTAACAGTGCTGACATCCTGAACAGCGCCGAACCCTGAACCGGTAATTGTCACTGGTGCCCCGACAGGCGCTGAAGCAGGTGTTATGCTTGTGATGCTGACAGCCGATACCGTGAAGCTCACCCCGTTGCTGGACACTCCGTTCGCGGTCACCACCACGTTTCCCGTCATTGCTCCTGCAGGCACGGCGGCAACAATACTTGTGTTGCTCCAGCTTGAGGGCGTTGCCGAGGCACCGTTAAACGCGACGGCGCTGGAGCCTTGCGTCGAGCCAAAGAGCGTTCCCGTGATGGTGACGACCGTGCCGACCGGACCTGAAGTGGGCGAGAGGGAAGAAATAGTCGGCGGAGTGGCGACCGTGAACGGAGGCGCGGAGATGGTGTTCAGCCCTCCCACGATTGCGTTCGGGTAGACCTTCCCGTTAGCCATGTTCGGAACAGGCGCCACGATCTGCGTGTCGCTCCAGCTTGTGGGCGTAGCCGCCGTGGACCCGAAACTGAACGTGCTGGAGCCCCGCGTCGCGCCGAAGTTGCTCCCAGTGAACGTAACAACCGTGCCCGGCAGGCCATACGCGGGCGAGACCCCGCTGATGATCGGCGGCGTGCCCACCGTGAACGGGGGCGCGGAATAAGTGTCCAACCCTCCTACAACTACATCCGGATAGACTTTTCCGTTCGGCATGTTGCTCGCGACCGGGGCAACAATTTGAGTATCGCTCCAACTGGTGGGTGTGGCAGCGTATGTGCCGAACTTGAGGACGCTAGCACCTTGCGATGCGCCAAAATGCGTTCCAGAGACGGTTACTACCGTGCCGGGTGGCCCGTAATTTGGAGAGAGGCTGGAAATGACGGCAGTAACATACACTTTTCCGTTGGACATGCCGCTTGGAACGGGCGCAACGATTTGTGTGCCGCTCCAACTGGTCGGGGTAGCAGTGAAGCTCCCGAACTGGAGCGTGCTACTGCCTTCAGTTGCCCCAAAGTTTGAGCCATTGATCGTCACCGATGTACCCACAGGACCGTAGCCGGGGGAGATCGAGGAGACCGTGGGGGCTGACTGCGCCGACGTGGCTAACGGGGCGAGTAGAATGAAGCAACTGGACAGCATCCGACGGAGGAGAGAGCATCGAGCCATGGCCACACCTCGCAAGAAGTGTGAGGACGATACGTGTAATTTCCTGATGTGTCAAGAAACTTTTTGGGATAGTTATAAATCATTAATTCCATGAAGAAACTGTGAAAAAAATAGATCGGGATCTCTCCTAATATGGGACCGAATCGCGCCGCGTTATATGGTAAAGGCCGCCTAGGGGCCATGCGCATGACTGGACGACTTGGCTTCAGGTGTTTCGAAAACCGCCGATCTTGATCGCGCACGTGCCCTTCCGCCCGCACGCCGACTACCACTCATTCACAAAGTCATCCAGCTCGATCACAAGTGCGCCTCGGTGGCATTCGGCTTTCCCCTCTCCCCCGCTCCCCTTTGCTGGTATTGGTCGTACTCCTCATCACCGACGTTCGACGAGTTCGGTAGGCCAGCCTTTTTCTGCCACGCATTTTCCTGGGCGCTGCTCGGGCCAAATTCCAGCGCCCGTCGGCTTCACGGCTCCCGTAAGGGAAACCGCTCGCGTAGCTTCCCCTTCGGAATCTCTCTTGTCTCTCTGCCCTTCCTGGCTTAAACCCTGCGCCTGATCCGTCCGCTTGTTCTGTCAAGGCTCTTCGCTTCGCTTCGATGAACGCTAACCCCGCGGCCTTGACAGCGCGGACGGACAGTCGCCTTTCCCCGCCACGAAGGGCATTGGCTTCTTTTTTTCAAGCGGAAACAACGCTTGAAAAGAGGAAGAAAGAGAGAAACCGAGGAATGCCAGAAAGACAACATGCCACTTGGGGAGAACTACTGCGGGATGCGGTGGAAAAGCCCGGGCGAATGCTCGAAGCCTACACCGCATTTCACAACTACAGCTTCGGAAATGCTCTGCTTGCGCTCGAACAGTGCGTTCGACGCAGTTTACAGCCCGGACCACTCAACACGTATCGCGGTTGGCTCGAAAAGAAACGGCAGGTACGCAAAGGAGAGAAAGGAATAACGCTTTGCATGCCCATGCCGTTCAAAAAAACCGCGCAAAGCGATGATGCTCAGGACGAAAGAGCCGAGCCGCAAACGTGCTACGCGTTCCGGTTTCGTGCGTATTGGTTTGTACTCGCGCAAACTGAGGGCGAAGAAATGTACGTTCCGCCGATTCCCGGTTTTGACATCGACACGGCGCTTCGCAAGCTAAGCATCACCCGCACATCTTTTGATGAGATGAACGGCAACATTCAGGGCTTCGCGAATGGGCGTGAAATCGCCGTAAATCCTCTTGCTGCCCTCCCGCATAAAACGACGTTCCACGAGATCGCTCACATTGTTCTGGGACACACAACAATCGAAAGACTCGTGGATAGCGAGCAGACCGCGAGGCATATACGCGAGGTCGAAGCCGAGTCCGTCGCGCTCATCTGCTGCGAAACGCTCGGCCTCGAAGGGGCAGAGTTCTGCCGTGGCTACATTCAACATTGGCTGAAAACCGAAAGGGAAATTCCGACCCATAGCGCGGCTCGTATCTTCGCCGCTGCAACTTCCATTCTGAAAGCGGGAAACCCCGAAGCGGGCAGCCAGTAGGCTGCCCGCAAATTCGCTCGAAGCACAGGCTCGCTCTCGCCGCGTCGGTAAGCAAACTTTTTCTCTGCCGGCCGTTTTCTTGGACCACAGGCTTGGGGCCGTTTCCTAGCGCGCCGACTCGCTCTTCTCTCTCCGCGATTCCTCGAGTCGCCACCAACTGGCAGGCAAGCCGCGCGCAGATTGCCTCGCGCACGCAGCCCGCGCCTTACCGACTGTCAGTCGTGTGATAGCCCGAACGTTCTCTCCGTTCCGAGTTTTTCCCGCGTCTTCCTACTACCCCACAGTCCATACTGTTCATCGCTACTCCCTTCCCTTTTTCTCCCATCGCTCTCAAGCACCGTAAGCGACAGAGAGGCTGCGCCCTGCGGCACGGCGGTCTTCTGCTTCGCTATTGCGCCTGTACAGATTTTGGTTCCTCCCGCTTTGCGGGCACCCTCCAAGAAAGCTGACCTTGGCACTTGGGAGCAGCCTCACGCTCGCGCCCTCCGGGTGGTGTGCCTTGAGACTCAGGGCATCAAAGGAGATTTTTCGACGTGCGTATATGTTAAGTGGAATAGGTCGGGGCTACAGTTCGCCCGCTGACGTTCGCGTCATTAGAGCATACCTGTGTTTCGATGGCCACTCCTGTAACGGAGGCCTGCGACGCAGTAGGCGTCGCCCAGTTTGCTTGCTATAGCACGCAAACTACTTCGGGAATTCTTGAGTGCTCGTTCCGTCTGGACCCATTTACTGGCTCTGTACGTGCAGCCAAATTCCAGAGGATTGAACCTAAGAGTCGGACATGTCCCACCAGGAAATCCCCATTGACAGCTGCAACCAATTCCTGATAAATAACTTACACATAGGCTCGTCTAGTTCCCCGGATGAGCTCGATAGCTCTCGATCTCAAATAGAGATGAAATTCATCGAGCGTTCATCGCAAGCAAACCGCAGAGCCCGGGCGCTTGCTATACCAACCACGAACGCTAAACCCATCCGCTCAACAGGCCTAGCGTGCCCCTGTCTCTGTGACTCCGGCATGGATGCCGTAGCAACCACAAGGTTAACTTTGATCGAGGCAAGTGAGGAGGGTCTTTGAGCGTACCCTTCACCGACCGTCTGTCATATATACAACTACCGGTCGCGGAGAAAGCCAATACCCCCCCCAGCCATTACAGCCCGAACATAAACCCTTCCGATGACGAGATCCTTGAACGCCTCGGAGCCGGCGATTCCAATTCACTCGGACATTTGTTTAACCGGTACTACCGTTTGGTGTGGACGATCGGGATGCGCGTCCTGCGGGATAAATCTGAGGCAGAAGATCTGGCACAGGACGTGTTCTTATACATCTTCCAGAAGAGTCGGCTATTTAATGCTT
>QHYM01000365.1 GCA_003223295.1 Acidobacteriota bacterium | reverse complement strand
TAGTGTTCGCATTGAACAAGACATAAGAAGTCGCCTTATGCTCAGTTTGCACGAGACTGCCGTCCACACCTTGCACTCCGGAGCACCATTTCCCAAGATATCGCAAGACCTTGCCGCCTCCACGAACTTCCTCGTTTACATCTGGATCCTGCAGGTGGCTCCATTTGGCCGTAGGATCCAGGTGGCTCCACTCCTTAAGCTTGGGCGTGTTTTCCGGCCATCGTTCGAAATAAACTGCCACAAGCTGTCTCGAAACCGTACCGTATCTACCAGCGCAGTTCACGCGACCATCATTCGAAATTTGTGGACCGCAGTGTCCATTCTTCATTGCGGGCAGTCCGGCTATGGAATCCGGAAACATCCCTTCAGGCACTGGTTCGTTTGTCTGGGGAACTACTTTTCTGTCATACGCTTGTGGATTCGCATCGTAGACAGGCAATTCATAAAGGCAAGCAGAGGAGATCACACCCCGATCGACTTCTGCGCACAATTGTTT
Source organism: Acidobacteriota bacterium (assembly GCA_003223295.1). GTDB lineage: Bacteria > Acidobacteriota > Terriglobia > Acidiferrales > UBA7541 > Acidiferrum. The sequence continues at coordinate 2,520 of QHYM01000365.1, read as the reverse complement.
GCCTTTTTTCATCTCCTCATATGTGCCCACGTGAAGGAACGCAGCTCTGTATGTGTTCAGTTGGCGGCAATTCTCCCGCAGTCTTGGGTCCCCGATGCCCTGGCAAGCGCTTATTTCGTCAAGCGTTGGCACTAGCTGAATTTGGACTTCTTTCTTAAGGGTTGTTGCTAGGCAGGTGGCCTTCCAACCTCGGTCGCAGGCCGCAGGTTCGAATGTGACTGCGAGCGGAAAATAGCGCTTGTCGCCGACAACTGAACCGCGTCGGTTTGACAGGGGGTTATACAACACCTGCGTCGCGGGGGAGTTCTCTCCTGGTCCGCCATTCACTACGAGCCAATAGGATTCAAATTCGTCGAACGATGTTTTCGCAGGGTGCGTCAGTCCGGCAAGTGAGCAGACTCCGGACGAATCTGTCTTTGCGGTCTCTTTGGACTCTATATTTTGCGCCCATCCTTCTGATGTTTTGAATTGTAGCTCCACCTCTATTCCCTCGATGGGAGCCCCGTTTGTGGCGTCTACAATGCGTCCACGAATGGGTGGGATCACTTGTGCGGCGAGGACATGACCCTGAGTGAGGGAAACTGCACAGAAGCTGAAGATGAGGGTGAGCTTGCGGAGGACTGGACAACGCATTCTCATACGCGCACTCGAATTTCTACGCAATGTTTGCAGACAGAAATCAGTGTAACATCGAATGAACAGACCTCAGCGCGGTTCCGCTAGTCCCGAGTAGTCGCGTAACCGGAGAAGTCCCCGGTCCGCTTTCCCGCCGGATTCCACTTTGACAATTACGGCGTTAGAACGTTTTTCAGATGGAATTGAGGCTAACGATCTTTCTTGTCGTGCAATTGTTGGCGGAAATCGCTCTATCGCACTTCGTCGGTGAACGCTCTCTTCCACTGGTGTCCGCGCAAGTCGAAAATGTTCTGCGGTATGGTCGCAGCCGCCGACATTTCGGTAACGCGAATCAACATCCCCAGCTGATGGTCGTGCAACACTCGGATCTCGCGCGCGATTGCTACGTCGCTGAAGTCCTTGAAATCAATCCTTTGCGTCTCGATTCCTCGGAAATAGGTTTTCACCAGCTTCCCGCTTTCATCAAACCAGTAACCCCGCGCTTGCTCAGTGTCCAGTGTGCCGTCCGCGCTTTCGTATCCGGCTAGTACCCGGATAGTTTTCACGCCGCCGACGGTGTCCCACTTCATCCTCCAATCGGACTCCACAAATGTGTCGATGGCTGGAATGGGCTCCATCGCCTTCAGCACCACTCGTAACACCCCGGCGTCCGGGCCCTCTGACAGTAAGTAACGCTTTTCGCCATGCCTGGCTCGGATAAATCGGCTCTTGCCTATCGTCGCCTCTCTGCGCCATTCGTCATCGCTCTTCCACGTATCCATATATTGTCCGTTTTCGATCGTCCCTGCTGCCACTTTCACTTGAAAAGTTGCATGCAAGATATACGCTTGCCCGTTCCCGGCCGCTGGAAACGAAACATGTCTCCCTCGCTCAAAATAATTGTGAGCGCTATCAAACGTTTCCACTCCTGCCGGTCTCACCGTCTTGAAGGGCATCGTGATCCGCGATACCACTTGAACCGACATCCCGTCCTGTAAGTACGGCTTGAACTGCATCGATCCAATCGTCTTTCCGGCCGCTTCACTCAAACCTGGATTGTCGGAGAGGATTGATCCGAGCTCTCGCACTTTTCCCGTTCGATCGACGACAATCTTCGTAGTGATCGCTCCTTCGAGAGGGCCATCCTTGAGCGCGGGCCATTCCACCGGTTCCATAGGCAGCAGGTTCTTTCGCAACAAAGTCTCTTCAACCTCTGCTGTCCGAAGCAGCGACACATCGCCGCCGGTAGCTTCGGTGTCAAACAGGCCTGGAGGAATATCTCGTAGATCTTCGAGCGTCGTGACTTTTGCCGTCACCTCCGGCGATCCAACGCTTACGGTCTGGGCTACCATGCGGCCATGAAAGTTCTTGTAATCCTTATATGAGCCGCCCCATCCTAAGCCGCCTCCGTAAAGGAGCAGTCCCGTACTATCTTTAACGGCAAGCCCCGCCCCCATTCCTTTCTCCACCTTTCCGTCTGTGCTCATCATCGTCCAGCTGAAGTACGTGCTCCCCATCAACCTCTTTACTTCCGCATCCTTCACCTGTTTCAGAACCTCGTTCAATAACGGAACCGGCTCGATCAATGCCATACTGGTTTCTCGAAGCCACTCGGGAAAGTATTCTCCCTCGTTCTTTTGCCACTCTCGTCCGCCGTTCACGATTGCGATCTGGTGAAACTCTGGCGAACGCACTTCCCGTCTCCACTGCGTGGGCGAAGCCCACCAGATCTCTACATCTCCCGTCCGATTCGATCCTCGATCCCTCTCGAAGCTCGGCGCCAGAGCCGCTCTCAAATGAAACGGCTTCGTCCCTGTTTGATTCAGCGTGCTCCGCTCCACTGCTTTCTTTACCAGCTTCTCCGAATCATCGGCACGGCCTGAAGCAATCAATCCTAGGACGCTC
>QHYM01000364.1 GCA_003223295.1 Acidobacteriota bacterium | reverse complement strand
GTGGCCACACATTCCGGGTACTTCTCCATGCGCCAGTTTCTGCAATTCACGGGAACCAAGAGCGGGGACAAGAGCATGACCTTCTCCCAAAAACTTCTTGCCAAAGGCCATGCCACAGCCCGCTCCTTTCTCCGCAACGGTCTCGTGTACCACCTATTCTCCCGCATCGTGTACCGGGCCATCGACCGGGAAAACCTTCGCAACCGCCGTGCCCATTCCCTCGAACACATTCGCACGCGGCTCGTTGCCCTGGACTTCGTCCTGGCGCACTTGCAGTACGAATATCTCGAAACCGAGGACGACAAACTGAACTACTTCTGCCAGCAGCTGGACCTCCCGAAAGAACTCCTGCCCAGGAAGCGTTACTCCGGAGCCATCCACAACAGAACGACCGAGCGCTATTTTGTGGACAAGTTCCCCATGTTCCTCTCCGCCAGCTCCTTCTTTCCCCCTGTGGTTACCTTCACCTTCGTCGATCCCGGACTTGGCATCCTGGACAGTTTCAAGACCCATCTGTTGGCTTATGCGAGTCTCTTCGAAGCACTTTCCGAGGTGCGGCTCGTCTATATTTCGCCTCGTCCAACGCAATTCGAACCTGCTCGGAAAACCTTTCTGGCCACCGCCGGACGCCCTCCGAAGAAAGACCCGGGCGACGAAATCCTCCGCTATTTCCGGCTCCAGAAGCTGTGGGACGAGCGGAATTACGGGAAGCTCACAACCGATGACAGGGAGTTCCTCCACCTCTCGGACAAGCGCTACGCCCGTCATCGGTGCCAGAGACTCTATCCAAGTTGGCGAGACGGCATCGTATCGGACGACTTCGTCCGCTCGGAAATTCAAGATCTGGCACCACCACGCAAAGTGATCTTCGAAAGCGAGCTGGTGGACGGACAGATTGCCTTATTTGAAGCGACCCCAAAGCGGAAACCAACCCCAGGCACAGCAGTCGAAGTGAAGAACAGCCAGGAGGGAACGTTCGGGGGATCCTTCGGGACAGCTTTCGCCGCAGGCGTGGATAAACCTATGGAGAAATGAGCAGATGCGTGAGGCCAAGGCAAGAATGGGGGCGCGGCCAAAACACTAGGATGGGCGGGAGCGACCCCACCGCGCCGCAGAATCGCGGCCCGGTCCCTTCGGGCTCCGGGGGTCACTCCCGCCTCTTGCTGCTGGAAGACGCAGCTCGTGTTTTGGCCGCGCAGGAAGAAGGGAATCACAAATTCTGTAAGACAGCATGTCAGACACAACCACAAAGGAGGAATAAGGAAAAAGCATGGCGATCATCAAGGCACCACCCAAACAACCAAAGTCAGTGACGATCCAGGCCAGAGTCGAGGAGTCGGTGAAAACACAGCTCGATCAATATGCGAAGTTCATCGACTCCACTCCGTCCTACGTCATTACCGAGGCTCTGAAAGTCCTGTTCAAGCGCGACGACGAGTTCAAATCCTGGTTAGGCCAACACGCCAATGAACGGAATTCAGAACAGAATCAAGGAGAGGCTCTCACGAAGACCGCGTAACAAGATGAAGACCCGTTCGACCCAATTCGGTGTGCGCGAGAATACAGCGTCCTCAAGACGGCATGCCTCGCGCTTGACAGTGGATTCGTTACCCGCGATGTCCGAAGCTCGCCCGAGACCTTTGCAATATCGACAGCCGAATCCGCTCTTGGCATCCCGTGCAAGCAAGGCGGACGAGTCAATCACTACTATGCCGCTGGAAGCGGCCACAGGGGGAGAGACGAGGGATCGTGCCGAAACTTTTTCCGCTCCTGCAAAGGTTGTTACTGCCAAAGAGTCAAGACAAGTACCGCTGTCGCCGGAGCCATTTGTCTCGGCCGACGAGGCGGCGCAGTTTCTATGTGTCAAACGTCGCTATCTGTTGGAGCTTGCACGTAGAGGCATTGCAGGAGCCTATGCGCTCGGAACAGGGGGCAAGCGCAAAATCTGGGTGTTTCGACTCTCGGAGCTCGCCGCCTCCGTCGTACCGAATGAAACCTCGATTCCAAAACCACTAAAACCGTGTACGATCGGACCTGGCAGTCCCCGCTGAAAAGAGGAGCTATGTCCTATCAGCGAGGATCACTCAAGAAAGTAAAACGCAAGGAAGGAGCAACCTGGGTGCTGCGGTATCGGGTCACCCTTGCGGACGGTAGACGGGTCGAGCACAACGCGCCGGTCGGATTAGTAGCAGTTCTTCCAAAAGAATCCGACGCCTGGCGCGAGGTGGACCGGTTTGGGCTCTCCGTACGCATCAATGACTCTCCGGGCCCCGGCCGTCTTTCATTTCACTCCCTTGCGGAGCATTACCTGAAGGCCGATTTCGGGGCCGACGCCGTGCGTCCGAAATCAGTCAGTACCACCAGTCATGTCGAGCATGTCGTGCGCGCTTATCTTGTCCCACGTTTCGGAGATGAGATCGCGGAAGAGATAAAGCCGCTCGATATTCAGAGATGGCTAAAGTCGCTTCATGTGGATAAAGGCCTTGCATGGCCGACGATTGCGAAGATACGGGGCGCCATGCGCCGTATCTACAAGATCGGGATCGTTCACGGGCATGTCGCGAAGAATCCGCTTATGCATATCGAGACGCGCTCGAAGAGCGACTACAAGGCCATCGTCATCACGCCTGCGCAAACGCTTGCGATCCTTCATTCACTGCCCTCGCCTCTTCACTTCACGCTGGTGCTCACTTGCTCGGCTACAGCGCTCCGCGCTTCAGAGATGCTGTCGCTGCGCTGGGCCGACGTGCTGTGGGAGGAAGAGCGGATACGGATCTCCAAGCGTTGGGCAAAGGGTGAGGACGGCGAGACAAAAACCGAAGCATCTGATGGCTACGTTCCACTGCATGCCGTGCTCGCGCATTTCCTGCGTGAGTGGCGGGCAAAG
>QHYM01000048.1 GCA_003223295.1 Acidobacteriota bacterium | reverse complement strand
GTTGGTGTGGAACGTATTTCGCAGAAGCTGGTATCTTTCTCCGGGGTCAAAACAGACCAACCAAGACACAAGTGGCTGCGGAAAATCCGTCCAGAAAATTCTGGCGAAGCACGCCTTCGGTCAGGTCGTGCGCGTACTCTTGCGAATTCTCGCGCAGATCGCGGGGGCCATAGCGTTCTCCCGGCTGGCCCCAGGTGCCTTCATCAAACGCACGCCGAGCACAGCGAAATCCGCCTTCAATTTGTCGAGGTCGGGCTCGTACGGCGCACTCAAAAACGTTCGAACGCCGACAAAGGTGGGCGCCGTCTGTGCTTGCGCCTTTCCTGGAGCGGCTAGCAGCAATGCGAAAAACAGAACGGCCAACCGCACGGATTTCTTCATCATTGTCTTCTCCCATTGTCAAGGCCCGGGGATTCTATCCAATGGGCGCTGCGCGAACAACCAAACGAGCGCCTGCTCCCAGGCCATGCAAACGCGCGAGGCATTGTATAATCGCTCGTCACGTAATCCCCATTTGGAGGCAAGCATGTCCGAGCCAAGCTATGAAGAACTCAAGGCGCGCGTCGCCGAGTTGGAAAAGAAAGGCGGGCGCCGCACCGGATCGCTCGAATTCCGAGTGGGCGAAAAGGGCGGCGTTAGCGTCTACGGCCTCGGGCGGTTTCCCGTCACGTTGTATTACGAGCAGTGGATCCGGCTCCTGGATGCTTCCTCCGACCTGCGCAAATTCCTGGAAGAAAACAAAGCCGAGGGCAAGCTGAAGCTCAAGGAAAAGTAGTTTGCCCCTGATAGAACGTTTCTGGCTGCGCCGAAACGAGTCGTGTCTTCCAGGAGAAGAGAGAGGGGCCCCGGGCGTCTGTGGGGAGACGCCCGGAACCGAGGCGAGTACTACAGGCAGGAAAAAATCAGTCCCTTACAGCAAAATCGGTGTCTGCCTATTTCGAAGACTGCGCCACCAGCAAGCAGATGCGGCGCAACTCTTCGTAAGTGAAAACCACCTTCTGGCCGTGGCCGTCATTTTCGACGTGACCCAAGCCGGAAATCTGGGAGTAGCGGCGAAGCTCCGGTTCTGGAAGTCCCAAAAGCACCGCGGCGCGATGCTCGTCGATGTGATCGTGAATGTTCCTGTTCATAAGGCGCTCAAATCTTCTAGGGCATAAACCTTTCGGCAAATAGCCCAACACTTGGGCAAAAATCTCAAACTCCGGGGCAACTTAAGAGCAACTGACAAACCAAAACTGTCGGAAATAAATCTTTTGTTTTCAGTGAAGAAGCGGGGTTATGCTTGCCAGCCACAGCGGAGTGTTCATTTTTTTGCACATTCCGTCCACAGCCGTAACCATCTTGGGGCGACGAGACTCCCCCGGGGCACTGGCGAGTTCCTTGTAAATGCGGTTATGGGAGCCAGGGAAGGGCGTTCAGGTCGACATTACCGCCGGAAAAGATCACGCCAAGTTTGGGCGGAGTGCCATCGGTGCGAGGGGGCAGATTCAGGGATTTCACAACGCCGGGTTTGAGCAGCGGGGCGAGGGCCACGGCACTGGAGGGTTCGACGATGATTTTCATGCGTTCCCAGACCAGGCGCGCAGTGGAAATGATCTCTTCCTCGGTGACCAGGAGAATGCGGTCCACATGGCGGCGCAGAATGGCGAAGGTGCGCGGAGAGAGAGAAGCCCGCAGGCCGTCGGCGATGGTGTCGCTGGATTCGAGGGATTGGAGCGTTCCCGTAGCGAGAGAGCGGTAGGCGTCGTCGGCGTGGGCGGGCTCGCAGCCGATGATTCGAATGTCCTTGCGAATGCCTTGTGCGCCGAGGCAGGTTCCGCTGAGTAGGCCGCCGCCGCTGACGGGCGCGATTATGGCATCGAGATCGGGGATTTCTTCAAGGAATTCTTTGGCGGCGGTGGCTTGCCCGGCGATGATGCGGTCGTCGTCGTAGGGATGGACGAGGTGGGCGCCGGTTTCCGCCTGCACGCGGTCGCAGGTCTGGTTGCGCGAGGAAACTTTGGGCTCGCAAAACGTGATTTTGCCGCCATAGGCTTCGATGGCCTGGATTTTCACTTTCGGGGCGTTTTTCGGCATGACGATGTAGGCAGGAACGCCGCGCCAGGCCGCCGCGCAAGCCACTGCCGCACCGTGGTTCCCGCTTGATTGCGTGACGATGCCGCGAGCCGCTTGCTCGTTCGAAAGGGAGAGGATGGCGTTGGCGGCACCGCGAATCTTGAACGAGCCGGTCTTTTGGAGGTTCTCGCATTTGAAGAAGAAGCGGGCCCCGGCTAGAGCGTTGAGCGACGTGGAAGTCAGGATGGGCGTGCGGTGGATGCGGGGGGCGATGCGGGCGTGGGCTTGGGAAATGTCGTCCCTGCCCGGGGCCTGGTAAGTGGCGGATTCAAAAGCAGGAGCGGTGGTCATGAGCCTCACTATTATTGGAGTGATTTATCGGCCAAGCATTGCCGCTAAGTGCCAGATACGTTGTTTAGCGCGATTTCCAGGCAAGTAAAAGAGGCATTATGGCATGCCACAAGGCTGGGAAGGCTTTGCTAGACCGAAAGGCAAAGCACCGCAAAAGTACTGGTATTCCTTGGCCAGCGCATATTTGGTACTTGACCCCGCGTAACCCTCTGATACGCTTAGACTAACCTTCTTCATTCGCGAGCCCCGGTAGACCCTTTTTCGCGCGAAGGAGGAGCATTATGAGAGCTAGTGAGCGTCGACAGCTAGCACGGGTAAACCACCGCACACCGTTGCGCTTCCGCGCGACGGGGGTGGCCTCGGACAAGACCGAGCATTTTACGGAAGCTCTGAACGTCTCCCGAGGAGGGTTCTTCTTTGCGTCCTCGGCCCCGCTACAAGTCGGCATGCCCCTCGAAGCGACCATTCGGATGCCGGCGGAAGTCACCGGAAACGCCCCCCAAGAGATGCGCTGCACCGCACGCGTCGTGCACGTCCGCAACGAACCCTATGGTGATGGCCGGATCGGTTTTGGCGTGGAAATCGAGAAGTATCAGGCCGTGGCCGCGGCCGAGCGCTGGATGAGTTGAGGAAGTCGTCAGTCTTCAGTTTTAAGTCTTCAGTCCTCAGTCACAAAACAGATATCTAAACCTGAATTTGGAAGCCTAAGAGAGATTTCTCTGCGCAGCAGCAAAATGCCCAGATCGCGCGTCTCGGTCGAAAGACATGTCGGTGGCTTGCATTTCAGCTATTCGGGCAAGCGTTTGATCTCTATGTAATCCAGCGCGGCGAGTTCACCGTCATCAGGGATCCCTTCGATGCGAATCTCATCGCCTGAGTGCAGACTGACGCCGCTAACCTGACGCCGCGTGGAAGTGTCCCCTCCGAGTTTCGCGCTAGGAGGATCGTCGTCGGCAATCCATTCATCTAGTACGCGGCCGCCGAGGAGCACGCGGAACTTCGCCTTGCCGTTATTTTGATCGAAATACTGAACATTCACTCGGTAAGTCCCGGCGGTTCCACTGAAATGGAAAATGGCAGTGCATTCTCGCGAGGGAGCCTGGCACGCGACAGCTTTGCCTCCTGAGGCGGTCTCGGAAGGCTCAACGTCGACGGGCGCATATCCTTGGAGCTGCATGGATTCCGCCTCGATGCGATTTGGGTAGTGTCCGACCCGGCCCTTGGCATCGGGGATGCCTGACACGCGGAAGAACCAATTGCAGACAGCATCGCGCCAGACGATTGCGTGTCCTTCTTGATATTTCAGCCGCGCCAGTATGAATGCATTGCGCTCATCGTCGCCTAAGAGGCCTCGAATGGACTCCCACATGCGTACGAACGCGTGCACGCGCTCGGCACCTTCGTAGTGCGAGTCATAGATGTGCTGGATCACGGTCTTGCGGGACTTTAGCCGGTACGTGTACGGCACATGATGGAAAAAGAGAAGCAGTTCGTCGGGAGTGGCAGCCAGACTCTCGAAGTTCTTCTGAACGCCGGGCGGGTATTGCCCTACAAAGCCTGTGCCTGTTGCGATGGCACGGTCCATGCCAATGCCGTCGTGGTCAGCGCGATGCCACTGGCCCCAGCCATTTCGCTCCGAAGATTCGACACCGGGGCCGTAGTGGCTTCCTAAAATGTCCGTGAGCGTGCCCGCGCCGAGGGGGCCGGTATAATTCTCATACGCAGGCCAGGACGACAACAGCATGGCGTCAATACTTCTGATCACGGCGGGATCATTTCCGAAAGTGAGGCGGGTCCACTCGTCTGCGATGTTGGCTGCGGACAGATGCGGATCCCAGGCGAGGCGCGCGAACCCGTAGAGGTTCGCCATCGCCATGGGGTTGCCAAGCCAGTTGGCATCGAGGCCGACGTTGGCGACGCCTGCAAATCCGCCAAGCGTATGGTGAAACACCTGGCCGGAAACAATATTCTTCACCGGAGAGCGGCGGCTGTGCACCTGCATGTCGAAATCGAGCGTTTGCTTCCACATCGGAACCAGGAAACACAGGTGGCGCTGCTGTCCCATGTATTCCTGCGTGATTTGCAATTCGATGGCCTGATTGGTTTTTTCGAGGCCGCCAAAAAGGGGAGATGCGGGCTCCCGCACTTGAAAGTCGATGGGGCCATGCTTGATTTGGACGATGACGTTCTCATCGAACATGCCGTCGAGCGGATGGAAAATGTCGTAAGCGGCCCTGGCGCGATCGTTTTTGGGATTGCGCCAATCGAGATGATGGTCATAGACAAAGGCGCGATACATGACGATGCCGCCATGCGGGTGCAACCCACGTGCAACCACGTTCGCGGCATCCGCTGGACTGCGCCCATAGCTCGAAGGTCCGGGACGGCCTTCGGAGTCCGCTTTGACCAGGAAACCGGCGAAGTCCGGGATCAGGTGATAAATCTCGTCGGCTTTTTCCTTCCACCAAGACTGCACGCGCGGATCGAGAGGATCAAAAGTGTCAAGATGGCCCAGGGATTTCGGGCTGCTCAAGTCGACGGAAATTCCGAGGCGCACACCCCAGGGGCGAAATGCATCGGCAATGCGTGCGAGTTGCGGGAGAAAGTTCGGCGCCAGCACGCGCGGGTCGGCGTTCACATTATTGACGATGCAGCCGTTGATGCCAGCCGATGCGAGCAGGCGCGCGTAGTCGCTTGCGCGTGATACGTCGGTACGAACGCTGCCGTTTTCGAAAAAGATGGAGCGTCCGCCGTAGCCGCGTTCGATTCGTCCGTCCAGATTGTCCCACTCATTCACCCAGCGCACGGGATTTGCGGGTTCCTGGATTTCTTGCAAATGGCTCAAGTTTTCCGCGAACGCGATTTTGCGAAGCAGAGCAAAAACTCCGTAAAGGGTGCCGCGATCCGTCGCGCCTGCAACGATGATGCAGTTCTGTCCATGGATGCGGGCGTTGGTTAGCCAGTAGCCGTCTGCGCGCAGTTCCTTCGGAGCCCGCAACTCAGGAGCCAGCGAGTGCAGGTCTGCCAGTGTTCCCAAGACAATGCTGTCTTGCTCGGGTGGGCCTTGCTGGACTCGAATCGTGCGCTGCAACATCCCGCGCACGCCGCGGATGAACTCGTTCTGCGAGGTTTGCAGGAGAGGGGAACCGCTCAGCACAACTACCGTGGCGGGGAACAAAGCGTACTTTGCCCGCTGTGCTTCCGTGAGCGGGGCGTGGCGTAACCACGCGTCGTAGCCGGTGTCCGCACGCAAGATGCGCCTAGGACAGATTTGCAAAAGGATTCCTGCGAGAAGGATGACCCGCAGAACGCGAATGCGCTTCATGCGACCTCTGGAGATCAAGGCTTTGCGGCGGGAACGGTAAATGTGATCTTTGCGCTGCCGACATTTTCGAAGCGGTCGAAGACACGGACAGCAAGCGTGTGCTCGCCGGGAGAACGCGCCACAATGCCGAAGTCGTAGTGTTCGACAGGGGCATCGCTGATGCCGTTGCTCGGTGAGACGAGAATCCATTCGCCGCCATCCAGACTGTATTGCGCGCGGTCAATCGCGGAAGTGGCATCGCGGGCCGCGAAAGAGGCGGGATGCCCTCCGCTCATTTTGCCCGAGGGCGGGCCCACACGCAGGTCCTCCACAACGGGCGGCGTGTTATCCACTTCAAAGCGCTCGGATTCACGTTCTGTGGTGAGCGCGGCGGCTGGCGGATTCGACGGAGCGTCCAAGGCAGTGATTTTGAGATAGTAGGCGCCGTCAGGCAGCGTGGTGGTATCGAACGAATAAAACTTCTGATCTAATTTGTCCTTCAGCACCTTCCACTCGTTTTCATTTTCTCCGCGATAGTAAACCGCGAATTGCAGCTCGTCTTCGTTGTCGTCATGCGCGGTCCAGAGGACGGTTCGATAGCCTTTTTGGACGAAGCCCTGCGGCGGCTGTTCGAACCGGCTCGATGAAGAACTTTGCGTGATGGTTACGCCGGCGGCGCTGGGAGCAGGGGGCATTTTCAGCGTAACAGGGGCTGGCTGACCAGAGGAGACGGAAGGTTGGCTCTGCGCGCGGACGCCAGGATCCTGAATGGCAATGCCGTCGATGACCGGGGCAACATTGCGCGGAAGATAGACCAAGCTCACCCAATCGATGCCGTCGCCGGGGCGGCCATCGTGAATCACCGCTTTCCATTGCGCAAATCGCGCGGAAGGCGCTTCCGCGGCGGCGCCGGATTTCGTGTACGGACCAAACCAGCGGGACCATTCCTTGCCGGGATCATCGGTGTTACCGCTGCGGACGAAGAATTCGATGCGGGGATCATTCGCGCGAGCAGCGCTTGAACCCGAAGCGGACTTCGGGGCGGAAGAGGGAGGAGGGCTCCACCATTCGAGGCGTCCCCATTGCGAAAAGAGCTGCGCGTCAAAGGAACGAGATTCGAACGTGCCTTCGGCTTCGTATTCCGGCCCCAGCGAGAAGACTTTTCCCGGATTGGAAGTGCACAAGAAAACCTTTCCGGAGGTATTGCCCACGATGCCGGTGATTTGCGAGGACCCGGCTTTGGCGAGTTGCGCGAACACTCCACGGCCATCAATGGCGAGAAGCGCGCCATTGTTTCCGGTGCCGGCAAGAAGGCGTCCGTCGGAGGCAAGTCCCAGCGCGTAAACCACGTCTTCGCGAGAAGTCCAAACCTCTTCCGGAGCGCCGTCCGCGTTGATGCGGTAAATGCTGCTCGAAACCAGGGAAGGGAACGGAAGAAAAGGAGGCTGGATCTGCCCCTGAGCTTGCCCCGCGCCGCCAACGCCGGAGGTAATGGTGGTTGGGCCTTGCGGCGTGGCGATGATCGTGGTCGGAGCGGGAGCTCCTGCCCGTGCTTTCTCGCCAATCGCCGAAGCGTAGATGCTGCCGTCAGAAGCTACGGCTAAGGAAGTGACCTCGCGCTTGGAAGTCTCGTAAAGGACGAAGCCTTCGGCTGCCGCGGATGCGGAGGCCTTGGAGTTTTTGCCGTTTTGCGACGTGGTGCGGGAGATGCGCAGGATGCGGCCGCTGGGCTCGGTTCCGGCGATCAGATTCTTGTTCGCATCGAATGCGAGAACGCGAATATGCGCTTCGTCGCAGGAGTAAAAGAGTTCACCCCGGCCGTCGGGGGCAACGGCGAAAAGCTGTCCTTTGTCTCCTGTCGCGACGTAGAGCGTGCCATCGGTGCCGAAGGTCAGGTCCCAAATGTATTTCGTCTTGGGATCAAAGAAAACGGACTTCTCCCCGGAAGCGGAAATCTTGTAGACCTTGCCGTCGGGAGAAGTGCCGACGTAAAGCGCGCCCTTTGAATCGAACGCGATGGCTTGCGCGGAAAGATCGCTGGAGTCAAAAACGACAGTGGGCTTGGCGTTCGAATCGAAACGGAAGATTTTTGCGGGTGAACCGCCGGCGGCATACAGCGTGCCCTTCGGATCGAGACGCACGGACCATAGATAAGAGGCGTCGGCGTCGGCGAGCAAGGTGAATTTGGGGGCAAGTTCGAGGCGGCCGTCGCTGCGGACGGCGACGCCATGGGCCGTGCCCTTGAGGAATTCCTCGTAGGTGGACTGGCGCCAGCGGCGAGTGTGTTCGGAAAGAAGAGGTAATGAAGTAAGGACGCAAAGCAGTAGGAAAGAAGACGCAAGTCGAAGAAAACGTCGCATCGCGAAAGAAGGGCCGGTCAGGACAATACGCGGGCATCGGTCGGGGCTGGTCTTAGGCATTTTTCACCGGATTTGGAGATTGAGCGAAATAACGCCGGAGACTGGGCCTCCGAGCGGGATGGAAGCTTCGCTGGCAAGAGATTCGCGGAGGACCTGCACGCTACCCGGGGCGGGGCGGCCATCTACGATGTTGATTTGCGAAAGGGGAATGTTGGGGAGTTCTTTGTCGTCCCAAAGGAGCGTTGGCGCGGGGACAAAGAGTCCCACATAAAGGCGGTCGTTGCGGCGTTCGCGGTTCAGGAGCGAGATGAGCTGGTCGAGGCCGGCGGGGCCGCCGCCGGCTCCCGCGAACGCGAAGCCGCGGGAAGCGCGGTTGAGGAGATCGCCGTCGCTGACGAGGACGCGAAGATTGGTTCCTCGTGAAACCTGTTCGGGAACGCGGACGCTTGTTTCTTCGATCCTCGGCGTGCCGCGATACGGCCGGAGAAGGACCCGTACACGAAGAGTTTCGCCCGGAGCGGCTTCTCCTTTTTCGAGCCAGGCGCTTTCAATCGTAAAGGACTTGCGCCCTGGAGTGCTCTCGACGCGCAGCGAGATGCCATCAACTTTTGCGGGTTCAAACGAATTGGAGAAAAGCCGGGCAAAAACATTTTGCATCGTAATGGCGATGGGAAAACCGTCCGGGGCGAGGCTGTCGCCGGGCGCAAACGTGTTTTCGAGTTGAACCGGTGCGTGGCCCTGCAGGCGAATCTCGCCGGTAAGGTGCAGCGTGGTGCCTTCGCCGTAGACGGAGTTCTGTGTCAGCCCATTGAAGGTGGTGAGCGCCACGAGCAGCGGCGTGAGCTTGGAATGGTTGACGATCTCAAAGTGCAGCTTCTTTTCCGCGGCTGAAGTGCGGAGAGACAGGTCCAACGGAATCATCGCAGGAGGCGGGCCGAGCTTCCCGGTGACCGCGGTGAGGTGGTCGCTGGTAATGGTCCCGATAGAGCCGGCAATGTTGACGATTTTCGTGGAGGAGAGATCGGAAGAAAGCGTCATGACCACACGGCTGCGCGCCATGGGGAGCTGCACGTCGCCAAGATTCAAGAACGGGTGGCCACAGAGATAAACGCGGTCCGCTTGGACGGCCGTGACGGTGCAGGCGGAGTTGATGGAAGCGTCGCCTTGGACGAGAACCATGCCTGCCATGTCGCCGGCCACAAGATGGGAGTCCTGCGGGCTGGGAGCGGTTGTGCCGCCTTGCGTGGCGACGAGGCCATAGCCCTGAATCTGACTCGCGAATTGCTGCAGCGTGGCAGGCTGGAATCCGGAGAAGACCAGCGGTGTTTCAATGGGCTCGAGAGTGGCGCCGGAAGGAAGACCCGCGCTTGCGGAAGCTGCGGAAGGCACTCCGAACTGCTGCATGGGGACTTCTGCAGTGGAAGAAGGCGGGGGATTCAAGACGTCCTGAATGGGCGTAACTCCGGCGATGGGCTCCTTGGTGAAGACACCGAGCTTCAGGGAGAGCGCTCCGGCGAGCTTGCCATCCAGATAAACCGGGCTGCCGCTCATGCCGGCAACGACCCCCGAGTGTTCAACTTTGGGGCCCTTGAGCTGAACGAGAATGATGGATTGCTTCGGTCCGAGGAAATTGTCGACCACACCGATGACTTCAAGGTCGAATTTCTCGATCTGATCGCCCGCAAAGATGGTGTAGGCGTAGCCCTGCATGCCGGGGCGAACTTGGCTCAGAGGAAGAGTTTCCGGCGTTTGTTGGGCGTGGAGGGTGCCCGGGACTAGACACAGCGCAGCGAAGAACGCGAGGAGAGCGAGGACCAGAGCAGCGCGAGAATTCGACAGATGCGGCCGGGCCGTAAGCATGAACGTTCCATAATACGCGGCACCCGTACTAGAGGCAATTGGACCGCAGGAGGTTGCCCAGTAGGAGGATTAGGCTGGGCGTTCTAGAACTGGCTCAAGCGATGCCCCTGAGATTTCCGCTTCGATTCAGTTCCGACAGAGGGTAATGACTATGATTTTCCTTTAGTCGGAGTGGACAGCCCTACCTAAACAAGGAAACCAGAGCAGGCACCGTCTCGTTCAAAGTGTGCCGAGTTTGTGATTCGCATCGGAGCAAGCGGATAGTACGCGTGTACCAGATTGACGAAGAGTGTGTTCAAAGTGGAACTGAAGAAATGTTTCTCTCTTCGTACTAGGTCCTATGATTGCTGGCGAGAGTGCGTTTCTTCGAACCGCTCCTCGCTTTCGGCAACAGCTCAGTCGCGGTGGTGCATGGCGAAGATTTTGTCGGAGGAATCTTCGAAAGGATAGACGTGGACCATCCAGCCAAAAATGAGGGGATGGAAGCGGCCTCCGGCGGCGTCGCAAGCTTCCTGCGTGGCAATAGAGCCGCGCAGGTCGAACTTGGTCCAGTCAGCGTTGCGCCGCTGGCCCACGGGCGGCATGCAAAGGTTGGTGTGGAGATGCCAGGTGGCGACGCTGAGCGGAATGCGCTCGTTTAGCTGTTCTTCAGTGGCGCGCTTGGGCATGGTGTACATGGCGCCGACTAGTTCGTAGCCCGTTGCAGTTTTCTTGTAGAGCAGGGAAGTGGGACGTAACGGTTCGAACTTGAACGCTTCGAGGAAGCCATTCACATAATTCGTGAAGTGATATTCGGGCTGCTTGAGATTGGGGAGGAAAATTTTGTAACCCTCGGCGAGAGCGACGCGATAGTCCTTGTACTTGGCAATACCGTCGCGAAGCTGGTCCACGATTTCCTTCGCGCGCATGGCATCTTCCGGCGTTTGCGGGCGCGTGCCGGTCATGTGCATGTGCGCGTTGTGCGCATCGTGATGGCCCGGCGTCATGTCGTGAACCGCGTGGGCTTCGTTGGCTGTGGCGTCATCCATGTCCATGCCGGGCATGTTTGGATCCGTTCCCTGCGATTCCTGGGATTGCGTGCCGGGCGTGTGGTGCCCGGGCATGGCGGCGAGCAGAACGGTGACGACAAAGAGAGCGCCAATGAGCATGCCGAATTTTGTAGCGAGTTGAACCAACTGACTGCGGGCTGACATTCGAGTCTTCTCCTCAATTCTCCTCACGAAATAATACGTTTCCGAGAGCCGCGAGATTTCAAGGAGTAGTACAGGCAGTGCGGCAGAAAAAACTGGCCGCTGGGACAGGATATGGTGAGGTTTTCGAAAATTCGGTGCTACGAATACGTGGCCCGGATGCGCTCAGAGCGTGATAGGTACGCGTACCAGATGGCAATATAGATAGCGGAACGAGCCAGCGTTAGAGCCGACTTCCCTGCGAGGAAGTTGGAGAAGGCCGCAGCCCGAGAAACAAAGAAAGTGCACTTTTGTCACAAAAGCGAAACTGGGCGGCATGATAGGATTTTATAGTGAAGAAAGAAACGATCCAGCCTGCGAAGTACCTGACCGGGGCCGTGGAACTGCCAGGAGACAAATCCATTTCCCATCGCTATGCCATGCTGGCGGCGCTCGCCGAAGGCACCAGCGAGTTGCGGCACTTCTCCGCGGCGGCGGATTGCCACAGCACGCTCAGCTGCATGAGCGCGCTCGGCGCGGAAATAAAAACGGACAAAGACACTGTGCGCGTAACAGGACGCGGTGCGCACGGATTGAAAGGCAGTTGGCGGGCGCTGGATGCGGGCAACTCCGGTACGACGATGCGCCTGTTGGCAGGAATTCTGGCAGGGCAGAATTTCTCATCCAAGCTGACCGGCGACGACTCCTTGCAGAAGCGGCCGATGAAGCGCGTGATTGCGCCGCTGCGCGAAATGGGCGCGGATATTCGTGGACGCGAGGATAATTTCGCGCCGTTGGAGATTCGCGGAACGAAATTGCAAGCCATTGATTACAAAATGCCGATGGCTAGCGCACAGGTGAAATCGGCCGTGCTGCTGGCGGGATTGTTCGCCGAAGGTGTGACCAGAGTAACAGAGCCGGCACGCACGCGGGACCACACGGAGATCGCACTGGAGGAATTTGGCGCGCGCCTTGAGAAAAATGGGCAAACGATTCGTGTATACGGCTTGGGTGGAGGAAATGGCGGCGGAAAGCTGCTCGCGAAATCGCTCGACGTTCCGGGAGATTTGTCTTCCGCTGTGTTTTTCCTCGCGGCGACTTCGTTGTTTCCCGATTCGAACGTGCTCATCCACAATGTTGGCTTGAATCCCACGCGTACGGCGATTCTCGACGTATT
>QHYM01000377.1 GCA_003223295.1 Acidobacteriota bacterium | reverse complement strand
TGAGCGTGCGGCAACGCCCGATGTGGCCGAGGGAGCAGGACTTCCCCATCCCTTTTCGGCCCTCGGTCTGCCTGAGTCCGGGTAGAACCGTGAGTGTGCTTTGCCGGTTCATTAGTAGTTACAGAAGGGGCTTTGGGAGTTAGTCATTTTCATGGGTGAAAGGATGCTGGGAAATAAGCTTAACGGCCTTGAGATGCGCCAGCAAGTACGGTGTCGCCTTCCTGGCCCACGTTAGAAAGGTTATCGAGTACAGCGCGGACGATGTGCATCCGGTAGTACAGGTAGACGAAATACATCGCCGGCACAATCAGCAAAGCTACCCCTAGATTGGTGCCGTGACTCGCGGCACTAGCCAGACCAGCCACAGCCGCGCCCATCAGGAAGTACGGGAAGGTCCATTCGTAGCACGAGGACCAGAGCTCTGTTAGGGAACGTCCCTCGGCCAGAGAGATGACCAGCGAAACAAGCCCCGTGTTCAGAACCACGTACACGCAGGCTCCCAGCACCATCATCACTGCCATGGAATTCAGTCCCAGCATGGAGGGAACAGCGTGCGACGTCCAAAACGCGGCCGCGGTACAAACCGTCAGACAGGCGCCATTAAAGAGCACTTGCACTGGCTTTGGCCGCGTCTGCGTCTTCCAAAGCGACTGCATGAGCGCCCCGCCGAGACCGATCAGCACGGTCTCGCCAAAACTGAGCATGGCCATGCCAATTAGAAGGAAGACGAAGTTTGTGGAGATCGTCGTCTTAAAGCCCGGAAGGCGAATCTTCATCGCCGAGGCCAGCATCGCCAGCGCAGAAAACAGGAAGAAGCGGCCAAGATTTTCAGGATTCCATCGAGCGGCCACCTCAGCAAGTATCGCGGTAGCGAGTGCGGCGGTTATCGCGATGTACAGTTTGGCTTTGGTAGCCATCGCCCTCTCCCTACTGCCAACCGGCGTCGGGGCGCTCACTTCTCACCACCTATCATGACGCTCAGTGCTGTGGATGTCGTCTGGTTCGTTGTGTCACCCCAGTCGACGCCCGTGCCCCAGACCACGCTGAAGCCATCGCTGGTGCTGGAGCCCCAGCAGACGCTGCTGCCCCAGACCACCGATGTGCCATTTACGAATACATTCGTTCCCCAGACCACAGAAGTGTCCCAGACGCCGTCTGTGCCCCAGACGACGCTTGTTCCCGTAACCAGGTAAACGCTCTGTGTTGTGGGGTCGAACACCGCGCTCGGTGACACGGCCGGCGCATCGGCCAGATCGTTGTTGGATAGCGCAGCCGCAATATCAAGGTACCCGGCGCCAACGGTGAAAATGTCGTAGTAATCCGTATAGGTGATACCCGTCGTTGGGTCCGTAACCGTGCTGTTGACCGGAAAGTTCTTGGAAGCCGTCTTCATCAGCCGGGCTTTCACCTGGTCCGGTGTAAGGTTCGGATTTTGCTGAACGAGAAGCGCGGCGGCTCCGCTGACGACAGGAGCAGCCATGCTCGTCCCACTGAGCCGCATGTAGTTTGTTGACGCGGTGCTCTTGGTCGTTTTGGCGACATATTCAGGCAGGTATACATTTACCGCGGAATACGTCTGTGGGAGATGCGAGTTCGGAGAGAGAAGTGAAACCATCTGATTGCCCGGCGCGACGAGGTCTGGTTTCACGACTTGGTCAAATGGTGTCGGCCCTTTCGAGCTATAACTCGCAATCGTGTCGTCGCTACGCGTGGGAGTGTTTGCGGTCTTCATGGCGCCCACCGTGATGACGTATGGATCGTTGCCTGGGGCAGCGATCGTGCCGTAGCCGTCGGTATCCGCACTGTCGTTACGGCCCTGGTTCCCAGCCGCCGCGACCACCACAATACCGGCCTTCCAAGCCGCCTCAACCGCTTGGCAAAGGGGATCCAGCGTATAGCTCTCGTAAACCTGGCGCCCAAGCGAAAGGTTGATGACCCGAATGTTGTACGCAGATTTCAGGCTGATCGCAGTCTGGATCGCCGCAATCACGCTGCTGTCCGTACCCGCTCCGTTCTCGTCGAGTGCACGCAGGTTGATTAAGTTCGCATTCGGTGCGACCCCCTTGAACGTATGCGTGTAATGGTTGCCCCAGGAAAACCAGCCGGCGCTGGCCACGATTCCGGCAACGTGCGTGCCATGGCCATAGTAATCCGAGGTATCGGTGGTGCCTGGCACAAAACCCTGGCTATAGACAATGCGCAAGCCGTATGCCCCGGTGAGCGGGTTGTACCAGTACAAGTCGCCGACAGGATAGATGCCACTGTCAACGATGGCCACTCCCACGCCTGTGCCGTCTAAACTCAAATTCTGCCACGCCCATGGCGCGTTGACAGTCTCGGGAGCATAGTCGAGCTTCGGAGTGGACGAGGAGTTGCCGCTTACCGGGCGATTGGGCGAGATGTAAACAACATCGGGATCGTCGGCCAGCTTTTGGAGCGATTCAACAGGGACGGAATAATGGGCTCCCTTGATAACGTCCAGCTTCCTCTTCAGGACTCCGCCCTTGTCGTGCACCTTCTGATGGTGGGCCTCGGTCGGAGCCTGGTTGAATTGGATGATGACGTCCACCGCAGCGCCGTTATGACCGCCTTTTAGGCCGTCAAGATCTTTGGACAGCTTGTGCTTCTTGCCGTCGGCAAAGGACAGCCCGGCAGCCAGCAGTGTGATCAGCGTCAAGAGTGCCAGCCGCGCGCCCCACGTCGTTGTCGTTTTAAGGATGCTGTCGTGTGACCGTCGTCCTGTTTCAGGTATGTCGGACATTAGCTAGGCTCCTAAACTGCCTTAAAGGGCGAAGAGCTGGACGTGATTAAGAGGAGGAGGAGGCCCGATGCTTTGGTGTTGTTAGTGGTGTGAGTATCAGGTCTGACTGTGGGCGCGTCGATAGTACAGGTAGCGGGTTGTTGTAGTACCAAAGTACAGCCGGTTCTTGCCGACAGTAGAATATTGTAGCAATTGGAGCAATTGTAGTAATGACCCAACGTGATACCTGTCGCCGGTCCGCTTTTGTATTGCGACAGGAAAGCTCATTGAGCTTGCGGTGTTTAATGCTCGGCAAGGATAGCTTCTGTCTCGGGTATCGGCACGCCGGTGTTGTTGCCGACACGGTCAAGGAATGCCTCGGTGCGGGCCGCATTTGCGACGTGAACTTTGTACCAGAAGTGGCAAAGATAGATGAGGGGCAGCACCAAAAGGCCGCTAGGCCACCCGCTGGAACGGCTTAGCGCGGTTACCGCCGCCGCTGCCAAGGTACCTGCGAAGAAATAGGGGAAAGACCA
>QHYM01000376.1 GCA_003223295.1 Acidobacteriota bacterium | reverse complement strand
GCTTTGCCGCACCTGGGACCATAATCGGCGCCATGCTAGAACTTCTTCTAGCAGGCGTTCCAATTGAGCGGGTTTCCATCCTGCTTGGACATGAAAGCGTGCGGACCACGGAGAGGAACTACGCGCCCTGGGTACGCTCGCGGCAGGAACAACTCGAAGCAGACCTCACCCGTGCGTGGGGCCTCGATCCTGTTATAGCTGCACAAACTTCCCAAACACGGGGTACACAGCGGGTACACGAGAAAAAGCAGCGGTCTAATTCACACATTCTAAAGCGTGAAATTGGAGGCGCGGGTGGGATTCGAACCCACGAATGGAGGTTTTGCAGACCTCTCCCTTGGGCCGCTTGGGTACCGCGCCGAACGCTAAAGTATAACAAAACTTTTTAAACGCGCCTCCGTTCCCGCTCGACCCCGCTCTTTCACGCAAATGAGCGCACGTTTTGCTATCATTGCCCCTTCTCGAAAACAGACGTTAAGGTACGTGGGATGCTTGGTAAGACCCGTTTCCTGTTGCCGCTTCTTTCTTTGCTTCTGGCCTCCGGCCCAGCAATTTCCACGCCACCCGCGCTCGCAGCCGAGCCGCCGGCAAC
Source organism: Acidobacteriota bacterium (assembly GCA_003223295.1). GTDB lineage: Bacteria > Acidobacteriota > Terriglobia > Acidiferrales > UBA7541 > Acidiferrum. The sequence continues at coordinate 2,719 of QHYM01000376.1, read as the reverse complement.
TCGGCCGGTCATCGTTATTGGTTTCGTGGGCGGCTTCGTCAAACACGACAACGCGGTACACAGCGAAGTTCAGCTGGCTACACGTCTCCGCCAGGATTATCCCCTGGGCGTTCAGGTGGAAGTTTTCGAAAATCACCGCAGGGAAAAAGCTCACAAGCAAATCCTGCAGCTTCTAGACACTAACGACGATGGATCTCTATCACCCGAAGAAAAACAGGAAGCTCGCGTCATCATATTCGGGCATAGTTGGGGCGGCTCCGAAACCGTCACTTTGGCGCGAGAGCTTGAAAAAGATGGAATCCCTGTGCTTCTCACCATCCAAGTAGACAGCATCTCTAAGTCCAACCAAAATGACATGCTCATCCCTGCTAACGTCACACAGGCTGCCAATTTCTATCAGAGGGATGGACTTCTTCGTGGGCGGCCTGAAATTCGTGCGGCCGATGCGGCCCACACGCAAATTATCGGGAATTTTCGTTTGGATTATAAGGCCCATCCCATCAGTTGCCCGCTCTATCCTTGGTTTAACCGCTTCTTCATGAAGTCGCATATCGAGATCGAGTGTGATCCCAGCGTTTGGAATCACATGGAATCCCTGATCCGCTCGAAACTGCCTGCACCAACTCGAACTGCATCTGCCAAATGAGCAATCTTGTTTTGAACTGATTGCCCCTTAAAGTCGCCAAGCTAGGAAGCGCCCGCGTCGCCGGCTTAGCTGGTATTAGGTGTTCATCCCACCAAAGGCATCAGCCCAAACGATTCAAATACTTGAAGCGATCCTGTAGAAATCTATAATCACTTCAGTCGTCGTTGCCTGCGGAAGCATCCCCGCGAAGGTTACCTTCGTCTGTCATGCGACCTCTTGCGAGTATCATTGCGTTCTCCATACGCGCCTGCTGCAGAAGCTCCCAATGCTCCTCAAATTCTGGCATCGTCTCGCGGCCGTGTTTCGGGCTTTTCAAAACGCCATTCGTGCGCCAGAGAAGCAGCGAATACGCCAATTGCGTATCCGAACCCTGCCCAAGAATATTGTTCGCGCTCAATCCCACGTGTAAGGGTTGACCCTTGCCCGGAATCTCCATCCACAACGCGCCGTCGATGTCCATGCGTGGCGTGCCCACCTTGTTCACATATTTGAAGAAGCGCTTGAGGTCCACTTGCTCCCCGATATTTTCCGCTGTATCTCGTTCTTCCAGGAGGGAGTTCAGTTCCTGCCGGTATCTTTTCCATTCCGCGGAACTGCCAACAACCGCTGCCTGCTCCTTCTGAGCCTTCACGGGTCCCCTCTTTTCGCGACCATTCTCGTCTTCGGCGGGATGCTTTTCGAACTCGCGCTGAGGGCTGAATCGGCCTGTTAAAAGGTACGACGCGGCTACCGCCGGCACTCCGTAATCTGCAAAAATCAGCATGGGAATCAGCAGTTTCTTGGAACGGTACAACTGCTCGGTTCCGGATCGAACGTCCCTGCTTCGTTTGATCGTGCCCGGCACCTGTGCGAAGTGCAGCACTCGAAAATTGGATTCCGGGTTCCGGACTCCATAGCGAGCGAACGACCGCGCAATCGCTTTCGGACTGGTCATCCCAAAGTCGTTAATGTAATCAGTATTGGCCGCGTGCGGGAAATAGGTGTTAATCACGCGCTTCGTGAAATCGGCGCAATTCCGTGTAATTCCATTAAAATGATTCTCATTCGGCGACCAGTTAAACTGAGTGATCAGTTCCCTGTCCTGCTCCACGGTCGTATCGATCACAAAAATGTAAATGCTGCGAACCAGCGTGGCCGCAACCATTTCCCGCCATTCCGCTTTGTTACTTGTCGAGCAGGGCGGGCCATCACAATATCCGGACAGATAGTTCGTCCTGTATCTCTCCTCCAATAGACTCTTGATCTTGAAAGACCCAAAGAGTGGGCGAAACCGTGGATCCTCCACCCCATAAAGATAAATATTGAGCGGCACAATGTTCCACTCGAAGCGCAGCTCCTCTCCGATGTTGATGTAATTGCTCATCACTGAGCCATTTTCGTCCTCACGGCACAGCCGCAGCCGTACCGGCGACTCCGGGCAGATCCCTGAAAAATACACAGCGCTATGCCCCGTGCCCGAAATCCTGTCCAAACTCGTATCCATCGACTCGTTGAGCACAATGCCCACATCGCCCCAGGCGCGCGGACACGTCAGGCAGGCAAGCACCAACGTAAGTGCAAGCGAGAACAGGCCCTTAGCGAGTGCCCGTTGCAGCAAGTCGCTTCCGTTCGCAAATTTGCGAGCTACGGCGCCAGCTCCTGGTCCCCTGAATTCCATATGGTCATAAACACATTTGGGCTCTTTTTGTTGTTGCCAAATACGATCGCGGAGAAATGAGGCGCAGGAAGGTTTCCAAATGACAGATCAACGTAAGTCGTTGACAATTCAAGAGATACGTTCCCGTGTCTCCAATAAAAAAGGCAAAAAAAATCACATGTAGTAGAGACTTTGGGCCGTACTAGCTGTTGCAGGGGTTCACGTCAGCGCAAGTCAGAAGCCACCTATTTTTTCTCTGTAAGCGACGGAATCTTTGCTTCCCGCAGAAATCTCGCCGACTCTTCCGGCGGCGTGGGGTTGATATAAAACCCTGTTCCCCATTCGAATCCCGCTACTTTCGTCAGCTTCGGAATAATCTCGATGTGCCAGTGATAGTGATCGTTAATCTCTTCTCCAATCGGCGACGTGTGGATCAT
>QHYM01000047.1 GCA_003223295.1 Acidobacteriota bacterium | reverse complement strand
GTAATCCCTGGCCGTTGGTCCAGTCTGAAGATAAAGGGCCTATTGGTCAAAAATCAGCGTTTTTGGCAGGTTCCATAGCGCCTTGTAAGGGCAAAATCAACCGGGATTCTGTTAAAAAACTTTCATTTTGCTCAGTCGAAAACCGCGGTAGACGGGGCGGGACAGGTTCCGCAAGAACCTGACGAAGAGCTTTTTATGAGACTTATGAGATGAATAGGTGGCCTCCAGCCGAAAGGGAGTGACTAGTTTGAATTTTGACCCCGATTGTCACGATTAAGAAAACTCAAACCGACCCACTCCCGGCTGAAAACGTGCGTTGACGATTGTTCAGGGCGCCCGGTATAATTGTGGATTGCGTCAAGGTGTCTGAAGGGCGCTTAGAGGGCCTTGGGAGGAAAGATGTACGCCGTTATCAAGACCGGGGGAAAGCAGTATCGTGTCGCGCCCGGCGACACCATCCGCATCGAGCGGGTGGAGGGCAAAGTGGGGGAGAAGCTCAATTTTGGCGAAGTGCTGGCTATTCACGGCGACAAGAAGGTCTTTGTGGGCGACGACGCCGCGAAAGCGACCGTGACCGGCAAGATCGTTCAGCAGGGCCGGGCCAAAAAACTCACGGTGCTCAAGTTCAAGAGAACCAATCAATATAAGATTCAGCGTGGCCACCGGCAGAATTTCACCGCCGTGCAGGTCAGCGACATCAAAATCTAACTTCTTTTCAGCCGTTAGAATTTCAACTCTGGCTGCGCGAAGAACATCAGAAAAAGGATCACGTCATGGCACACAAGAAAGGCGGCGGCTCCTCAACAAACGGCCGCGATTCCCACGGGCAGAGGCTGGGTGTGAAGCGCTTCGGCGGGCAACTCGTCAATGCGGGCACGATTCTGGTGCGCCAGCGCGGTACCAAGCATCAGCCAGGAGAAAACGTTGGCCGCGGCAGCGACGACACGTTGTATGCGATGGTCACGGGCATCGTGAAGTTTCAAGACCGGGGACGCCAGGGCCGCTTCATCAGCATCCAGCCGACAGAACAAGCCAAGTCGGCTGCAAACTAGCCGCTCGCATTTACGGGACTTGTCAATGCAATGGGTATCCCGCTTCACCGGGGAGCACTCCGTTGATGCGCAAGACTTTGACCCCCGGCCGAACATCATTCATATCCAGGTAGCCTATCGCTCCCGCATTTCCTCTGACACCCTCCTGGATCATACCGTGTGAGAACAGGGACGCTGGAGAGTCCGAGGACTCGGCGCGCATGACTTTGGCGACCCAGTACTGCGTATATTGCTCCTCGCTCATTTGGAAGACATCCATAAGGATGGCCGCCCGCTCCCGCGAGCCTCGGGAGCGCATCAGCAGAACCACAGGAGAGCTGGCCTTCCAGTATTGCCGTTCTCCCATGTAGATCTTGCGAAGCTCCGCCAAAGTCAGGTTACTCACAGGATTGACTGGATTCACGATAATGGCCACATCGGATTGCGCGCCATTTGCCGCGGCGCTGATCAAGATCAGCGCAAGGGAGAGAAAGCAGGCAAGCATCATCCAACTCCGCGCGTGTGCTGGTGTTCTCATGAGCATACCTCAGAACGTGAAGCTAGTCTGGAAGAACAGCCCGTTGAGAATCGGGTCGGTCACCCGACGAGAGGTGTGGCGGTACTCGCCCTTGAACGCAGCCAGGTTGGTGATGTCGAAGCGCACGCCAACGGTTGATCCGGTGAGATCGTTAACCAGCGGAGCAGGCTGGCTGGTAACTGTGAACAACACGTCGCCCGGGTTGATGTTCGACCATTCAAACCGGTAATACGGCTTCCACTTGCGCGCTTCTCCCGGCAGCCGGTAGGCAACTTGCACGTATGCCGCATCGCTATTGAATTCCTCCTGAGTGAGGGTGTTGCGATGACGAACGTGAGCAAACTCCGCAAGGAATTCGGGAGTCTCCTTGGTCCACACGAGGTGTGCCGAAGTGATGAGTTCGCGGAACTGCGGGGCGCCCGTTAGCGCGGGGGAAGGCGAAATCAAGTCCCCGTATACCGCGCCTCCCAATTGCAAACCATTCAAAGCCGCTGGCCGAGAAAAGACGCTGGCCACCCAGGCACGGTTGTTGTTGATGTCGCTCGCGTCCCCGGCCCGCGCGATGTTCCCCGCCCGTCCGTTGCCGAATCCTGCACTGTAAGCCAATCCGAGCGGCCCGGAAGGAATCTTGCCTTCCGCCAGCATGCCGAGAAAATGCACGGGCTGGAATCGTCCGCCAAAACGGATCATCTCGGGACGCGCGATAGTTGTTTGGAGCCACAGGCCATGATGAAAGGCCGTATTCCAATAATTAATTGGGGTATGGTAGCGGCCGAAAGAAAGCTTGAAAAAATCGTTGTAGTCGTAGCGGATGATAAGCCGCTCGAGATCCACATTGTAGACGGTTGGCTGGGCGGTAAAGCTGACCTCTCCAAACACCGAAACCTTCTCCGAGAGCGGCGAGGAGATATGCAGGATGAATTGCCCCATGTTGAAGCCGCTCTTCGTCCCTTTTTCATCGGTACCGGAAAAATCGACGTCGCCGAAACCGCGAAAATGAAGCGCGGGAAACTTTCGCCCTGGTTCGTTGGTCGTCTCGATCTGGTCGACAGAGTGGTCCATGGCGACGGAGCCACCTGGCTCTGGCTGACGGGGACTTGGCGTAGCGGACGCCTGCACTGAGTCACTGGCCTCTCGCGCATGGGGAGCAACGCTGTTGGCTTCCCTTTCTTTCTGCAGCTCTTCGACGAGCTTCTCCAGTTTCTCAATGCGTGCGCGCATTTCCCGAATCTCTTGTTCCTGGTTATCCGAGCTCGGAGTCTGCGCCGAGGCCCCAAGCGGCGCCAGCAAGAGCACAAGTAGAAATCCCCCAATCCGATGCATAAGCCCTCCCGATTGAGCTAGAGTAGCTTTCCTGGCACAACCGTCCAGTCAATCGTGGAGAGTCCGAAGTCGGCGGGTTAATAACGCATTCGCGTCTTTATCTGTGCTATTGAGCTGAAACACAGCTAAGCGGCCCGGCGGGAAAGAATTTCTTGTATGCGCTGCGGCCGTGAGCCGGAAGGATGGCGAGCCCCGGCACTTTTTCGTGCAACTGGTTGAGCTTGCTGACGATTTGATTTGCCAGGGCTGGGTCATTGTCGCTGTCGCGCAAGAGCAGCGGCTTGCCAACGCGCTCGTCGAAGCCGCGTTCGTCGTCCACGCTGTCACCGACGTATAAGAACCGCCGCGTGGGCGAGAGATTCACGAAGATGCCGGCGCTTCCAGGTGTATGGCCGCGCAGGGGCACGACCACGACGGAGCCATCGCGGTAGAGGTCAGCGCTTTCGTCAAAGATTTCGTAGGGCTTCGGGTTGAATTGCAAGGTTGGCGCGCTCGGCTTGGGGAGCACTGTGGTGTACGCCGCGAGGACGTAGCCTTTGGCTTGTGCCTCAGGATCGTACGCGAAGAGCAGTTCTTCGCGGGTCATCAGGACCGTCAGGCGCGGCAAGTCGGTCAGTCCGCCAGCATGGTCCAGATGAACGTGCGAAAGAATCGCCCAGCGCAACTTGGCGGGATCTTCGCCGGCACGGCGGAGCATTTCTGGAAGCGGGACCGCCGGATTCAACTGTCCCGCGAGCGATTGCAGTTTCCAACGCAGCCAGAACGGGTAGACGCTAACCTCCTGGCTGAAATGGCTCGAGTTGCCGGCGTCGATCAGCAAGTCGCCTGCGGGGTGTTTCACCAGGATGCCTCCGGCGGTCATGCCGATGGAGAAGCGGCTGAACGTTTTACCGGTTTCGATCCAGCAGGCAGACAAGCCGGGCAGCCTGGCAATGGCGGGAACGGCGCGGCCATGCGATGGCGCAGGCGGAAGCGAAGTGCGGCGGAAGTAGAGCAAATAAAACGCAGCCGTGCCGATGGCGACGAGAACGAAAAGCAGCAAGACCAGGCGCTTGAGGAGGCGAAACATCGGGTAGCGTCTCCGTTCGGCGGAAATCGGGCTTCGTGCGTTGGCTTATGTTATCTTTTTTGAAGGGCAGCGCCTAGCTGGCGATTATTGAGCCGGTTGATACCTGAATTTCTACCGTTGAGGTGCCGCGGACTGGTTGAGATCCCTCGGCCGCAAAGAGCACGGCCTCAGGATGACAGCGGTCGGGCGCTGAAGCAGGTGGGATGAACTCTGGCCGCCATGGATGAGGAGTCTTGCGTAAGTGTTTGTTGACGAAGCCAAAATTTACGTGAAGGCCGGGAACGGCGGCAACGGGTGCGTGGCGTTTCGCCGCGAGAAATACGTTCCGCGCGGCGGGCCCTCGGGCGGAGACGGTGGGAATGGCGGCAGCGTCCATCTCGAAGCCAATCCTAACGACAACACGCTGCTGCGTTACCGCTACAATCGCGAGTTCAGGGCCGATCGGGGGCGCCACGGCGAAGGCTCGAACTGCACGGGGCACTCCGGCGAAGATTTGATATTGCAAGTGCCCGTGGGCACGCTGGCCTTGGACGATCAAACGGGAGAGACGATCGCCGATTTGGCGACACCGGGTCAGCGCGTCCTTATCGTGAATGGAGGCCGCGGAGGCCGTGGCAATCAACATTTCGCCAAGCCATGGCATCAAGCGCCGCGCGAACATGAAGACGGTTTTCCCGGCGAGGAGCGACATCTTCGGTTGGAATTGAAACTCCTGGCGGACGTCGGGCTTGTGGGATTCCCCAATGCGGGGAAGTCCACGCTGATTTCCGTGATTTCCGCGGCGCGGCCAAAGATTGCCAACTATCCGTTCACGACGCTGGAGCCAAATCTGGGAGTCGTGAACGCAGATGGTGGCACGGGCAAGGAAGGGCGGGAAATCGGGCGGACGTTTGTTGTGGCGGATTTGCCGGGACTGATCGAAGGCGCGCACCAAGGTGCGGGATTGGGCATTCGTTTTCTGCGCCACGTCGAGCGCACGCGGTTGCTCGTTCATCTGGTTGACACTAGCGATGCGAACGCAGATGACCCGGTGCATTCTTTTGAAGTCATCAACGACGAGTTGGCGGCCTTCAGCGAATCGCTGACGCAAAAGCCGATGATTGTTGTTGCCACGAAGCTCGATGCCACAACCGACCGCTCCCGCCTGGAAGCGCTGGGCGCGCACTGCAAACAGCACGGTTTGGAATTCCATTCGATTTCCGCAGTTGCGGGTGAAGGCGTAAAGGAACTGGTCCGCTCCATCGCCGATGCACTGGACAAGATTCCTCGTGGGACCCCCGACTCTGCGGATGAAGACGACAGCCTGGCAAAGGCCGTTGAAGTTAACCCTTCGGCCCGTCACTCGGTCGAAAACCCCAATTCATGAGAAAATCGGAGACGGAGAATCCTTGGGAGGCGCATTGACGACAGCGCAGGCGCACCGCACCGCCGAGAAACATCATCCTCGCCGTATCGCGCTGTTCGGCGGCTCTTTCGATCCCATCCACAGCGGACATCTTAGCGTCGCGCGCGCCGCAGACCGCCGCTTCAATTTCGATGAAATGCATTTTATTCCCGCGAGCCGGCCGCCGCACAAGCTCAAACAGCACCTCGCGCCGTTTCCTCATCGCTTCGCCATGGTCGCGCTGGCGTGCACTGAGCATCCGCACTTCGTTCCTTCGCTGGCCGAAGCGGGAGAAGACTTCAGCGGTACGCAACTCCACTATTCAGTGGACACGGTGCGCTATTTCCGCCACACCTACCATGATCAAGGCGACCGGATTTATTTCATCATCGGGGCGGACGCGTTTCTCGACATCCCTATGTGGAAGGAGTACGAAACGCTGCTTGGACTTTGCGATTTCGTGATTGCCAACCGTCCCGGCATCCGCGCGGAAGCGCTGCGCCTGGTGATTCCACCGGACCTGATGGCGCGGCCTGGCGGGAAGAAAGAAGCGGAGGCCGCACATCCATCCCAAGTCGTGGCGCACCTTCACTGCTCGACGGTGTACCTGCTCGAAAACACTTCGAACGACGCTTCCGCCACGGACATTCGCCGCCGCGCACAACGCGGGCAATCCATTCACGGGCTTGTTTCCGCGCGCGTCGAGGAATACATTCTTAAACAGGGCCTATACCGTTGACCTTGACCTTCGAATCCCTGCCGCAAGGCGTCCGACTCGCTGTTCAGGCCGCACAAGAAAAGAAAGCCGCGGGCATCATCGTGTTGGACCTCAGCGGCGCGAGCGCGTTCACCGACTACTTCGTCATCTGCACGGGCTTCAGCACGCCGCAAGTGCAGGCCATCTGCACGGAGATTGAAGAGCAGCTTCACAAACAAATGGGGCGTGCGGTGCGCCACCGCGAGGGCTACCGGTCCGCAGATTGGGCACTGCTCGATTTCGGCGGCTTCATCGTGCACGTATTTAGTGAGGAGGCGCGGCGCTACTACGATCTCGAGCGCCTGTGGCGTTCGGCGCTGAAACTCGAAATCGCGGACGCCTCCGAAGGGTTTGCCGACGCGCAGGAGGGCGGCAGCTCTGCGCCCCCACCTGGACATTATTCGGACGAACGCATCTCCAGCCGTGGGCAGGGCCGTTCCCGGACATGACCACGGAGCGATTGCCGTGGGTCGCCGCAGACCCGGCATCGCTGCGCCTGTTTGAGCTTGCCGAAAAAGTTGCAGTTGCGCCCACCACTCTTCTCATCACCGGAGAAAGCGGGACAGGCAAAGATCATCTCGCGCGCCTGGTTCATGAGCTTGGCCCGCGCCGGGATGCTCCCTATCTGAAAATCGATTGCGCCAGCCTGCCGCCGCAGCTTGTCGAAAGCGAGCTTTTCGGCCATGAGCGTGGGGCGTTTACGGGCGCGGTCGAGCGCAAGCTCGGCCGCTTCGAATTGGGGGGAAACGGCACGATCGTTCTCGACGAGGTTGCCGCGCTTTCTCCGGGTGCGCAAAGCAAGTTGCTCCGCGTTTTGCAGGAGCGCGCGTTCGAACGCCTGGGCGGTACGGAAACTCTGCACATCGAAGCGCGGCTGATCGCTCTGACCAATGTAGATCTTCCCGCGGCCGTCAAAGCAGGCGCATTCCGCGAAGATTTGTATTTCCGCTTGAACGTTCTGGCGCTCACAGTTCCGCCGCTCCGGGAACGCCGTGCTGACATTTTGCCGCTCGCTGAGCATTTGCTGGCTGGGCTTCGGTCCGCCCACGCGTGTCCTCGCGCGCAATTGAGCGAGCCCGCGCTCCGCATGCTGGCGGCCTACGCGTGGCCCGGAAACGTCCGTGAACTCCGGAATGCGCTGGAACGCGCCGTGGTGTTTTCTGGCGTTGGACGCGGCGCGGCGCCAGCAGACTCGGATCTATTGGAGCCAGAAAATTTTCCCGAGACAGTTCGTGCGGCAGCTCCGGGCGCCGCGAGTCCAATGGCCGGGCTGCGTTCGCTGGAAGATGTCGAGCGCGAGGTCATCGCGGCGACGCTCGAAGCCACACATTATCAAATCAGCCGTTCCGCCGAGATTCTGGGCATCAGCCGCAAAACGCTTTTGGAAAAACGCAAGAAGTATGGACTAAAATGAATGTCAAGATAGAGAGTGGATTCCCCCTTCCTGCTAAAAACTGATCCCTGAGGACGGAAGGTCCCCCATGCGCCTGCAACTGCTTATGATCGGCAAATCGCGCCGCCCAGAAATGTGCGCGCTCCTCGAGGATTACGCGAACCGCATCCGGCACTCTTGTCCACTTGAGATTCTCGAGGTTCGCGATGCCGACGCAGCCCTCAAAAAACTGGACGCGGACCGCGCGGCCACCGCGATTCTTCTGGATGCCGGAGGCAGAATGATCGATTCGAATGCCCTGGCCAAATGGCTCGGCGAACTGCGCGACCGCGGCACGCGCCAGCTCATCTTTATCTGCGGGAATGCCGGTGGTTTTCCCGAATCACTGCGCGAGCGCGTTTCCCAGAAATTCTCGCTCAGCCCGATGACGCTTTCCCACGAACTGGCTCGCGTCGTGCTTGTCGAGCAACTCTACCGCGCCTTCGCCATTCTCTCCGGCAGCCCCTACCCGAAATAGGCCGCTTGGTGTACAACCTTAGCTGTCATGCCCATGCGCGTTATCCCTGACGAGAACCAGCCTTCCGCGGCCATCGAGATTCCGCTGGAGAAGCCGCTGCCTGATTACGATCTGGACCAGCTCGAGCAGCCCACGCCTCGCGATGTTGACGGCATACTTGTTACGCAGGGCTTCCGCGACCTGGTGGATGATGCGCGCGGCATCCTGACCGAACTGATTGCCGCTCCCCCGGCGGAGAGCCACAAGGACGAAGGCGTTCTGGAAATGGACTTGGCGCCTCGGCCTCACCCTCTCGAGATTACGCAGCTTACCGGGGCCATTTGTCCTAGCGATGAAGAAGTCTACCGCCCCGGCTTGTGGATCGTTCTGTTCGATCCCGTCGCGCGGCCAAGGTTTTCGCTTCCCGAGCCGACGCTGCGGCGCATCTCCATCATCGCCACGGAACTCGTGAAGCGCCTGCAACTGGCTTGACGTTTTGCGCGAGGCTGCGCACACTTTCCTCTTTGTCACTCACCAAGGAAAAGCATGCCGGAAGAAAAGGGATTGCTGATTGTTTACACCGGGCCGGGCAAGGGCAAGACCACTTGCGCGCTGGGCACGGCCTTCCGCGCCGTGGGCCAGGGGCTCCGCGCCCTGATGGTGCAGTTCATCAAAGGCTCATGGCATTACGGCGAGCTGGACGCGGCCAAAATGCTGGGTGACGACAAGTTCGAGATTCGCCCGATGGGCCGCGGGTTTGTGAAAATCGGTGGCGCGGAGACGGATCCCGAGGACGTCAAGCTGGCGCACGAATGCTGGCAGACTGGACGCGACGCCATTTACAGCGGCAAGTATGACCTGGTGGTCCTCGACGAGATCAATTACACCATCAGTTACAAGATGCTCGACGCTGACGAGGTTGTCGAAGCGCTCAAGGGCCGGCCAGAGCGCGTCCACGTGATTTGCACCGGCCGCAATGCGCACCCCAAGCTCGTCGAACTGGCTGACCTGGTCAGCGAGATGCGCGAGGTGAAACACCCGTACACCAAGGGTATACTGGCTCAGCGAGGAATTGATTACTAGATATCTCAATGGCCTGGTTCAAACGAGAGAAAAAATCGATTGAGCAAACTACTCCGCCCGAAGAGCGCCGCGTGCGCACCGAAGGCCTGTGGGTCAAGTGCGAATCGTGCCGCACCATCGTCTTCCGCAAGGACCTTGAAGCGAATCTCCACGTCTGCCCCAAGTGCCAATTCCATTTCAAGATGAGCGCGCGCCCGCGCCTGGAAATGCTGCTCGATGGCCGCTGGACCGAACACGACGCGGGCATGACCTCGACTGACCCGCTGAAGTTTGTGGACACCAAGCCCTATGCGCAACGCCTGAAGGAAGCCAGGAAAAAACTCGGCATGAACGATGCCATCATCACCGCCGAGGGCCAGCTCAATGGCCGGCCCGTGGTGATGTGCGCGATGGAATTCAGCTTTATCGGCGGCTCCATGGGCGCGGTGGTGGGCGAAAAGGTCACGCGCGGTATTGAGCTGTCCATCGAGACGCGCCAGCCGTTCATCGCGGTTTCCTGTTCCGGCGGCGCGCGCATGATGGAAGGCACCGTGAGCCTAATGCAACTTGCGAAGGTCTCCGCGGCGCTCGCCAAACTTGACGATGAAAAATTGCCGTACATCTCGGTTTTGACCGATCCCACCACCGGGGGCGTCACCGCTAGCTTCGCCATGCTCGGTGACCTCAATATTGCCGAACCGGGCGCCCTTATTGGTTTCGCCGGCCCGCGGGTGATCGAGCAAACCATTCGCCAAAAACTTCCCGAGGGCTTTCAGCGGTCTGAGTTTTTGCTCGAGCATGGCTTCCTCGACGCCGTGGTCCACCGCAAAGAACTGAAAGCCTACCTCGCCAACGCGCTCGACTTGCTGATGAACTGAGATGAATTACCACGCGGCGGTTCGCTATCTTTTGACTCTGGGCAGGGAGCTGGCCGCGCCCACGCAGGCTGCGGCCGCGAAGTTTGACCTCGAGAACATTACGGTCCTGGCCGAACGGCTTGGCCGCCCGGATCGCGCGTATCCCAGTGCACACATCGCAGGAACCAATGGCAAAGGCTCGACGGCGGCGTTCCTCGAATCCATCCTGCGACACGCGGGCTTTCGCACCGGGCTGTATACTTCGCCCCACCTCGAAAAAATCAACGAGCGCATGCGCATCAACGGCAAGGAAATCAGCGATGAATCATTCGCTGCACTTTTCACGCGGCTGCAAGCGCCGATCGAGGAGCTGCTGGCCGCCCATAAGCTGCGCGCGCATCCTACGTATTTCGAATGCGTCACGGCCATGGCATTCGAATGCTTTGCGCATGAGCGCGTGGAATTCGGTGTTTTCGAGGTTGGTCTCGGCGGCCGCCTCGATGCCACGAACATTCTTTCACCTGCCGTCATGATGATCACGCGCATCGACTTTGACCACGAAAATTTTCTCGGCCACTCGCTGAAGGAAATCGCAGGTGAGAAAGCCGGAATCCTCAAGCCCGGTGTGCCCGTCGTCATGGCCGAACAACATCCACAAGCCCGCGAGGTCATCCTTGCGCGCGCCAACGAAGTCGGCTGCCAAGTGGTGGAGACGGCCAGCGCATATCAAATCGCTGAGGAAACTTCGCAAAACGGTTTCTTCCGTGCCCGCGTCACGGAACTCTCCTCCGGCGATTCATTCGAAATCGCTCCCAGTCTGCCCGGCCGCTTCCAATTGCAGAATGCTTTGAATGGTCTCGCCGCAGCGCGCTACGTTGCAACCCGGGGCTTTCGCATTTCCCCCGATGACATCACCCAAGGCATATCCAACACCGTCTGGCCCGGCCGCCTCGAGAAACTGCAATCCGGCCCCGACGTTTATCTCGATGGCGCGCACAATCCCGGAGCGGCGCGTGAGCTTGCGAGTTTCCTCGAACAGGATTTCTATGGCCGCAAGATCTGGCTCATCTACGGGGCGCTACGCGACAAGGCCGTCGACGAAGTCGCCGGCCAGCTCTTTCCGCTCGCTTCCGAAGTCATCTTCACTGAGCCGCGCACTTCCCGCGCCATCTCTGCGGCGCGTCTCGCCGAAATCGCCTCGCACCACGCGTCCAGCTTCAGCGTCGTATCCTCTGCCGAGCAAGCGCTAGACCAGGCGCTGGCTGAAGCCGCTCCCGACGATGCCATTTTCATCACAGGTTCGCTCTATTTAGTCGGCCAGCTTCGCCACTACTGGAAGCAGCGCGAACAAGTCGCAGCGCGCTGAAAAAAGCCGTAAAATATCGCCCTCACTGAAGAACCGAATTGTTGGCCGGGAGAGGCACAGAAAAGCGTGAATAAACTAGACCGTCAGGACGCGAATCCTCTTGTCGGCATCATCATGGGCTCGACCTCCGACTGGGAAACCATGGAGCACGCCTCGAACATTCTCACCGGCCTCGGTGTTCCCCATGAGACACGCGTGGTCTCCGCCCATCGCACGCCCGACCTGCTTTTTGAATATGCCTCCGGTGCCGAAGAGCGCGGCATCGAAGTCATCATTGCGGGCGCGGGCGGGGCTGCCCATCTTCCCGGCATGACCGCCTCGAAAACCGTTCTGCCGGTCCTGGGCGTTCCCGTCGAATCCAAAGTGTTGAAGGGGCTCGATTCGCTCCTCTCGATCGCGCAAATGCCCGGAGGCATTCCCGTTGGCACTCTGGCCATCGGCAAAGCCGGCGCCATCAACGCCGCGCTTCTCGCTGCCGCGATCCTCGGGACAAAACACCCCGACATCCGGGAGGCTTTGCGAAAATTCCGCGTGGAGCAGACGGACCGCGTCCTGGCCCAGCCGGATCCCTCTGTTTCGGCCGTGGCGTCACCCTTGAAGGACCCGCAGAAAGGCACGCGCCGGTGACCCTGGGCATTCTTGGCGGCGGACAGCTCGGCTACATGCTCGCGCTCGCGGGCTACCCGCTCGGGCTGCATTTCCGGTTCCTCGACCCTTCTCCGGAGGCTCCCGTCGGCCGCATCGCTCAGCGCGTGACCGCTGAATATACCGATCACGCAGCGCTCGAGAAGTTTTCCAATGGCCTGGAGCTCGTCACCTACGAATTTGAAAACGTCCCTGTAGAAGCGGCGAAATTTCTCGCGCAGCGCGTTCCGGTCTATCCCCCTCCCGCCGCTCTCGAAGCTGCGCAGGATCGTCTCGCTGAAAAAACGCTCTTCCGCAATCTCGGCATCAGCACCACTGATTTTCTGCCCGTTGTGAAACCTGGCGACTTTGACGCCGCGATCAAACAGCTCGGCCATGTTGCCAAAGCCAAGTCCGAGCTTCCCAACGTCGCACTCATCCTCGAACGGTTCGTGCCCTTCACCCGCGAACTCTCCGTTCTAGCCGCCCGCTCTCGCAACGGCGAAACCGCTTTTTATCCGCTCGTCGAGAATCACCATCTCGGGGGCATTCTCCGGCTTTCTCTTGCGCCGGCTCCGTCGCTCGATCCACCGGTCCAGCGCGCCGCAGAAGGTGTGGCTCGCCGCGTTCTCGAAGCGCTGCAATACGTCGGCGTGTTGGCCATCGAGTTCTTCCAGCACGAAGGCCGCCTGCTGGCCAACGAAATGGCGCCCCGCGTCCACAATTCCGGCCACTGGACCATCGAAGGCGCCGTCACCAGCCAGTTTGAGAACCATCTCCGGGCCGTGTTGGGCCTGCCCCTCGGTTCAACAGCAGCCGCCGGCGACTGCGCCATGATCAATCTGATTGGCGACCTTCCGGAACCTGCGGAGGTCTTGGCCGTTCCCGACACGCACTTGCACTTGTACGGAAAGGTTCCCCGCCCGGGCCGCAAATTAGGCCATGTCACCTTGAGTGCTGCTTCGCCCGAACGCCTCGCTCTCCGCCTCTCCGAGCTTCCCGCCTTCTTCCACCGACCCGACTTCTGCCTCCACCCCGTCCTCGCCCACTCCGCCTCCCCCCGCGCCTGATCCTTTCCCGGCAACCTCTCCACGTTGGCACACGGCGCCGCTGCTGCCAATTCCTTCTTCGAGCAAGCGCTGTTCTTGAGGCAGATTCCTAGAGTGGATGCAACGATGAAGGCCTTTTTGACACCATCCTAGAGGGGCTTGCCCCCAGAGAGAGGAGTATCTTCGAATGGCGAATTGTCGATTTGGAAAGCACCCGCCCAAGGTGGACTATCGGACGTTGCGGTTTCAAAGTTATCTGAAAGCCGGGATTGCCGCGCCGCCGGCTTCGTACAACGTGCTGGACACGGTCTACAAAAATCTGAAAAGCAGTGATCCAGCGAAGCTCTTTCCGATGGATGGGAACGATACGATTGGAGACTGCACGATTGCGGCGCTGGCGCACGCGATCACCGTGTATCGCGGGCTGCTGAAGAAAAAGAAGATCATGGCGCAGACGGCGGTGCAGAAGTTGTATTACCACCTGACGGGCGGACCGGACACCGGCCTGAACGAGATGGATGTGCTGAACTACTGGCGAGTGAACAAAGTGTCCGCGGACCAGATTCTGGCTTACGTGAAGATCGATCCAAAAAATCACACGCACGTGCAGCAAGCCATTCAGATGTTTGGCGGCGTGTACCTGGGATTCCAGGTACAGCAGAACTGCATTCAAGACTTTAACAATCATAAGCCGTGGACCCCGGGTCCGCTGCTGAATGAGGGCCACGCGGTCTATGCGGTGGCTTACGACAACAACGGCGTGACGGTGCTGACCTGGGGAAACACGCAGCAGGCTACCTGGGCCTGGTGGGATGAATGCGTGGACGAAGCGTATACGATCCTGCCGCCCGAGGCGCAGAAGCCGGGGTTCGCACCGGGGTTCAACTTCGCCCAATTAAAAGGGGACTTGAATGATGTAGCGAATTAGGTCGCAGGCTGCTTTCCTGCGATTGGCTTGACGGACGAGGGAGCCCGATGGGCTCCCTTTTGGTTTTTGCGCGGGAGATTTCTTGGCCCCAAGAAGATGCGGTGCGGAGGTGTTGCAAGGAAGGAGATATTGGGGCAAGCTACGCGCGTTGTGAGGAGGGTGTGATGAGAAATGGGAGTTTTCGCGCTGCGCTTTTGATTTTGTGCGCAGCAATTGCGGGGCTGACGAATAGAGAGCGTGCGCGAGCGCAGAATACGCCACAAGCGGCTGCAACCGTGATCGTGATTCGCGCGGGGACATTGATTGATGGGGTGAGTGAGACGCCGCGCAAGAATCAACTGATTTTCGTGCGCGGCGAACGGATTGAAAAAGTGATGGATGCGGGCGGGGCAATTCCATCAGGCGCGAGAGTAATTGATCTTTCGAATGCGACGGTCCTGCCGGGGCTCATTGATTCGCACACACATATTTTCTTGTGGGGCGAGGATCCGGCGAAAGGCGGCTACGACGAGAATATTCTCAAGGCCGGGATTGCGCTGCGGGCGGCCCGCGCCACGTTTGCGACGCGCCGTGCGCTCGAGCAAGGATTCACAACTTTGCGGGACGTGGAAACCGAAGGCGCGGGATACGGAGACGTAGAGATCAAGCAAGCGATTGAAGAAGGGACAATTCCGGGCCCGCGACTTTTTTGCGCGACGCGCGCGATTTCCACGACCGGCGGCTACAACCTGGAAGGCTACGCGCCGGAACTGGAGATGCCCAAGGGGGCGCAGATCGTGGACGGCCCTGTGGAAGCCCGAAAAACAGCGCGGCAACAACTTGAGCACGGCGCGGACTGGATCAAGGTGTACATGACGCACCGTTCGTGGGTGGACAAGGAGGGGAAGCTGGTGTCGCAGCCGACGCTGACGGTGGAAGAATTGAAAGCCATTGTCGATGAAGCACATGGCTGGACCAAGAAAGTAGCGTGTCACGCTTACAACGGAATCGGATTGCAGCGCGCGCTCGACGGAGGTTGCGATTCAATCGAACACGGTCTGGAAATGACCGACGCGCAAATCGAACAGATGAAAAGGCAAGGGACTTGGTATTGCCCAACGCTCTCACCGTATTACGGGGATTGGGCGCCAGCGGATACGCCCGGCGGGAAGCGAGACCGCGCGCGTGCCGCAGTTCATGAAGGCACTTTCAAGAAGGCGCTGCAGGCGCATTTGAAAATCGTATTTGGGACCGACATCGGCGGGATGCCATGGACGGAGCCCATTGCACAGGAATTCAAACGGATGGTGGGGCTGGGCATGGCGCCGATGGATGCGATTCAGTCAGCGACTTCGCGTCCAGCGGAGATGTTGGACATGAAAGGGGAGATCGGGGCGCTGGCTCCTGGGGCGTATGCCGAAGTGATTGCGGTTTCCGGCGATCCGCTGAAGGACGTGGGCGAACTGGAGCACGTGAGATTCGTGATGCATAACGGGTCCGTGTTCAAGAATGAGCTGACGAAGTAGAAGGGCGTTATGCCGGGGAGTATCCCGAGGGATTGCAACAATTTAGACACCGAAAAAGGAGGAAAACCAATGAGCGAGCAGAATATCAAGAACCATGTGAAGCTAGTCCCGCCGTTCCATTTTTTCGTTTTGCCGATATTGGCGATTAATTTTGTTTGGTCGTTGTTCCGCTTGAGGCTCACTTTTGCGGGAATCTTTGGCGTGATTTTTGCCTTGGCGCTCATGCTTCTGGCCCTTAATGCCCGTCTCTTTGCGCTCAAGGTGCAGGATCGCTTGATTCGCCTCGAAGAGCGGCTGCGCTATGAGCGCGTGCTGCCGGAGGAATTACGCTGGCGCGCCGATGAACTTACCGTGGATCAATTTGTTTCCTTGCGGTTCGCGAGCGATGAGGAATTGCCCGCGTTGATGCGAAAAGTGCTGGATGACAAGCTGACGGAACGCAAGGCGATCAAGCAGCTCATCAAGAACTGGCGCGCGGATTATCTGCGCGCTTAGGGTGCGATGGGCCTCCGCGATGTTCCGATTTCAGCGAGCCGTAACGGCTGCCGCGACGCCCTCGATTTCGGCGATCTCCGCTGCGGTGAGCTTTAGTTCTCCGGCACGCATCACGCCTTCGGCTTGCTTGGCGTTGCGCGCGCCAACGATGGCGCCAGTGATCGCCGGATGGCGAAGCACCCAGGCGATCGCCACTTCGCCGGGCCCGCGGCCATGGCGCGCACCCACCTGGCGAAGGCGTTCCACGAGTTCGAGGTTTTTGGAAAGGCGCGGCTCGCGGAACTCCGGATTGCGGGTGCGGAAATCATCGGGCGGCAACGCGGCGGCGCGTTCGCGGGTCATCGCTCCGGTGAGCAAGCCGGAAGCCATGGGAGCGTAGGAGATCACTCCAATACCCTGCTTTTGGCAATAAGGGAGGGTCTCCTCCTCAATCTTGCGGCGAATGAGCGAATACGGCGGCTGGAGAGAAGTGACCGAAGCAATCTTTTCGGCGCGCTGGATTTGTGCGGCACTAAAATTCGAAACACCGATCCAGCGGACTTTGCCTTCCTTCTGGAGCGCGGCGAGAGTTTGCCAGGCCTCCTCGAGTCCTGGGCCATTGTCCTCCGGTGGCCAGTGAATCTGGTAAAGATCGATGGTTTTGACTTGCAGCCGGCGCAGGCTCTCTTCGCATTCCCCGCGGATGGACGCGGCGCCGAATTCCTTTTTGATTCTTCCTTTTTCGTTCCAGCGCATAACGCACTTCGTGAAGACATAAGGTCGCGGGCCGCGCCATTCCTTGAGCGCTCGCGCAACGACTTCTTCGGAGTGACCCAAGCCGTAAACCGCGGCCGTATCGATCCAGTTGACGCCCAATTCAAGCGCGCGATGGATTGCGGCGATCGAATCTTTGTCGTCCTGTGGACCCCAGGCAAATTCCCAGCCCGAGCCGCCAATGGCCCAGGCGCCAAAACCAACCGGCGTTATCTTCAAATCGGAGTTCCCAAGTTTTCGCGTTTCCATCTCAATCCTCTCACTGAGGCGCGCAGTGTAAGATCTCGCCTTACGCTGATTTGCTGTCTTTTTTTTCTCACAAAACTGGATCAACAAAAAGCGAGAAAAGTTAAAACTACGGCGAAAGAAAACTGAAAGGAAGGATTCAGTTTGCCGTAAAAGCAGCGTCGTGCGAAGCAGTTTCGCCATCGGGATTGGTCATGGTGATTTGCTGCGGGCCTGGAGCCAACGTGGGAACCGCAACGGACAGCGTGTTGGCGTCTTTGAAGATAACGGTGGCTGATTCTTCCGTTAACGGCAACGGCAGTGCCGTTGACGAAACCGCTGCCGCGAGTCGTGAGTATTGCGCCACCAGCAGCCGAGACCGTCGAGGGTTGGATCGTGCCGATGCCAAGCGGTACAGCGGCAAGCTGAACGATCGTTAGTGCAGAGTTTTAAGCAGTGCCATCTGAAGAAGTGATGGCGAAAAGGCGCTGGCCGTTTTCGTCGGTCGCGAGAAAGGAGCTATGCAGGCCATCCAAGTCGGTCATGAACTGCTGCGGGAGAAAAATCCGCAGGCGAAGCGCACCGGAGTGCGCGTCGACAATGTCTAGGCCGCCATGGGACGCGTCACGCTGATAAACATAATCGGCCGGGAAGACGTGGAGGAAAAACGAGAGAGCGCCCCGACATGCTCGGGGCGCTCTCCAGAAGGGATTGAATGGGAACGAAAACTAAATCGTTTTGGTCGCCGCCGCGCCAGCAGGAGCCGCGGAGCTTTTTGCAAAAGCGTGGCTGCCGGATTCCTTTTGCTCGCTCTTGTCGATTTCGATGGAACCTTTGAAGTAGGCGCCGTCTTCGATCATGATGCGCGCGGTGGTCAGGTCGCCGTTGACCGAACCATCTTTCTTGATTTCAATTCTGTCTTTGGCGCG
>QHYM01000374.1 GCA_003223295.1 Acidobacteriota bacterium | reverse complement strand
TACGCAGAGCAGGTCGCGAGAGTGCATAGGGTAGGGCTGTATGGCACGAAATACAAAAGGTTCCGTGGTCGCGTGCCGCATCCTGCCAGCCCATCCACCGGTCTTCCCGTTGATCGAGGTACGCGGCAGCAGCTTTAGGATCCCAGGAGGTAGCGACTTCAGCCTGAGAGTGCGAACAACCAGGCAGAAGTCCGGCTACGAGGCCGCTCGCCAGGGAGAGTATGACCCGCAGATTCGCTTTCATTGGGAGAGCTCCTTTCACGAACACTCCGTTTCTTTCGCGGGTCCACAGATTTGGTCAGAGAAAAGAGATGGTACCAGTTCTGTTAGCTTTGGCGAAAGAAGTCATACCGGACTGTCTTACTTATGGCGACGAAATCGGAAGCAACGAGCAGGCGGTGTGCCATGGACGCAAAGGAAAGCCCAATTAAGCTTCATTTACTGTGGTCATGTTTGCTGCTTGCAAACTTATCCCCGTTATTGCTAGCAACTTGCGGAACCCTGACCCAGGATTGGTCAGGTTTATCCTGGAGGTCGCTTATGGGGAGTCGCAGCTCAAGTCCGCTTTGACCCTACAAAGGACCAACCTAGCCAGACGGGCAGCGAGTTGACCTGCGAGGGCAAATTTTTTCCCACTAAGATAAACAAGATTCCCTTTGTCCCCTGCAAGTCTTCCCCTATTCTATTCACAACAAAAGGATTAGGTATTCAAGAGCTGGATACAAAATTGCCTCCCTTAAGCCGGGCGGTATGCCCTGTTCAGCTTTCCAGGAAAGTTACCCGCGAAAGGAAGCTTCTCCAATAAAACCATGTTAGATACTGCAATCATAGGCGCGGGACCGTACGGACTCTCCGTAGCTGCTCACCTGCGAGGCCGGGGGCTCCGCTTGCGTATCTTCGGCCGCCTGATGGACAGCTGGCGAGCGCATATGCCCAAAGGCATGATGCTTAAATCGGACGGCTTCGCTTCGAATATCTACGATCCAAATAACAGTTTTACCCTCAAGCAGTTTTGTGCTAGTCGCGGGATCGAGTACGCCGACACGGGGACACCCGTGCGCGTTGAGACCTTCACTGCGTATGGATCGGCCTTCAAAAATCACTTGGTCCCAGAACTGGAAGATAAGCTTGTCGTTGCCCTGGATAAACTGCAGGATGGGTTTCGCCTTACGCTCGATGACGGGGAAGCGTTTACGGCAAGGCGTGTTGTCCTCGCCGTGGGCATCACGCACTTCCCAGACGTGCCGGCAAATTTATTGCATCTTCCGGCTGGTTTCCTCTCTCATAGCTACTGCCATCATGATCTTGAAACATTCAGGGGACGTAGTGTAGTCGTTCTCGGCGGAGGCGCTTCCGCCACGGACTTAGCCGGATTACTCCGCGATGCGGGTGCCGATGTACAGCTCGTTGCCCGGCAAAAGGAATTAAAGTTTCACGGTAAGCCACAAGTAGGGAAGCCCCGTACCCTGTGGCAGCGCATACGGAGTCCACAATCGGGTCTTGGCCCCGGTTGGCGATCGCGCTTTTTTGCCAACGCCCCGTCTTTCTTTCATTATCTGCCCCAGCGTTTGCGCCTCGAAATTGTCCGGACACATCTTGGCCCCTCGGGAGGCTGGTTCGCCAAAGAGAAGGTACTGGGCCGAGTTCCTCTCCTTCTCGGCTATGTTGCGGAGAGAGCCGAGGTCCATGACCGCAAAGTCCATCTTCATCTTCGCTGCGACGATGGCGCCGAGCGCGAGATTGTAACCGATCACATCATTGCAGCGACCGGGTACAAGGTTGACACCGAGCGCTTGAAGTTTCTCAGTGAGGAGATCCGTGCAAATCTCAAAGTCCTCGAAGGCTCACCCGTTCTGTCAAGGACATTCGAGTCCTCCGTAGCCGGCCTCTATTTCGTTGGGGTTGCCGCTGCGAACATCTTCGGTCCGGTCATGCGGTTTGCTTTCGGCGCTGGTTTTGCCGCACGCCGTATCACCGAAGTCATGACGGCTCCGGGTAGCGTGGCTGTCGAAAATGAAGAAACCAGAGCAATCTGAGGACACGCGGCATGGGTTTTTCAGGAGTGGTAGCTAGACACCACAGGAAAGAAATGAGATTACCGGTAAGGGATTTCCAGTCTTGATCTTTCGTTTAAAGCTCACCGAAAAATGAAGCGAGAGACAATTGCAATTCACGTCGGTTACTGCGGCGATCCTACGACGAAAGCCGTGGCCGTACCGATCTACCAGACCATCGCTTTCGAGTTTGACAGCGCCGAGCACGGGGCCGCGCTATTCAACCTGGAAGTCGAAGGAAACATCTACACGCGGATTGGCAACCCAACCAATGCCGTGCTGGAAAAGCGCGTTGCCGCTCTGGAGAGCGGCGTGGACGCCCTCAGCGTGAGTTCAGGGATGGCGGCAATCCATTATGCGATCGCCAACATCGTGGAGTTGGGCACCAATATTGTCTCTACCCCTCAGCTCTATGGTGCCACTTACACTTTTCTTACGCACATCCTGGCAAAACAGGGGGTCACCACTAGATTCCCCGAGAGTGATCATCCCGATGCCATAGAAAAACTAATCGACGAGAATACCAGGGCGGTGTTTTGTGAAAGCGTTGGCAATCCAGCCGGAAATGTCGCCGATATCGAAGGGTTGGCGCGGGTCGCGCACAAGCACGGCGTGCCTCTAATTGTCGACAATACGATCGCAACGCCAATTCTCTTGCGGCCCATCGAGTATGGCGCGGATGTAGTCGTCCATTCCATGACCAAATTCATGGGCGGGCACGGCACAACGCTGGGTGGTATGATCGTTGACGGAGGGCACTTTCCTTGGGGCGACTACCCCGATCGGTACTACATGATGGTCCGCCCCGAACCCGCTTACCACGGCGTGGTTTATACCGAGCACTACGGCGCGAGCGCTTTTGTTGCCAGGTGCCGGACAGTTTGCCAGCGAAATACAGGCGCCACGCTCTCACCCTTTAACGCTTTTCTTTTGCTTCAGGGGGTTGAAACACTTGCCCTTCGTATCGAACGTCACGTCGAGAATGCTCGTAAAGTCGCCGAGTATCTCCGAGGCCACCCCGGCGTGGAATGGGTCAATTACGCCGGTTTCCCCGATAATCCGTTGTATCCCATGGCGCAAAAATACTTGGGCTCAAAGCGCTGCTCCCTGCTGACCTTTGGAGTGAAAGGCGGTTTCGAGGCAGGCACCAAGTGTTTTAATGCGCTGCGTCTGTTCAAGCGCATGGTCAACATGGGCGATGCCAAGTCATTGGCGTGCCACCCCGCATCGACCACACATCGGCAACTGACTCCCGAGGAACAAGAGAAGGTGGGTGTGACACCAGAGATGATTCGTTTGAGCGTGGGAATAGAACACATCGACGATATTTTGGATGATCTCACCCACGCGCTCGCGAAGGCTACGAACTGAGGTGGCTCGTCACATGTTATCGGTAAATTCAGGAGGCGCGCCATGCTACAAATGGTAGACGAAGGGCGAACTCCGGCCCACTGGGCCGCAAGAAATAACCATCTCCCTGCGAGATCCCTTGCAGCTTCCAGCGAACTCGAGCCGCCAATCCAGATTGCGCTTATTAACAATATGCCGGACCCGGCCCTTGAGGATACTGAGTCGCAATTCTTTGACCTTTTGGAGAAGGCTGCGGGCCGGTTTCCGGTTCGCGTCAAATTGTATTCTCTCCCAACGATACCGCGCGGAGGGCGCGGAAAACAGCATCTGAAGAATTTCTACTGGGATCTGGATGATCTCTGGGGCAGCCGATTTGACGGGGTCATCATCACGGGGACGGAGCCGCGTCAAGCGAACCTCCGGGAAGAACCCTACTGGCCCACGATGGTCGATGTCTTTGACTGGGCCGAGAAACACACGGCCTCGACGGTCTTTTCCTGCTTGGCGGCACACGCCGTTGTTCTGCATCGCGACGGAATCAGCCGTCATCCCCTTGCTGACAAGCAGTTTGGTATCTTTGACGAACGGCGAGAGCGGGATCACCTCCTGACGAGCGGGACCTCGGAGCACATGCGGTTCCCCCATTCGCGCTGGAATGAGTTGCGCGAAGATGCCCTGATCTCTTGTGGGTATAGCGTGTTGACGAAATCGAAAGAAGCGGGCGTCAACCTGTTTGTGAAGATGACCAAGAAAAGCTTATTTGTACATTTTCAGGGACATCCTGAGTACAGCGCGGGAACGCTTGCGAAGGAATACCGGAGGGATGTAAGGAGATTCCTCCGCCAAGAAAGGCAAACCTACCCCTCGATGCCACACGGCTACTTCGACGCCACAGCGGCTAGGGCATTGTCGGAATTCAAGGAATGGGCCTTGTCCCGGCCTCACGAGGGACTCATGACAAAATTTCCTGAGGCAGCAGTTCTGGACAACGGGGGAGAGAATCCCTGGCGCACCGTGGCCGTACGTATCTATCGGAACTGGCTACAATACGTGGTTTCGGAAAGAACTGCTAGAACAGCCTGTGCAACTGCAGCCCGAACTGGGTCTCGGTAACATGGTCAAAATGACTGCAAGATCCGCGATTCACTGCACCTCCCATCCAGGTTCCCTCCAGCTTGCACCAGGATGTCGTATTCCAGCCGATTGCCCGTATACTTAAGCAGCCATACGATGACTGAGGCTTGCATACCCGGGATTCTTCAAACTCTTCCCCATCGCATCAGCGATGTCATCACTCCTTGGGTACAAACTACCCCCGGCCGGCCCGCGCTTATCGAAGCGTCTGGCTCGTGGACCTACGGACAACTCGCTTCGGCCTCGGCTTGCGCGCGAGCTTGGCTGGTGGAATCCGGAGTTCGCCGGGGGGATCGCGTCATGATCGTTTGCGAGAATTGCCGGACGTTCGTCGCCATTCTGCTAGCTTTGGCCAGTCTCGGCGCGTGGCCGGTGCTTGCAAACGCAAAACTTTCAGCGCGTGAGATCGACCAGATCCGAGAGCATTGTGGGGCCCGCCGCGTAATCTACACTACAGGAGTATCGCCGCACGCCAAAGAGCATGCCAAGCGCCACGGGGCCATCACACTGGGAGACAAGGAAATGGGCCCGGTCGCTCTTGCCCCCCTGGCGGAAATAGTCGAACCGGAACCCGTTGATCCGAACGCAACCGACAATGTGGCGGCCCTAATTTACACTTCTGGGACGACCGGCCTCCCAAAGGGAGTAATGCTGACCCATAGGAGCTTGCTTTTTGTGGCCGCCGTTTCCGCGAAGATCCGCTCGCTGACCACGGAGGACTGCCTGTTGGGTGTTTTGCCCATGTCTCACGCTGTGGGCCTCTCGGTAGTGCTGCTAGGCAGTTTATTCAGCGGTGCAACCGTTCATTTGATGGCGCGTTTTGACCCCGTAGGCGTAATGAAGGCGTTGGATGACGGCAAGATAACCGTAATTCTTGGCGCGCCATCCATGTTTGGGTTATTTGTCGACTAT
>QHYM01000373.1 GCA_003223295.1 Acidobacteriota bacterium | reverse complement strand
TAAACGAGAGATACTCAAGCCGTGAGGGCGTGTTCTAACCGATGTGTCGGTAGAGTAGGCTTCCAAGCTTAATGAGAGATGAGTCTGGAGTGGCAGAAATGAGATGTCTTACGATCCACAGCGCCCACTTGCGCTCTGGGGCTACGAATTCGATGGGATACCTGAGATAATTTAGACTTGATCTTGTCGCTCCCCAATGTTCCTTAAATCTTATCAGACCTTGGTTTTCAATATCGGAGCGTCCCATATCGAACTCTTCGAAGCCCTCGGCTCTCGCCTCAATTATGGTCTTCCGGAGTAAGAAGACAGTTCCTCCAAGGTTCTGGAACTTAGCGTCGCTACAGCCATACTTATAAGTCATCGTTTTTCTGTGCGACAATGTGAGGATACTTGCTATTGGCGTGTCGTTCTTTAGAGCGATGCGGATCTTAAGATCTCTTCCGAAACTTGAAATAAGGCTTCGAAACCATCTTAACGGCTGCGGAGGGAGATGATGTTTGCGACGCGTAAGTACGAAGAGCCTATAAAACTGTTCCAAGAGGTTTTCCGATGCTCCTTCCTGATATCGTAATGACTCACGCTCAGCTCGTCGGACCTTCCTGTAGTCTTTGTGAAAACCTCTAATTAGTTGTTCCTCACTGCATCTCAAGTCAAGACGATGGAGACAGTAGGTAGAGGTGATCGTGGAGATTTTTTCCTGCCAGGGTGACAAAGATAACGGTCTAATCTCGACATATTTCCAGTTTTTCTGTTTCACCCTACTCTTAATGTTGTCGAGCAGAGGCCCGGCTTCATCTGCGTTTTCGACGAGAGGCTCGCAATGATCAGAGAACGGCAAGGAAACAATGCGTTTTCCGGTCAAACTGCTTCTTATTTCGCAAAACACTACAGCATTGGTCAAAGGGGAGTCCGGAGGACACAAGGAGACTGCCATGGGTTTGTAGCCGTACGCATTTTTCAGCGCCTGCAACCACTCCGCCCGATGGAAAACAGAAGCGCTTCGATGGCCCTCGACGAAGCCCCTCCAGCGTGGATCCTGTAAGGGGTCGACCTCAAAAGTATTCACTCAGAGTGTCCTCGAAGCCCTGGATTATATTGGCCAATCTGGCCTATGCGGTTCTCTAGATTCAATTCCACTCTTGCCCGCGACCCACGCTCTTGGACGCCTGGATCGTGCCGAAAACCCAGTTCCCATCTTGCCATTACGACCGGTGTTGACTAGCCGCGCGAGGGTTGGAGGAAAACTTCGTGGCTTCAGATCTTAGCATCGCTCCGTCGATGGATTTCCTCAGTGCAACTGCCAAGTGTTTGACAAATGGCTCGGTAACAATAGCCAGCGGGTTAACTGGCAAAACGAGAGTTTCTTGCCCGCCCTGGGCTAAGCGATCCCATTTGAGCTCGGGTTTGTCGTAACCTCGAAACTGCCTTGCTGGGCGAATATCTACGACCGCACCAGCATATGGTCGGGGAGTGTACTCCAAGCATGCA
The DNA here is from genome assembly GCA_003223295.1 of Acidobacteriota bacterium. Classification (GTDB taxonomy): domain Bacteria; phylum Acidobacteriota; class Terriglobia; order Acidiferrales; family UBA7541; genus Acidiferrum. Next base: position 3,378 of record QHYM01000373.1, on the reverse strand, counting down.
CGAAAATTTGCATCCCAGATCTGCCCCAACACGCGTGGGTCGGCCGAGTTTGAATGTGAGTTCTGATACAATCTGGCGGCTAAACTATTTAGCCAAACGGCAAACCGGCTGCGAAGCAATTTAGCCTTTTCTCGAAGAAAGCCAGTCTTATGCGCAGAATCGAGCGAGAGGAAGTTCGCTGTGTGGAACAAAAGCCGTTCCGCGGTGTAAAGAGCCTTCACCCACACCGAAGGCGGGCGAGTACCTGCCCAATTCATCGTGTCAATCATTGCCAGGAGAGCAATCTGCTCTCCACGCGCCTGGAGTTGTTGAGCGATCTCGTATGCTACAGTACCGCCCATGCAGTATCCGCCGAGGAAATAAGGCCCGTGCGGTTGGATCCTACGGATCTCCTTAATATAAAGTGCAGCCATTTCCTCGATGCTTGCCAGCGGTGCACAACTGCCGTCCAGGCCCCAGCTTTGCAGGCCATAGAATGGTTGATCAGTTCCCAGATGCCTCGAGAGGTCTCGATAAAGCAGAACGTTTCCACGGTGTGGATGAATACAGAAAAATGAGGGACGTGAACCTTCCGTTTGGATTGCCACCAGTGGCGACCAACCGGGGGCAGGCACGTCACGCCGCAATACTTCGGCGAGTCCCTCGATCGTAGGAGCTTCAAATAGGGTGGCGAGTGGTAATTTCACATTGAATGTCTTCTCAATTCGGGCAAATAGCTGAACCGCCAGAGGAGAGTCTCCGCCTAGATCGAAATAGTCTTGGTCAGGGGCGATGGACGGAATGCCTAGGAGATCCTGCCAAATGCGGGTGAGCTGGTTAATGGTCTCATCCCTCGTGTCGTTAACAGAGGCCGAATGTGAACTAACCGCGGCTTGCGCCATTGTGCCTTCGCTTTCACAAAAGACTTCGCTGCTCATCCTTAGAGTATTCCTGGGGACAGGTATTTGCATACCCAAATCGGGAGACAATCGTTGTATGACTCGAAACCAATGGGTCATTTCCTGCCTACAGCAATTCGTGGACCAACGTTAGACATAGCATAAATGCTTATAAACAAATAGGTTAGCAGTAAACCCAGGCTCTTCTTACCGGCCGTTAAGGTCTCGTGTGGAAATATTGTCATAAAAATGGATGGTTCTGCGCCTCTCGCCGGTTCTTGCTCTTTGGCTCCCAACTTGCTTAAGTCCAGCTGGGGGTGTTAAACACCGTACTTGTTAACGGTATTTGCCTGACACCATCCATCCATAATGTCGCGTAAGACGCTGGATGCGATAGAGTCAGACACTATGCACGACCTTGACCTTTGGTTCCCCAGCCCTCCTGGCCTCGAGCTCGCCGAAAATGAGATTCACATTTGGCGCGCCTATCTTGATTCCCAAGGGACATCCCTCGGTCGACTGGCGGAAACCCTTGCTTCTGACGAAAACGAAAGGGCCAGAAGATTCTTCTTCGAACGTGACCGGAATAGATTTGTGACCAGTCGAGGAACCCTTCGCGAGCTGCTTGGAAAGTATCTTTCTTGTCTCCCCAAGGAAATAGAATTCGAGTATTCCTCACAGGGGAAGCCATCGTTGCGCAAGCAAGGCCCTGGACGGCCGATTCGATTCAATGTTTCACACTCGCATGGACTGGGTTTGTTCGCCTTCGCCCGTGGCCACAACCTCGGAGTTGACGTGGAGTTGGTGCGGTCTGATTTCGGGGGAGAGGAGATTGCAGCGCGCTATTTTGCGCCTCAAGAGATCGAGGAATTACGTATTCTACCTCCTTCTCTGCGTGCCGAGGGCTTTTTTCTTTGCTGGACTCGCAAGGAAGCCTATATAAAGGCTAGAGGGGAAGGACTGCAAATCCCGCTTGATAGTTTTTGCGTTTCACTAACACCGGGAGAGATAGCGCAGTTGTACAGCGCGGACGCGATGCGCTGGAGTGTGCGATCTTTGCGCCCGGACCGCGGGTACGTTGGGGCGCTTGTGGGTCTGGAGTGCTTTGAGGGACGAATCATCGTGAGTGTCCCAAATGATTATGGAATGACGACGAGCGGACCCGACGGAGCAAAGGGGACAAGCAAACGCTACTCAAAACCGCACGATCACGTTTTGTCTCAAATGAGATTTGGTCCAGTCGATATCAGGTTCACGATGGTGGATCGAAAAGACATGAGTCGTTTGGCGAAATAGCCCCGCAGACTTTAGGAAACGTCTATCCGCTGCATGCAACCTGCGAGCATCAGCAGGAGGTCGAGAAACCGTAAGGTAATGACCCGAAACATATTTCTGAAGATGGAGTCGAGGAGATTCTCTCTTCTGCCCTGTTGGCGGGGGACAAGGACCTTCGTCAGGTCTTGGATGAGGTGGACCATATTTCTGAAGGTTTGAAAACAGAGGGACCTGACATGCAGACCGCCAGAGTTGCCCTGCACCCTGCAGTTTGGAGCGCCATCAAACGGACTCTTCTCGACCGCGTGCTTCGCCAATTGGCAGTCACGGATGATCTGACCGCTCTTTACAATAGGTCGGGCCCCTCGCAAAGCTTGCGGATACTTGAAAGTAGCTGGTAGCAGCCCCGGATTAGGTTGGGTAAGGATCGAGGGGATTCTAGAGATCAAGCTAAGGAATTCACCCGACAACATTTAGGGAATTCACTGGCTTGTCAGTCATTGGGATCTCACTATGCTCGGCGTGTCGGTTAATTCCGACTTGTGCTGAGGATGAATCCCACTGTTTGTAACATTTCCGATACTGCCCGCTGGGTGGCCCATTTTCGAGCGCGCGAAACGCAACGGCCGGATGCCCTGTTCCGCGACCCTTACGCCGAGCGGCTGGCTGGCGAGCGCGGACTCGCCATCGCGAATACTCTTGCGGATGGGAACAAGCACGAATGGGCATGGGTAGCCCGCACCTACCTTTTTGACACTTTTCTCCTCCGCGAGATTCAACAGGGCGCCAGCCTCGTGATAAACCTCGCTGCGGGGCTCGATGCTCGGCCGTACCGCATGGAACTTCCCGCCTCGCTCCATTGGGTGGAGGTGGATCTGCCGGAAATCCTTTCCGACAAGGAAGTGGTTCTAGCTAATGAGAAACCTAGGTGCCAACTGGAGCGAATCCGCCTGGATCTTTGCGATATAGAAGCGCGCCGCGCACTCTTCATGGAGCTGGACCGTCGAGCGACGAAGACCGTCGCCCTGACCGAAGGCCTTCTCATCTATTTGAGCACCGAGCAAGTTGGTGCCCTGGCTAGGGATCTCGCTTTCGGGCGGCACTTCCACAGCTGGATTATCGATCTGGCCTCACCGGGCCAGCTCAGGATCATGCAACGCGCCATGGGTAAGCAGCTCGACGAGGTTGGTGCGCCATTCAGGTTTGCACCCCCTGAGGGCCCGAG
>QHYM01000046.1 GCA_003223295.1 Acidobacteriota bacterium | reverse complement strand
CAAGTGCTTCTCCTTCCCGGTTCGTGCCTTCGGTAGTTTGCTACTCTCGTGGAACATCACACGACGTCAGGAGCGTCGCCAATCGTCGGTAACTCACCTCAGGTATTCACCTGACATTGTCTTTTCGCCCTTCTCTATCTTCTGATTTCAATAGAAACACTTCCGATTCCTGGAGCCATACATGCGGCTGACCCTCTCACGTATCCCTAAACTCCCAGAAACCGTTGATTCAAGGGAGCTTTCTTCGCAGGTTCTTTTTGCCACCTCTGGCACCTCGATTGCCATCACCAGCAAGGGCGGTGTGCACTCGGAGGGATGGAACTCCGCTGCAAAGAGAACTCAATTCCAGGGAACCGTGCTTGTTCCGCGGGACTGTTCTTCCAGCAAACCACGGAATCGGTTGAGAGAATGGTCACTTTCATCTGATCGAGTCGTTCGACTCCAGGAGGAACAGCGCAATGAAAGCTGCTGCAGGTAGGTTATTGCTTCGAGATGTGTGTGTCTCCGTTTTCTTCTCGGCTCTTCTATTCTGCCTTCTAGTTGTCTCGGCAATGGCGCAATCCACAGCTAGCCTGAACGGCATTGTCACAGACGCTTCCGGCGCAGCGGTGCCAGGTGCAAAGGTTATGGTAACCAACCAGGCTACCGGTGTTTCGTCGACTTCGCAGACAGACAGCGCCGGAGCATATCTTTTTCCCTCGCTGCCGATTGGCGTCTATCGTATTGAAGTCACCGCTTCGGGCTTCCAGAAAGCTGTGGTCACCGACCTCAATCTTCCTGTAGCCACATCCGTCGCACAAAATGTTCAACTCAAGATTGGCGAGACCGCGATAACGGTTGAGATCTCGGCCGATGCTGTGATCCTCGATACAACCACGAATAGCATGGGCCAGGTCATCAACGATAAGTATGTGCAAGACATTCCTTTGAACGGCCGCCACTTCACCGACCTCAGCCTGTTGACGCCGGGCACTATCACGCCGCCGGCCAACGGTTTTCTGTCAGCGCCGCTCCGTGGACAGGGCTCCTTTGGCATCAACACCGCGGGTCAGCGCGAAGATACTACGAACTGGCTGGTGAACGGCATCAATCTGAACGACCCTGTCCAGAATCAGATCACCTTCCAGCCGCCAATTGACACGCTCGCTGAGTTCAAGATCGACAACTCAGCCTTCCCTGCCGAATACGGAAGGAACTCAGGTGCCATCGTCAATATGGCCACGCGGTCGGGAACCAATGCGTTCCACGGTGAAGCCTTCGAATTCATCCGTAACAACGATCTCGATGCTCGCAACTTCTTCAACACTGTCCCGAACCCGCAGGCCCCTTTCAACCGCAACGAGTTTGGTGCCGATTTTGGCGGCCCCATAAAAAAGAATAAGGCCTTCTTTTTTCTTGCTTATGAGGGCATACGCCAGCATCAGAGCTTGACCGTCACCAGTACGGTGCCCAGCGTTAATGAACGCGCCACGGTCAGTTCAGCCGCCGTGAATAGCCTGCTTGCCCTGATTCCCGCGGCCAACACTGTCGGAAACGGGACAGCAACGGACCCCAATACCTTCACGGGCTTCACAGGCGGTGCGCTTGCCAATGTCTCGCTCAACCAAGGATCCGCGGACTTCGATCTGGATTTACGCCAACAGGATCGTATCCACGCCTACTACGTTGTTCAGAAGGACCTTCGCGAGGAACCTACGGCGGGGGGCGCCATTGGCGCAAATATTCCCGGCTTTGGTGACACCCGCGACGGGTTCCGGCATCTGGGCACCCTGAGTGAGGATCACACATTTGGTCCCACACTCGCTAACACGGTGCGCTTGGGCTTCAACCGCATTCACCTGACTTTCACTCCCAACGCTTTCCTGGATCCCACGAACTTCAATATAGGCATGCCCGCAGGCTCTCCGGCCGCCAGCGGCTTACCTTTCATCAACGTCGCAGGCACTTTGGGTTTCGGTGGCCCAACGGGCGAGCCGCAGGGCCGTGGCGATACCACTGCCGTTTTGAACGACACCCTGAGCTGGCTCAAGGGCCGACACACCTTTGTTTTCGGGGGAGAAATCCGGCGGGCCTATAACAACAATATTGCCGAAAATATCGGAAGCTTTACGTATACGTCCATGGCAAACTTCCTCTCAGACAGCGGCAATGCTTTCACCGACCTACTCGGCTCGGGAAACAACAAGATTCTGCAGCCTGCCTATGACGTCTTTGCCCAAGACAGCTTCAAATGGAGGCCGAACTTCACTTTCAACATCGGACTCCGTTATGGTTGGAACTCCACGCCATCGGAAGCCGCGGGCCGCTTCACCAATTTCGATACCGCCACCGGCACCTTGGTTTCGGCGCGGCAGCCCTACCATACGAATAACAAGAATTTTCAGCCCCGCATTGGCTTCGCCTGGGATCCTTTCAAGAATGGCAAGACCTCGGTCCGCGCCGCCTATGCCATCATGACCCAGGCACCGACCATCAACATCATTACGGGCCTTAGCTCGAACCCGCTTTTCGCCGTGCCTCTCCAACTTGGGTCTGCAACGAACAGCATTAGGCTCGCGAATCCCTTTCCTGCGGGAACGGGCATCAGCTTGGGCCCCTTTGCGATTAATCCAAATTTCGACAACAGCTACGCTCAGGATTGGAACCTGACAATTCAACGCCAGGTAACCTCCACCTTGGGAATTGAAGTGGCTTATGTGGGAGTGAAGGGAACTCACTTGCAATTTTCGCAAAACATTAATCAACCCTTCGTCACCAATGGTGTCTACGGCTCTACTCGGCCGTTTCCCACGCTTCCTCTGACAAGTCCCGTGCTTCCCGCGCAATGTGCGCCGCCGAATCCGGTCTGCCCGCTGGGCAATTTCAGTGGCAACGGCCAGATCAACAGCGGAGGAAACTCCCACTACAATGCCCTCTGGGCCACCGTGAATAAGCATTTCTCCCACGGCCTGCAGTTCCAGGGTTCCTATACCTTCTCCAAATCCCTCGACTACAACTCCCTCTCAACGGGCGAATCCCTGATCATCCAAAATGCCTACAACCCCCGCGGCGATTACGGACTCTCGGAGTTTGACGTCCGGCACCGTTTCGTCCTCAGTGGCTTCTATGAACTGCCCTTCAAGTCCAACCGGCTCGTCTCCGGCTGGCAGTTTGGGGTGACCCAGCAGGCGCAAACCGGGAGCCCGCTTAACCCAACGCTGGCCATTGGCCCCGGACCAGGCATCTCCTTGACCGTTCGGCCGGATTTGCTCCAACACGTGAGCGGCACTGGAAGTCCGGCCCAGTATTTCAGTAACGCAGTTGTTTGCGAACCATTCAACGGCGCACCTTCTGGCGGCGCACCAGCCATTCCAAACTGCGCCACTACGCCCAATGCAGCCTTTGCCATTCCTTGCACCTTCAATAGCACGCCAACGGCTCCGGGAGGTAGCACGTACGCAGTGATTCCAGGTACTTGTCATCCAGGGACCCTCGGCCGTGATGCGATTACCGGACCAGGATTTCTGAATACGGATTTCTCCGTAACCAAGAACACCAAAATCACTGAGAGGTTCAATCTTCAGTTCCGCTCGGAGATGTTCGACCTCCTAAACCATCGAAACTTTGGCAATCCAGTTCTTACCGCTACTAGTGGTTCGTTTGGCAAGATTCAGAGCACGCGCTTCCCGACCGGAGACTTCGGCTCCTCGCGCCAGATGCAGTTTGCGTTGAAACTGATCTTCTAACCGACCGCCAAACCGCATTTCACTTAGGGCGGGCTTCGGCCCGCCCTTCTCCGAAAAGTCCATAGTCAAGACGCAGCGATGCTCGCAGAACCGCGCTTGTCCGGCATTCCAGACACAAATGGCGTACGTCGGGGCGTTGCGCGTCAACTTGCGGATCACAAATTCTTGCAGAAGATTGCTCGCGGCGGTCGAGCCAATCGCGATGAGGGTGTTTTCAAACGTCACTGTTGTTTCGCGATCCGCCGCGGGGTAGTAGAGATTGGAAATGCCGCCTGCCGCCAGACTGCCGAGCAGTTCGGAATAATTTGCCTGCCAGTGGCCGTTGTCGCCTTTACAGATCACTGAGCTGGCGATCGCATAGAAGAATCGCGCCCGCCGCGTGCCAGTTCCTTTGTAAAAATATCGCGGGTCTTGCTTGAACAGCGACGGCAGAATGGCGCCGCCAATAAACGTGTTGGTAACGGAGTCGGCGTACGCCGCGCCGAGGCGTTTTCCATACCCCTGCGCGCCTTGCCCATATCCACTGAAAGCATTGGTCGCTTGCTGAATTCCCGCAATCGCCGCGGTCACGCCAAAGTTGACCGGATCCACGGTGAGCTTCCAGGCCAGCTCGAACTTTTGCCTCGGGTGGAGAGGAGCGGCCGCATGGTTGTAGGTGACGTAGAAATTAGGAATGACACCGAGGACGCGTTGCTTCTCTTCATCCTTGATCTCGGCTTCGGCCTCCTCCATTGGTGAGAGCGAGACGCGCACTTCGCTGACAGCCGTCGCAAGTAAAAGCTCGATCGGCGGCACTATGTAGTCTTCCCCCGAATGCAGCGTTCCAGAAGACACCTGCGTTGTGAATCCCGGCGAAGTAACCGTGAGCTTGAAAGGTCCGGGCGTGATGCCGGCAAAGCAGAATTGCCCATCGCTGTCGGACATCGCCTCTTGGCTGAGGGATGAATCTTCGCGCGAGAGCTTCACAAAGGCCCCGGGCACGAGCGCCCTGGTTCGATCAACAACTGTCCCGCTAATCGTTCCTGCCAGTTGCTGCCCCGGCACTTGATCCGCAGTTGATGGTGTGCCCTGGGCGTTGCCGGATTGCTGGGATGGGGATTGCGGGGGCGGCTGAGATTGGGCCTGACCTTCGGACTGACCCAGCGCTGGAAGGCTGCAAAACAGGAGGACGCCCGCCGCTAACCAGACTGACCACGCACGCCTACAAACTGACTTCCAGGCGTTTCCGCCCATGGATTTCTTGCGGGACCTTGTACCGTTTACGTTACTTGCCCGCTCCACGATAGAACCTACCTTATTGTCTACCCTTCGTTTTCCTTCCACCAAGCGTTTGACGCTCCCAAGTTGCCCAAAGTTTCTCCTGCCCATTCGCACAGCTAGTTAGCTTTCTCTTGCGACGGGCGAAAGTTCCCAGAGCTCCACGAACTCTCTTTGTTCGATGACGTTACCCCCCTTAGGGTTGGTTACCGACCCGTAGAACAGAAAGAAGCCGCATTCGCAGGAATTTGATTGTGCAAAACGCACGCAGCACAGCGAGCGTTATGCGGGAAAAATGCAGATCATCAAGCAGGGGCGGTCTTCGGTTGATGCACTTTTGCCGGCCCCAGGTCCGGAAGGAAGGCCGTCAAGATTCCAATCGCTGGAAGATACGCGCAGACATGGTAGACGAAATCGATGCTGGTGAGATCGGCAAGCTTGCCGAGAATCGCCGCGCCGACTCCGCCCATGCCGAATGCGAAACCGAAGAATAATCCGGACACTGCGCCGATTCTTCCGGGCATGAGCTCTTGCGCATAGACCAGAATCGCGGAGAACGCGGAGGCGAGAATTAACCCGATGATTACGCTAAGAATGCTGGTCCAGAAGAGATTCGCATAGGGCAAAACGAGCGTGAACGGCAGCACGCCGAGAATAGAGCACCAGATGACCAGCTTGCGGCCCAGTTTGTCGCCCACCGGCCCGCCGATAAACGTTCCCGCAGCCACCGCTCCGAGAAACAGGAACAAATGCAACTGCGCGTTCTGGATCGAGAGATGAAATTTGTTCATCAAGTAAAACGTGTAGTAGCTCATCAAGCTTGCGAGATAGAAGAATTTTGAAAACATGAGCGCCACGAGGACGGCGAGGGACCAGCCGATTTGCTTGGTGGACAAAACCACATGGGAATGAGCCAAGCCCAGGGAAGCCAGATGCTCCGGATCGGCGACCACGGGTTTTGGGTGATGAGACCTACTGTTGCGGAACCAGGCGCCGATGTTCGCGAGCAGTACGATGCCAAGAAGCGCCAGAAACGAAAACCACGCGATGTTCGCCTGCCCTTTAATGAATAGGAATGCGAGCAAAGGGCCAATGGCCGAACCGGCGTTTCCGCCCACTTGGAAAAGCGATTGGGCCGTGCCATGTTGTCCGCCGGAGGCCATGCGCGCGACACGGGAAGCTTCAGGATGAAACACGGCGGAACCGATGCCCACGAATGCCGCAGCGGCAAGAATGGACACGTAGGTGGGCGCCATGGCAAAAGCCAGCAAACCGATCATCGTGATGCCCATGCCGACGGCGAGAGAGTACGGCTGCGGCCGGCGGTCGGTGTAGAGGCCCACGACCGGCTGGAGCAAAGAAGCGGTCAGTTGCAGCGTAAGTGCAATGCGGCCAACCTGTCCGTAATTCAGATGGAAGCCGGCTTTCAGCAGGGGATAAATGGCGGGGACCAGCGATTGCACCGTGTCATTCAAAAGGTGGCAAAAGCTGATGGAAAGAAGAATCGGAAATACTGTCTTCGCCGCCGCTTCGGCGCGCGCTTGTGCTTGCACAGCGTCCAGATTTGTGCCGCTCGCCATCTAAGACCCTAATTCCGAAAACATCTTCGTGCAATTCAGGACCATGTTTTTCATCTGGCGGCGGAGGCGAGGCGGCGGGAGACGTACTCCGAAACGTAGGCGTCGAAGAGGTCGTTCAGACGCTGGCTCACCGGGCCGGGCGCCGGAATGGGATGGCCGGCGATTTCGCCTACGCTGATCAAATTGCGGTTGGTCGAAGAGATGAAGATTTCCTCCGCAGAGTAGAGATCTTCCGGACGCAGCGAGTTTTCGACCACGGAAAGCCCAGCTTCCGGGGCAATCTCCAAGAGAATGCCGCGCGTGATTCCTTCCAGGCAGCCTGAATTGAGAGGAGGCGTAAGAATCTTGCCGTCTTTCACGGCGAAGATATTCGCTGAAGTGCATTCAGCCACTTCGCCGCGCTCATTGAGCATCACGACTTCGTCGAAACCTTCTTTGTTGGCTTCGGCGATGGACCAGACATTGTTAAGCCAGGAAATGGTTTTCACGCCGGAGAGTGGAGAGGCCGCGTGGCGGCCGTGGGCGCGAAGAGCCAGCCGGACAATCTCACGGTGCTCGGGGAGGCCGGCGCTGTAAATAATGAGATCCACCGGAGGGCGCTGTTCGGCACTTTGCCAGAAGCCGACGGAATTGTAGACGAGATAGATGCGCGCGCAGCCTTCCGTGACTTTGTTGGCCCGAATCACTTCGTGGAGGTGAACGCGGATTCTCGCCGCAGTGTAGGTCATAGGAAGGTGAATGACGGCTGCGTCTTTTTCCAAGCGGCGCCAGTGGCGCTCATAAGCAAAGGCCTCGCCCCGGGAGATACGCACGGTGGTGAAAATACCCCATCCGCTTATAAGGCCGGCCTGGCCGGGAGAAAGCCGCACTTTCTCGATGGGCTGAAGGCTCTCATTGTGGAAGACGAACGCGTGTATCACTCTTGGGCCTCGGTCTCGGCGCGAAAACCATATTGTACCCGAAGTCACGGAAACATTGGCGCACCACCCAGAGCGAACGTAGTTCCCACTTCGCCCCGACTTCGGGCCCCGCTTGAGCGGCATGCTCCTTCCTTTTCTCCGTGTTCGCGCGTGCTACAATGCCGCTACTGGAAATCACCCGTGCCGGAAACCATTCTGCCAGGCGAAGATGCCGTTCTTGAAGTCGTCTCCCCGGACGGCGCGCGCCGCTACGTGCGCGTCACGCAATCGCCCTTTCTGATCGGGCGCGGCGCCGAAACCGGCAACCATCTGCAACTCTCCGACCGCCGCATTTCGCGCAACTGTGCCGCCATTGTCATCGAGGCCAGCCGCTTCTATGTTGAGGATCGCGGCCAGCGCCGTGGGCTCTTCGTCAACGGAGAAAAAGTCGAGAGCCGCGAGCTTCAGAATGGCGACGTCATTACCTTCGGCCTCGAAGACTCCTATGAGATTCTCTTCCGTTTCTCGAGCGGCTCAGATGAAGCATCCATCCCGCATTTGCTGACGCGGATCGAGCACATCACCAGTTCGGAGCCCAGCGGCGGACTGCGCAAGCTGAATCGGCTGCTGGAAGCCACGGCGCTGCTGCATTCACAGCGCCCCCTGGAGGAAGTGCTGGCTTACATGCTGGATCAAGCTGTTTCGATCACGGACGCGGACCGTGGCTTGCTGCTTGAAGCGGACGCCGGCGGCATGCTCAAAGTGAAACTGGCGCGCCGCAGCGGCGGCCTGCGCCTTCCTCCTGAAAGTGTGACACCCAGCCAGACCGCCATCCAATTGGCGCTCCGGCAAGAGGCTCCCGTCATCACGGAGGATCTCGCGCAGGCGGAGATGCATTTGCAGGCGGCGCATAGCATCGTAGCGCAGCGGCTGCGTGCCGTCGTGGTGATTCCGCTTTGGGCCATGACGCGTGCGAACACGCGTGAATCCATGGTCAACATCAAGCGCGGCGAATCTCTTGGCGTCCTTTACCTGGACTCCCGCCGGCCCGCGGCATTTTCCAAGCTCGACCGGCAGATTCTGGACGTCCTGGTCGCTGACGCTTCGACGATTCTTCATAACGCGCGGCTCGTCGAGCATGAACGCGAGCGCCAGCGCCTCGAGCAGGAAATCAACATTGCGCGCGACATCCAGCAAGCTCTTCTGCCCCGCAATTTTCCAGACTCGCCTGACTTCGCCGTAACCGGCGTGAATTTTCCCTGCTTGTCGGTGGGAGGGGACTACTTCGATGTCTTCCCCGTGAGCGATGGCCGCACCGCCTTCGTCATTGCCGATGTTTCCGGGAAAGGACTCGGCGCCGCCATTCTGACCACGATGCTCCAGGGCGCGCTCTCTGGGATGACCCTGGGCACCGACCCGGCGCGCGTCTTCAATCACGTGAACCGCTTTCTTTGCGATCACTCGGAAGTAGGGCGCTACGCCACGGTGTTCTTCGGCATTCTCGATGGCGACGGGCATCTCGAATTCATCAATGCAGGTCACCCCTCTCCATTCCTGATCCGGCGGGGAACGGCCGAAGAAGCGTTTACCGAAGGCTCTTTCCCGGTGGGATTGGTGCCCGAAGCGCAGTACACGGCGGCGTGCCTCAAACTCGAACCGGGGGATACGCTCGTACTCTTCACCGACGGAGTAACTGAGGCCATGGATCCCGAAGATGAACTCTTCGGTATGCCGCGCCTCAAGAAGGTTCTTACAGGCCAGCCTGAGTGTCCGCTGGAGCAACTTCAGAAATGCGTGCTCGAAGCGGTCGAGAATTTCACGCGAGGCGCGCGCCAGGCGGATGATCTCACCTTGCTGATTGTGCGGTACCGCGCAACTGCCGCGTCAGCGACCACCGAATCTGATGTGCCGTCCTCAGCGTCAGACTCCGACTCTTCCTCTTCTTCATCTACGCCTGGGTCTTCCAGCCGCGCTGCTTCCAACTAAATTCCGCAACGCAACGGGTGAATCTCAAAAAAGGAGGGCGAAGAACGCGGTGTGCGTTCCTCGTCTGAAAACTCGAAGGAACCGTTTCGATTCAAAAGCTATAAAACAAAGTCTTACGAGCCGAGATTGCTTAGATCGTCTTTGGCCTGCTGCTCGGCGTTTTTGGTGGCACCTTTCGCATCGGCTTCAGGATTCAACGCATGAATTGCCTTGTTCAAAGGCAGCGCTTTCTCACCGTCCGCGGCTTTGCATCCGGAGACGTCAGCGCTCGTATGCACACCGGTCATGCTGGCGCTCAGGCAAGTAAAATTCAGTCCAAGATTGTGGCTGGCGTGGAGCGCGGCAAGGCACTCATTCAAAGCCGTAAACGCAGAGCAAGCTTCCGTGACATTGGAGCCCGCGGGCACAATTCCCTGCGCCTGCAGCTTGGGCGTAAGTTTCTTCTCGACGTCGCCGCGGCTGCCATTCGAATCCACGGAGTTCTTGGAATCTTTTTTCACCCATTTGATGGGATTCATCGAATGGGGAGTGTGCGAAGTTCCCTTGGCGGCCTCAGAAGCGCCGGCACCGGCGGGCCCTTGTGCCGCAGCGTGCTCTACGCCAACGGCAAGGAAAGCCGACAAGCCCAGGGCTACGAGCGAGACCTTGAGAAGATTTCCTTTCATATTTACCTCGTCGAGGATTTATTGGAATGCGTAGAGAGGTAGTCGCATTCGGCCTCACTTCCAGTAAGCCACAGCGCGTTCAGGATGCCCTGAGTTCGCTGGATAGTACTCCCCGAATCGGTCACTCTGTCCCCCGGTACAGGGGTTTGCGTGGCGAGTCGCAAAAGGCAAGGTTTCTTGGAGATTTGAGCCGTGATGCAGAAGGGAGAAAAACGAGGTTAAGACTTGGCTTTTAGAATGAGGCCGTAAAGTGTGAGGCCCAGGCCGCCAAGGAAAACCAGGGGCGCCAGGTAATTGACGACCGCGGGTTGAATGGCGATAGGCACTTCCAGGGGCTTCGCATACCCTGCACCAAAGTAATAGATCACGCCTGCCAACAACATGTACAGGAGTCCGCGGCGAATCTGCGTGCGCCCGGCGCCGCTGGATGCGCGGGACAAGTGCACCTGGGGCACCATCTCACGGCAAAAGGGACACTGGTTCAGGTGTGCGGCGATTCGTTTCCCACAGAAAGCACACTGCCGCATTTGCATCGCCTGATGTCCTATGGCGCTCATGACTTTCCCAAGACGGAACCCCCTATTTCAGGCTAAAGGGAGGGCCGTGCGAGGTCAAGCGTGCGTGATGTACATGCTAACAGTGCAAGAAAACAGCGGTTTAATGATTGGATATCCCCTTGACCACGCCTCCTGCTAACGATCAGGGGGCGCCCACCCATGCTCAAGAATAGCCCGTGGCTGTAGTACCTTGGGGAAATCTGAAGAGAGGGGCCTTTTCCAAGGCCTCTCTTTCTGTTCCATCAGGGAAAAGTCCGCTTCTACAACTCGCGGAGAGCAGTAGCCACGGGAAGGCCCGCCGCCCGGACGGCCGGGAATAAACCGCCCAGGACTCCCATCACCAGAGCAAAAACAATTCCTTCCGCGAGCAACCCGGGAGTGATCCTGAAAGCGAACGCAAGATTGGAGAAGGTCTGAAAATTGATGGTGCTTGTGGTTATGCCGTTTAACCGGAGAACTGCCAGGCACCCGAGAAGACCGCCAACAAAGGAAATCAGCAGCGCCTCAAGAAGGAAAGAAAAAACGACCGAAGGCCCCCCAAAACCCAGAGCGCGCATCGTGGCAATTTCCTTCCCGCGATCAGCGACGGCCGAATACATGGTGTTTAGAGCGCCGAAAACCGCTCCGATAGCCATAACAAAAGCTACGAAACCGCCAAGACGGGTAATGAGCGTGGTCATGCGCGTGGATTGTTTGGCGTAATAGTCGATCTCACGCAAGACATCCACGTTCAGGCGCGGATCGCTGGTGAGAGCCTCTCTCAATTGAGTAAGCGATTCGCGAGAAGTGAGATGAGCGGTCACCGATTGGAAAAAGGTATCGGGGCGGTTGTAGGCGGCGGTGAGCAGATGCGGATCCCCCCAGACTTCCGAATCGAAAGAACTGCCGCCAGCGTCAAAGACGCCCACTACTTTCCATTGCACGGTGCCAAGCCCGATGGTGTTGCCGAGTGTCAGGCCGGAGTACGTGGTATTCGCGTTCTTGCCCACGACGACTTCGGCAAGGCCCGGCGAAAACATGCGTCCCTCGATTATTCTTACTCCCTTGCGGATCTCGAGCACGTTGGGGGAAACGCCGCGCACCTCGACGTTGGCGTCCGTACCTGTAGAGCGCAACGGAATGGGGGCCATGAGCACGGCCTCCGCGGTCACTAAGGGGCCGCTGGGCCCGCGCGCGATGCCGGGAGCATCTTGAATGATCTTTACGGCATCGAGAGCCACCCCGCTAGTCATTTCTGAGGTTGCGCCCCCACGGACAATCAATGCATTGTCCGGAGAACCTGAGGAGACAAGCGTAGCCCTAAACCCGTTGGCGAGGGACAGCATCGCGACAAAAACGCCTACGGTTCCGGCAATGCCCACAACGGCCACAATTGCGGAAGTCCAACGCGCCCTCACGCTGCGAAGGTTGTAGACAATCGGGATAGCCATCTCAGACCCTCCGCAGCGCATTCACGACACGCATACGCATGGCGCCAATTCCGGGAAGGAGACCGCTGGCGGCGCCCACCAAAAACGCGAAGATGAGCCCCAGGGCCAGCATGGTTTTGGACAGAAGCAGGGGCGGCAACATACCAGTCAGTGCGCCACTGATCACCGGAATTGCTCCCCAAGCAAGCAGCAAGCCCAGCATGCCGCCGAAGAGGGCAATGGCTACCGACTCCGCAAGAACCAGAAACAGAACTGAGCGATCGGTGACGCCAATGGCTTTCAGAACCGCCAATTCGCCGGTGCGTTCACGCACTGAAATGGCCATGGTGTTGCCAGTAACAAGCAGCAAGGTGAAAAACACGACGCTGCCGATGGTCAAGATAAGGAATTCGATGTTGCCGAATTGCTTGGCAAAATAGGCGGCAAAGGCGGATTCGGTTTGCGTTTTTGTCTCGTGAGAGGAGTTGGCAAATTTCTCGTCAATGGCCTTTGCGACGCGGACCGCATCATCCGGATTGTTCAGTTTCAGGATGTACCATCCTGCGGTACTTTTGATGACACTGGGAACATTTTCGTCAAAATATTTCCATTGGAGCCAGAATTGACCTTGGTCTCCGTCCGGTTTCTCGGTGTGGTAGATGCCATCCAAGTTGAACTCCCAGACTGCGCCGCCATACAGAGTGGTTTTAATAGGGATGCGGTCGCCGACTTTCCAATGGAACCGTTCCGCGAGTTTGGCGCCCGCGATGGCACCCTGGCGATCTTTCACAAAGTTATTCCAGTGGTCGTCAGGAACAATGAATTCGGGATAAACCTTACGATGGTTCTCCACGTCGATCACGAACTGCGGGAAGAAATTCTTCTCGTCCTGGTATACACCGCCGAACCAATGATCGTGTGCCACCGCCTTTACACCTGGGATAGCGGCGATTTTATCGGCATACGAAATCGGCATCAGGTTCATCAGACCGACGCGATCGACGACGATCAGCCGGTCCGCACCAGCGATCTCGACGCCGCGATTGAAGGCGCTTTTTATCACCGCCAGGAATGTAAATAGAACGAGCGCAATAGCAAAAGAGCCGATGGTCAGAATCAATCGAACCTTTTTGCGGAAAAGATTTGCGAAAATGAGCCGGCGGAATTTCATGCCGCACCTCCTGCAAGAACGCTTTGGCGAGAAGCTTTGCCCTCGACAAGTACGCCTTTCTCGAGGTGCAGCGTAGTGTGGGCGCGCGCGGCCACCACCGGATCGTGCGTCACCATCAAGACGGTTTTGCCGTACTTCCCGACAAGTTCCTCGATGAGCGCCATGATTTCGTCGGCGCTCTTTCGGTCCAGGTCGCCGGTGGGCTCGTCGCACAGGAGGAAAGTGGGATCCGAAACAATCGCGCGGGCGATGGTTACGCGCTGCTCCTGACCTCCGGAAAGTTGGCGCGGGTAATGATGCATGCGGTCCCCGAGGCCGACGACGGCGAGTGCGGTCTCCACATGCTTGCGGCGGTCGGAGCCCGAGAGCTTGGTCAACAGCAGAGGCAGCTCGACATTCTGGTAGGCCGTGAGAACAGGAATCAGGTTGTACATCTGAAATATGAAGCCGACATGTCGCGCGCGCCACTGCGTGAGCTTGCTGCCGGACATGTGCGTGATTTCGTCGCCGTCTACAGTAATGCTGCCGGCGGAAGGCACGTCCAGGCCTCCGAGAAGGTTGAGCAGCGTGGTCTTGCCGGAGCCGCTGGGACCCATGAAGGCGACAAAGTCGCCCTTGTCGACATCCAGGTTAAGCCCCTGAAGCACCTGGATCTTCTCACCGCCGCGGCTGTACGTCTTGTTCAGGCCGCGGACACAGATGAGGCTTTGCGAATTACCGCTTCCATCAACTCGGACCATGCTTCTCTCCTATTGGCGGATTTCGACTTTCTCACCATCACGCAAACTCTCTGGGCCTTTGACAACCACGGAATCGCCGGGTGTCAAGCCGGCCATTACCGCAATGTCAGTGCCGCGATCCATTCCCAAACTCACTGCGCGGCGCTCGACCTTTCCATCGCGAAGCAAGTACACAAAGGAAGCGCGGGAATCGGAGCGCACGGCGCTCTTGGGGATGAAGGCAACGGCCTGCGGGCCCTTCTCTTTCTCTTTGCCCTTCGCGGCAGGCTTTTCCCTTTCGAGGAATGCAACTTTCACGCCCATATCGGGGAGGATCTTGTCATCCAGCTTCAGAAAAGAAATGCGCACTTTGACGGTTGCTTTTTGACGATCAGCGGTCGGAATCACTGTCCGGACCTTGGCATCGTAGGGATCGTTGGGAAAAGCGTCCAGCGTGGCCTTCACCAACTGCCCTTCCTTAACTCTTGCTATATAGGATTCGTTCACGTCGACTTCGATTTCGTTCGATTTCATGTCCACGATCGTGGCGATGCCCGTGCGCGTGAATCCGCCGCCGGCGGAGTTCGGCGAGACCATCTCTCCGACTTGAGCATCCTTGGAGACCACAATTCCCGGGAAGGGCGAGCGAATGGTGCAGTTATCCACCGCTTGCTGGGCTACGGCGATACGCGATTCGGCGGCAGCCACCTGCTGCTTGGTAAGAGCAATTTTTGCGCGCAGGCTGTCGGCCGTAGTGAGGGCATTATCGAGAGCCTCCTGCGTCTGGATACCGGACTCCCGCAACTGCTTGGCGCGCTTCAATTGGATTTCGGCGTTGCGCAGCTGGACTTCGAGATCGGCAATAGCGGCTTGCGAGGCGTCACGGTCCGCTTTTGCGGAATCAAGAGCGCGTTTGTAGTCGGAATCATCGAGGGTGGCAAGAAGCTGCCCCTCTTTGACGCGCGTGCCTTCGTCAAAGAAAACGCCGGTGACGCGCCCAGTGATCTTTGCGGCGATGGTGGCGCGGCGGCGCGGCGTGACATACCCGCTGGCATTCAGGGCCGTCTGGGGCCCCCCGCTTTCCGGCTTGGCCGCGGTCGCGACCTCCACGACCGGCTTCTGGTTCCTTAAGGCGAAGGCGGTGGCCACAATAGCAGCAAAAATGAGCACAGGGATGGCGGCGTAGAATACGCGTTTCCCCACGCCAGACTTGCTGCGCTGGCCATCGTGGATGCGCAGGGATCCTAGGTCAGGTTTTAAAGAATCCACAGGCATCACCAAAGACTCTCCCTGGTTTCTCAAGGCGGTGCTCCATACTATCTTACGAAAAGCGTTTCGCTAAAATTACAGATGCATCCCGCCTTACAGAGGCCACATTCATTTTAGTGCACGAAACCGTTTCAACCTGGGGCCGGCCCGGACGAATTGGCGAGAAGCCATTGGCCAAGGAGCCCATAGAGGACCTAACGGAGTACGGGAACATTGTATTCGATTGGGCGAGTTTTGGTGAAAATATCAAACCACGACCGAGACCTTCTGGTGAGACGCAGGTGTGGCAGAATAGCGGACGCGTCTCGCTCTCCTGGAGTCCGCTTTCGCCCCGAACGGATTCGATGATCCATTTTTGCAGCAAGATCGATTGCCCGGCGTTTTAACTGAGCAGTAAACAGAAGTCTTCAGCTTTGGAGATCGACGATGTGCCAAAATGGGGCAGTTGTCTTGGTTCGGATTTGTCATTCCCCGCCGGTTCTACAATTCCGGAAATAAAACTCCTGTAAGTTACTCATACTTAGCGATTTACCTTGGAACCTAAGGCGAGATTCCGACCGGGAATGGAGCCTGTATTGCACCAATACCCGACATGGTGGTGTGTGCAAAAACCCGGCTTTCCAGACAGCGCTACCGCAGCCCTTCCGTTGGGGGCATAAAACCATTTGCGGCCGAAATCCTGAGCCTGGCTGTCGTCGCGTTAGGATGGGTTTTGCCTGCTCGGGGACAACCTCAAACACCCACCCCCAATTGGCAAACGCAAGTACGCCAACTTGCCGAAGCCAAGGATTGGAAATCCGCGATGCGGATCGTGGAGCAGGAAATTGCACGGGCGCCGCAGGACATGGATGTGCGGGCTTGGCGCACTCGCGTGCTTGCCTGGTCGGGGCAGCTTGCTGAAGGGGAAAACGAGTATCGCGAAATCCTGAAAACCGGACCGATCTAAGTTTCGGATTGAGCTATGGGATCCATTTTTGAAAAACTCTGGAGGCTAGCCCCGGCCGGGTTCGTGTTTAAGGCCATCATGGCCTTTATCGTCCCCGATGGGCTGCTCCTTGCGTTCATTTTCCTTCGCCGGACCTATCGCAAACGCTTTTTTGCCAAGCGCGACGCTCGCGTCTTCGAAC
>QHYM01000372.1 GCA_003223295.1 Acidobacteriota bacterium | reverse complement strand
AAAATTGAGTGCGTGTGCGGGATGTGACTAACCCCGAAATAGGATAGCAAAGAAATGGATTGGAAAATGGAAAAGGGAAATTAGAAATTGGCAAGAACCAATTGCAGCGTCCTGAATGAGGGCATTCTAACTTACGCCTGGTTGCGGTTCCATTTTTGACTTTATTTAGGCTGAGTGTTTTCGAGTTGCTGGATGTCGCGCTGTTCGATTTGTTGCATGAGACCTTTGCGGTTAGAGAAGTAACGGAGGAGATTCGCGGAGAACTCCCGAGGGACGACGAAGACCTGATTGTGGGCGACTTCGGAAAACGATACGGGACCACGCGCGGGAATCAAGTGTGTGCCCCACTGGAACATGAGGCCGGCGTTCCAGAGAATCAGAAGGGCCAGGGGAAACGCTGCGGCGAACGCAGCCCTGCGCGAGTGGAAGAGTTGCGAGAAGCGATCGAGAAAAACGGCGAGTCCGAGAACAAATAACGGCGTAAGAGAAACGAAATAGCGGCTGCCATAGGAAGAGAGGGGCTCGCGGCGCCAAAAAAGAAAGAGACCGAGGATGGAGAAAAGAAGAATGGGCGTCCAGGCGAGCAGGCCGTGATTGGAGGAGAAAAGGACACGAAGAAGAGCAGGGGAAAACCAAGGCCAGTTGCGGAGCGGCGGATAGGCGGATTCGAAAGGATTTCCATAGATGAAGTACCGAGTGATGAAAGTGGGGAGCAGGCACACAAGCAAGGTAAGCGCAAAGAGAACATGAGAGACGATGAGGTCCGAGAGGCGCAGGGTTTCGACGGAGGGGCCGGAATCGTGACGGAGGGCAGAGAGGTATTGGGGAATGCCTTCGATGACAAGGACGAAAAGAACAAAAGCATTGACATAGTAGACGTCCATCATAAGGCCGGCGATCAGGGCGAGAATGAACCAGTCTCGGCGGGAGCGGGCCGCGCGCGTTTTGTGCCAGTACCAGAGGAATAGCGCGACGGCAAACGCGGAATGCGCGTGAGACCACGAAGGATTGAAATACATGTAAATGGGAAGCGAGCTGGCCCACCAGATGGAAAAGGTTGCAAGGAGGGCCCAGCGGTCTTCTACGTATTGGCGAGCCAGGCGAAAAGCCAACAGCAACCCGAGAAAACCGTAGAACGCGGTGGCGAGGGCCATGGTGATGCGGTAGGGAGCGGAAAAGCCGTCGGCGGCAACGGAAGAACCGAGGGCGCGGGCGAAAAGGACGCCGGCGTGAGTCAGGAGCAGAAACGGAGTCCAAAGGATGGCGGGACCGACACTGAAGTGATTCTCGAGATGGCCGGTGGGCGTGCGGAAGATGGACTTGGGCCGTCCATGCTCGTCGACTCGGGCGTCGCGAAAACTGGGATTCGCGTTCTCATAGTCGCGCGTGAAGTCGAGGCTATGCTCGATGAGCGGCGCGCGGACCAGAGCGTAGTAGCCAACACCGTCACCGCGCACCCAGGGATTCAGAAGGGGGAGGGAGAAAACGAAAAAAAGAAGAAGAATACGCTCTGTATTGCGGGAGCGGGATGCGGGCGGCGTTCTAGAGTCTTGCGAGTCCACAAAAAGTAGCGCCAACGAGCGGCTTTACGCCACCGGAAAAACCTGAATGCGATGGGAACAGGCACGGCAGCCGCCCAGAATCTACACATACTGTAGATGAATTCTGAATGCGTTGTAAATGAAATGGTGGCGAAGACACGAAGACCCCGGAGGAAGGGTTGCTTCAGTCAGCGCTGACGGCCGCGGCTCGGCCGCGCTCGATTCCTTCAGCTGTCTTGTGGAAATAGGCGGTGACGCGATCAATGATCTCATTCAGCGAGGTCTGCGGCCGGAAGCCGGTTAGAGCGAAGAGTTTGTCCACGCAGGGGACGCGCCGCATCATGTCTTCGAATCCGGGCTCGTAGGCCTGGTCATAAGGAATGTATTCGATGGCGGAAGAGCTGGCTGTGCGCGTTTTCACACGAAATGCCAGGTCTTCGATGGTGACTTCCTCGGTGTTGCCTACGTTGACGACTTCCCCGATAGCGCGCCCGTTGTCCATGAGGCGTATCAGGCCTTCGATGGTGTCGCGCACATCACAGAAACAACGAGATTGCTTGCCGCTGCCGTAGATGTGAATGGGGGAGTTTTCCAGGGCCGACTTGATGAAATTGGGGAGCACCATCCCGTAGCGGCCAGTCTGGCGGGGTCCCACAGTGTTAAACAAGCGCACGATCACGACGGGCAACTTCTTTTCCTTCCAATACGAGAGCGCGAGAAATTCGTCGAGGGCTTTCGAGGCTGCGTAGCTCCAGCGCCCCTTGGTGGTGGGCCCGAGAACGAGGTCGGCATCTTCGCGAAAAGGAATGTTGGTGCTCTTGCCGTAGACCTCGGAAGTGGAAGTGGTAACGACAAGCTTCTTCTTCTTGCACGCCGCTTCGAGAATCAACTGCGTGCCGTTGACATTCGTTTCGATGGTTCTCACCGGACTTTCGACGATGAGCTTGACGCCCACGGCGGCGGCTAAATGAACGATCACATCGGCATCGTCTACGAGTTCCGCGAGCAACTGCCGATTCTCGATGTTGTCCAAGTGGTATTGGAGGCGCGGGGAGCTCTTGAGATGGCGAATATTCTCAACGCTGCCCGTGGAGAGATTGTCGAGCAAGACAACGCGGTCACCGCGATCCAGCAACCGCTCCGCGAGATGAGATCCAATAAAACCGGCACCGCCCGTGATCAGAAAGCGCAAAGAGCCCTCCTCAAAGAGCTTGCGAATCGTCGTCTTGATGTCGGGAGACGACCTCGCTCACCGACTCCGAAGCCTCAGCCTGAACAGATTCCCCAGTTTCCTGGGGACCGTAGCCATACGAATACGGGTAATACCGGTAAGAGTAGTAGTAGTCCGGAGCGCTGGAATCGACGGCGTTGAGGACCACGCCCAGGATGCGGGACTTCACACTGGTGAGCAGGTCGCGCGTGCGGGTAAAGGCCACCTTGGGAGTTTCGCCACTGCGGACCACCAGCAGCACGCCATCCGCCTGCACCGAAAGAATCACGGCATCTGTTGCCACCATGATCGGCGGAGAATCCAGCACAATAAACTTGAATTTCGAGCGCAGCTCGACGATGGCGTCCGCGAGTCTATGCGAAGAGAGCAGGTCGGCGGGATTCGGGGGAAGGGGCCCCGTGGGGATGGCGACCAGATTAGGAATCGCGGGGTGTGGGATAGACACCAGATCCAGACTGGATACGCCCGCGAGATACGAGCTCAAACCCGCATACTTCCCGCCCCCAAGGTTGAGAAGCCGTGCGATTCCCGGCTTGCGAAGGTCGGCATCGACCAGCACGGTGCTGTCACCCAGTTGCGCGAGAGTCACGGCCAGATTTGCCGCCGCGGTGGTCTTCCCTTCCCGCGGCAGGGCGCTGGTGACTAGAATCACCTGGGGTGGATGTTCGGCCTGCGAAAGAAGAATCGAGGTACGCAAGGCGCGGAAAGCCTCGGATACCTGGGACTTCGGCAAATGCTGGGCCACCAGCTCGATTCGCTTATTGTGGCCGTTTTCAGAAAAGCCCTGGAGCATGCTGCGGCGTTTGCTTCCATTGGTGCCGGCAAATTGCGGCACGACTGCGAGAGACGGCAGGCGCGCAAGAGTTTCAATGTCGTCCGGCGTTTTCACGGTGTTGTCCAGATACTCGCGCAGGAGCGCCAGACCGATGCCTCCAACCAAGCCGACCAAAAAAGACAAAATAATGTTTTTTGTATTGGAGGAGCGCAAGGCGCCGGAAATCGCGGTTTCCTTCATCTTGGTCATCAGGCCTTCGTAGAGCGCTTTGTTGGCCTCCGCTTCGCGCTTGAGGATGTTGTATTCAACCATCTTCTCGGCCATCTGATTGGTCTCAGCCTTCGCCTGATCGAGGGCCTGGCCCATCAAGGTTTCGCGCTGGCGCGCTTCGCGGTACTCGCTTTCGAGCACATCCAGGATCTTTTGTTTCTCTTTCTCAATGTTGTCGTCGATGTCTTTCAACTGCGCCTTGAGGCGCAGCACTTTGGGAAAATTTGGACCGTATTGCGTCAAAGCGTCAGCGTAATCCGCAGACGTCTCGCCTTTCTTCTTGAGCAAATCGGCCAGAGCCGTATTACTCTCGACCTGCGGCACGGCATCCAGGTTCCCGGCCTTAGCGAACTCATAGAGGGACTCCTTCCGCATGCGCTCCGCTTGGGCGTCGGTGAACTGCTTGTTGATGTCGCTCAGCCGCTGCGTGGTCATGTTCTGCTTGTCGTCGAGCGTCCATATCTGGTTCTGGCGTTCGTAGGCAATGCGCGCGTCTTCCGACTTTTGTACTTTGATTTTGAAATCGCGGAGCTGGTCGGCGAGCCAGTCAGAAGCCTGCGACGTGGCTTCATATTTGCTGCGGTAATTCTGTTCCACGTAAGTGGCGATGTGGGCATTCACCGTGCGAGCGGCAAGGCGCGGGTCCGTGGACTCGAAACTCACGTCCATCAAGCGGCTGTTGGGGACACGCTTCACACTAAGGTTGCCCAGGAATTCGGCGAGTTCGGGCGGGCGAGTCTGGTTCGCAAGATTGCCACTGGCGACGGCCTCTGATGGGCCTCCGGAAGCAGCGAATTCCGGACGCAAAGCCAGGCCATTATTGCGGATCGTTTGCAACGCAAGCGTCTCGCTGGTCAGGATTTTTGCCTGAGTCTCAATGTAATTCTCGGAATCCACCATGTAGTCGAAGGACTCCCCGCCCGGAAAGGGAAGAATATTGGCGTTTTCCCTGTCGATTTCGATGCGCGCGATGGCGACGTAAACCGGCTGCATGCGGAAAGTGGCGATGCTGACGATGGTGACGACGGCGAGCATGAAGGACAGAATCAGCCACTGGTGTTTCCGCAGGATGAGCAGATAATCGTAAAGGTGCGGCTCCCGCGGTGACAGATCGAAGGAAGCAAAACGGTTGGGGAGCGGCGCGAGCTCCACGTGAC
>QHYM01000045.1 GCA_003223295.1 Acidobacteriota bacterium | reverse complement strand
CCGCAGACGCGTACCCCGCATACAAACCCTTCATCACGACTAAACCATCTTCGCCCGTCGCCTGAGGCTTTTCCTTCGCGCGAACACACCGCGCGAAATGCGCCATTTCTTGCGGGAAGCCGTAGTTCCACAGCTCCTCGAAAACCGGGTAGCTCCATCCTTTCGTGCTTGGCGCCTTTTCCACTGCGTACCCGTATCCCTGCTCGCTGTACGTGGGCAGTGCGTTCCCCATGTGCAGATTGGCGTAGGTCACGCCTTCCGACCCGTAAACTTCAATGCGGTCGTCCATGCCACCGCGGCGGCCCCAACTGTCCTCGATCAAACCGACCGCACCGTTCGCGAATTCGAGAATGCACAAGGTATCGTCATCGCCGCGTGTCTTGTCGCCGTGGACATACGTGCCCATCTGACAATACACGGCTTGAATTTCCGGACGGCCAAGAAACCAGTAACAAAACGCGATGCCGTGACAGCCCAAATCCATCAGGGCGCCGCCACCGCTGCGTTCCACGTCCCAGAACCACGCGCTATGCGGTCCAAAATGCTTTTCGCTCTGCTTCACCAGATGGACTTTTCCGAAGGCTCCATCGTCGGCCATTTCTTTGGCCTTGAGATACTTGGGTGTGAAAAAAAGTTCCTCCGCATACATCAGCAGCACGCCGGCCTGGCGCGTGACGTCAAGCATCTCTTCGCCTTCCTCGATGGTCATGCACAGCGGCTTTTCGCACACCACGTGCTTGCCAGCTCGCGCGCAGTCCAACGTCATTTGCGCGTGCAGATAGTTTGGCGCGGCGATGGTAATCATCTCGATGTCGCGTTCTTTCAACATTTTCCCGTAGTCGTTGAACACGCGCGGGATGCCATACTTCTTCGCCAGCGCTGCGGCGTTCCCCGGAGTCGGCGACGCCACCGCTACCACTTCCGCTCCCTCTGGTGCAAGCTGAAATGACGCCGCATGAATATCGCCTTCGAATTGCGAGCCGATGATTCCAACCTTCACTTTTCCGTTGCCCACGGCCGGCCTTTCGACTTTCCAATGCGGTTTAGCTCTCGCACAAAAACGAAAAGCAATCCCGCGAAATTCTCCACGGAAAACAGCGAATTAGCAACTGGTTGTGGTTGCTTGGCGCAGCGCTGGGCGTCGGTGACGAGGTTCCTGGCGCTGACGAACTTGAAATATCGCCGAGCGGCTCGCGCAAGTGGCGCGACGTCGGCCGCCTCGCGCTCGGAAAGGAGTGAAGCGGTGATCCTGCGTTATGCTGTTACGAGCGAGGTCACGTAGAAGACCTGCCACTCACTCCTGCAGCCTCTAACTCCCGAACAGGTCCGCGAAGGCAGGATTGCCTGTGCCACTATTGGGGAGCCGAACTTTTTTAGGAGTGACCCAATTTGAATTTTGACCCCCTTAGCTGCTGAGAGGCAGCGTAGAGGCGCATGCGCACGTGTCACGATTCAAGAAATTCATACTGGGCCACCATGTCCCCTCCGGGTCGGTTGAGATCCTTCGCTTCGCCTGCTTGCCATAGGCAGGCTCAGGATGACAGGCGCTGAATATTTCCTGTGGATCTAAAACATCGGCCACCTGGAACGTTGTGACGCTAGCCAATCCATTGCGCGTTCAATCCATTGCGCGTTATTGGCTTGAAACCTGGACTGGATTCAATTTCAGCATTGTTTTGATTGTGGGTTCCGGCAGAGCCACAGGGAAGAGCGTGGCCCATTGGCGGCAAACTGGCGCGCCCCGGGCCTCTTTCCTGTCCCTCGGTACTAGCCGGAGATTGAGGCAACAGCTTATGCGAGTGCAATTGTTTGCCTGATTGCATTACCTCCGTGCAGAAGTAATCCTCACACACCCTCCTCAATATCCCCTTGGGGGATTTCCTCAGGCATAGGACTTCACCCTACCCGCCAGCCCTCGGGAGGTACGAAGGATGCTCGGCAGAAAAGAAAAGCGAAGCCAACAAGAAGTCGAAGTGATGCTTTCCACCATTGGAGAGCATCCGATGTCCGGAGAGTTAGCCTCGATGGAGAACGTGAGTTCTTACGGGGTGCGCGTACGAACCGAACGGCCCTGGAAGCCGGATACTTCAGTTCTCTTCAAGTCTGCACAAAGGGATTGGATACGGGCAAGAGTCATCTACTGCCAGTCCCTTAACGACAAATCTTTTGCCGTTGGATTGGAGTTGCCCGCATCGGGTCACGTGACGGATGCCGGGAAGGATTGGGACCTCACGGTGCGCTATCGGTGCCCGGCATGCGGCAAGGGTTACGCCGTCGTGGAATGGAAGAAGAGCCCGAAATGCCGACAATGTGGAGCGGAACTTCGTATCGACGACGAACCGCGCAAATCACCGCCGCAGGGCAGTTAACTAATCGCGTCATCGGTGACAACCACGTCGGTCGCGGGCAGAGGTCGGCCCACGATTTCAGGCCAGATATGGATTTCTTTCCTCTTGCACGTCACGTGATGACAAATGCCATGGAAGCCCGTATTCAGGCGCCTTTCCGATCCCCTTCGACTTGCGTCTCACCGTCGGACATGCAGAGGCGCACGCGCGGTACGCCGGAGTGTTTCTCGATGCGGTCCGCCAAGGGCTGCGAATGCGTGGTAATCCAGAGCTGGGTGTTTTTCGCGGCGCGAACGATTAAGTGCGCCAGGGCATCCAGAATGTCCGGATGCAGGCTTGTCTCCGGTTCGTTGACCGCCAATAGCGACGGCGGACGAGGGCTAAGCAGCGCCGCGCAAAGGCATAAGAACCGCACTTGTCCGTCCGAGAATTCCTGCGACTGCAAGGGACGGAGCAGGCCGGGAATTTTCATCTTCATGCTGAATAGGGTATCCATCGCTTCGATCAGGAGAGCCGCGCCGCCAAAAGCCTCCGCCACCGTCTGGCAAAGGGCAGCACCATCGCCGATTTCAAGAATGGTCTGGAGAGCAGCCGCAAGGTCCGAGCCGTCATGACTGAGAACCGGCGTATAGACACCAATTTGCGGCTGGCGCACAGGGGATTCCAGGTCTGTACGAAAATGATGATAAAAACGCCAGCTCAAGACCTGCTGGCGGATTGCGGAGATTTCCGGATAGAGGTGCGGATCAATGATCTGCGACAGGACGGACTCGTGTTTGGAAATCCGGAAGGGATAGGTGACCATGTGGCCTTCCGCGTTGCGCAACCATGCTGAAGGTTCATCGCGTTTCAACATAGCCACGAGACGTTTTGCGTCCGATGCACCCGCTGACGTTGGGGGCCCGATATACCAGATCGATTCTTCCTTGACGCGCGGGTCGAGTGTGAACATGGTTCCCAGCGCATGTTCATTCAGGGACGGGAGTCCGATTTGCAGTTCGTACCCGAACTTCTCCGCTTCAAAGCCAAGCACGACTCGCTTAGGAGGTTTCTTACGCTGATAACGAACGCGCTCGCCTCCGGCCCAGAACACGCTTGGCGTGCCGCCCTCCTCGGCGATCGCTCGCGCCAATTGCCCTTGCGCGGCGCGCGCCATCAAGACAAGGGAGTTGTAGAGATTTGACTTTCCACAACCGTTCGGGCCAGTGAGAACGTTAATCGGCCTCAATGCAAGGTCGAGGTCCCGAACAGACCTATAGCCGCACACATGGATCTGCTTGATCACGGTTTTGGACACAATACCAGACTGAGGCAAACTCGGGTTCGTTTTGGCGCGCCGAGAATACGATAAGTTACGTGCTTCAAGAAGGGCTGTGGGTTCGATCCCCGCTCCGGGCACCAGCTTGGCTGATTTTTTCTCAGTGTGAGAATCGTGAGCCGCAGCCCAGCAAGATTTTTGCAGATTTTTCTGTTCGACCAGGGTGCCTCGCGCTGGTCGAATTGTTTTCAGCGTTCTGTCAGCGTCAATTCCTCCTTGCTACAATGAAAGTCGCATGACATTTCTCAAGAAAAGACTTCTCCCGGCGGTGGCGCTTGCGCTGCTCGGTTTGCAGGTTCCCGCTGGCAGCAGCTCACAGGAAGAATCTCAAGAGAAGCCGAAACCACAATCGCAATCCCAGTCCGGCGGCGCATCCACCGGCGGAGTCTTCGCGCCGGTCCTGGACGAAAAGAACCGGCCGATCACAGCCGGCGGTTTTGTCGAGGGCGCGCAGGTTATTTTTGAAGATATCACGAAGAAGTCAGGGCTCGACAAGTTCAAGCACGTTTCCGGCTCTCCGGAGAAAAACCTGATCCTCGAAGCGCCCGGCTCCGGCGTGGCAATTTTTGATTACGACAACGACGGCTGGCCCGACATTTATCTCGTGAATGGTTCCACCTTTGATGCAATGCGAGGAAAAGAGAAGCCGCCGCGCGCCGCGCTTTTTCACAACAATCACGACGGCACGTTTGCCGCCGTGACGGACAAAGCGCGCCTCGCCAACGAGCGATGGGGATTTGGCGTGGCCGTCGGCGATTACGACAACGACGGCTGGCCGGATCTGTATGTCACGAATTACGGCAAGAACCGGCTTTATCACAACAATCACGATGGCACGTTCACGGACGTGGCGGAAGCCGCAGGCGTGGCCGTGAGCGGAGTGAAGCCGGTCTGGTCGGCCGGGGCGACCTTCGGCGATTACGACGGCGACGGGAAGCTCGACCTTTACGTAACCGGCTATGTGAAATTCGATTTGGACAACCCACCGGTTTCCGGAACCGCGGCAACGCAATTCAACTTTTGCCAGTACCGCGGGAAATCGGTCATGTGCGGCCCGCGGGGATTGGCGGGCGAGCAGAACCATCTCTTTCACAACAACGGTAACGGCACGTTCACGGAAGTCAGCAAAAAGGCAGGTGTAGCAAACGAAAAAGGTTATTACGGATTTGGCGTGGTTTTTGCAGACCTGAACGATGACGGAAAACTCGATCTCGCCGTGGCTAACGACTCTGTGCCGAATTATTTATTTTTGAACAAGGGGGACGGGACTTTCGAAGATGCGAGCTATCCCTCAGGATTCGCGTTGAAAGAAGACGGCAGGGAACAGGCGGCGATGGGACTGGGCATCGGCGATTATGAAAACAGCGGACGCCTTTCGCTCTACGTGACTACGTTTTCCGACGACTACTATTCACTTTATCGCAACGAGGGCGACGGGAATTTCTCCGACGTCAGTTTTCAGGCGGGCGTGGCGTCCACGACGATTCCGTTTCTCGGCTGGGGAGCTGGATTTCTCGACTACGACAATGACGGCTGGAAAGATATTTTCGCGGCGAACGGCCACGTTTATCCCGGCGTGGATCAGAACGATTGGGGAATGACGTACGCGCAGCGGCCGCTGCTGTTTCGCAATTTAGACGGGAAACATTTTCAGCCGGTACCGGCAACGCCCAACAGCGGATTAGGCGTCGTGGTTTGTGCGCGCGGAGCAGCATTCGGCGACTTATTCAACGATGGAAAGATCGACGTGGTGCTGAATACGATCGATGGGCCTCCCGTGTTGTTGCGCAACGTCGTCAACAACGGGAACAACTGGGTCACACTGCATTTGATTGGCGGAGGGAAGGGGCCGCGGGACGCGATTGGAGCGAAAGCGTTTCTAACCGTGGGCGGAATCGCGCAGCGCAACGACGTAATCAGCGGTGGGAGCTACATCTCCAACAACGACATGCGCCTGCATTTCGGAATCGGCAAAGCGAAGCAGGTGGACAAGCTGGAGATACGCTGGCCCGACGGGATCAAGGAAAACGTCGCGCTTACTGGAGTGAATCGCGTTTATCGGATAGTGGAAGGCAAAGGCGCAACGGAAGAGCAACTCGAGTGAACTCTCTGTAAAAGCGTCGTGGCTGTGCGAATCGTACACATTACCGAGCACACGTGACTCAACTCTGTTTGAGCAAGAGCCGCAAGTGCTTAACGGCACGTTCTGCGTCCTCGCGGAAGTGGGACGCATCCATGCGGAATGACCGCAGCCAGCCGCGCATTGCACCACCGAATGGATAAAACAAGATCTCCTGGGCAGCCGACACCGCCCCGGCTGTTTTTGCGACTGTTGGGGCCAGCCACAAGACAACCACGCGAACCAACGGCAGCGCGTGCTTCCCTTCTTTCATTGCCCGGGTTGCGAGATAGACCACTCCTCGCGCGTAGAGCAGCCACACCCCAACAGCCAAGGCCGCCATTAGCAAGAGGATCAGAAATCCGATTGCAAAAAGAAGGAATGCAAAAAAAAGCTCCTGGAAGTAAAAAACTCGGGAAGCGCGGACAGCGGCCAGTAGGCCACACGCTGCCATCAGCGTCATCAACGCCCGCTGCTTAGTCCGTGCCGTCATCGCCCATCGGTCCTCTGCCTCTTGCCTTTGCCTGTTTTTTAGATGCAGTTAACTGGGCACGGGTAGCGTTTGCCAATTTACCCGAGATCTAGGCCAAAATCTACCTTACTCTGTGAGCGACCGCGCCGCGCTCGATTCAGCACAGCCCTGCCAGAAACTTCCTCGCTACGTCGGCTCTTACCCTAGAATCCTCCCAGGTCCCGCCACATTGTGTCGCAGTGCGTTCTATCCATTTTGAGGAGACTTGAGTGGGCTCGACCGAAAGTTTTGACTTGATTGTGATTGGCTGCGGCCCCGCCGGCGAAAAGGCTGGGGCCCAAGCCGCGTACTTTGGCAAGAGTGTCGCCGTGATCGAGCGCGCCCAGCACATGGGCGGAAGCTGCATCAATACCGGCACGGTTCCCAGCAAGACTCTACGCGAATCCGCGCTCTATTTTTCCGGGCTGCGGCAGCGTGGCCTCTACGGCATCGACTATTCGCTCAAAGAAAACCTCACTGTGCACGATTTCATGCACCACGAGCGCGAAGTCGTGGAGATGGAACGTCGCCGCATCCTGAAAAATCTCGCGCTGCATAAAATCGAACTTATTCACGGCCAAGCCTCTTTTGAAGACTGCCACACGCTCGCCGTCGCCGCAGCAGATCGCACGCGCCGTCTGAAGGGCGAGGTGATTCTTATCGCCACAGGCTCCAAGCCACATCGCCCCGCCGAGATTGCTTTCGACAACGTCCGCACCTTCGACTCCGACACCTTTCTCCAGATGGACCGCATCCCCAAAAGTCTTGCCGTGATCGGCGGCGGCGTCATTGGCTGCGAATACGCTTCCATCTTCATGGCTCTTGGCGTGAACGTCACTCTCGTTGATGGCCGCGACCGCCTCCTTCCTTTCCTCGACAACGAGATTTCCAATCGGCTCCGCGATCGCCTCGCGGCGCTCGGCATGCATTTCTGGTTCAACGAACGGCCTGCAAAGACGGAAAACTCCGCCGTGGGCGTCCGCCTCATCATGAAAAGCGGCAAAGTTCTCGAGACCGAGGCGGCTCTTTTCGCCGCCGGCCGCCGTGCCGCCGTGGACGGTCTCGCCCTCGAAAAAGCGGGTCTTGCCCTCAATGATCGCGGCTACCTCCCGGTGAACGAAAACTATCGCACAACGGTTTCCAATATTTATGCCGCAGGTGACGTTATCGGCTTCCCCGCGCTTGCCTCTACCTCCATGGAGCAGGGCCGCGTCGCCGTTTGCCATGCGTTTGGCTTAAAATACAAACAGCGCGTCGCCTCGCTGCTGCCCATGGGCATCTACACCATTCCGGAAATTTCCGCTGCCGGTGAAACCGAAGAATCCTGCAAGGAAAGGAAGATTGATTACGTCGTCGGCCGCGCCCTCTACGAAAACAATGCACGGGGACACATCACCGGTGACACGGCGGGGATGCTCAAGCTCATCTTTGCCCGCGCTGACAAAAAGCTTCTCGGCGTCAGTATGATCGGTGAAAACGCCACCGAACTCATCCACATCGGCCTAACTGTCTTGGACAAAGGTTTCTCCATCGACGAATTCATCGAGCAGGTCTTTAACTACCCGACGCTCAGTGAAACTTATAAGTACGCCGCTTACGACGGCCTCGGGAATCTCGCCGGCCACAAACTCCGGGAGGGATAGCATTTGTAGCAGCAGCCTTCTGAGGCGCATACTTTTTGGGAATGGGCGGCTTGGCGCCGCTTTTTCTTATGCGACAGATTGAGCAAAAACCGATCAAAGAAAGGGCTGCAACATTCTCCGGTATCGCGCTTGTCGCTGTTGCCATGCTGTTCGCTTTTGGGGACTGCGCGCGTGTCACCTCGGTTTCCGCGGATTCCCGGCAGGCCTATCTTGGTTTCGACCGAAACGATTATCCCGGAGACGCTGCCCTTCCCAAGCTGCGCAAGACGTTTGCGTTCTCGAGCTACTGGCTCAGCCCTCCCCCCGGCGAAAAAACGAATGCTTGGAAGGGAAAACGCGATCTCTTGCGTTCACGTGGCTTTGGTTTTTTGGTTCTCTATTCCGGTCGCGACAGTAGCGCACTCAAAAATGATGCTGACGCGAAATCAAAGGGCGCTCTTGACGCGGAACGAACCATCTCAGCCGCAAAGGCAGAGCACTTCTCCGCAGGAACAATCATCTTCCTAGACATCGAAGAGGGTGGCCGCCTCGCTGACACCTATCACACCTATCTCGCTGCCTGGTCGGATGCTCTTGCTCACGCAGGCTATCGCCCCGGCGTCTATTGCTCGGGCATCCCCGTCAATGAAGAGCCCGGCGTCACCATCACTACTGCGGACGATATTCGCAACCACGCTTCGACTCGCGACGTCGCTTTCTGGGTTTACAACGATGATTGTCCGCCTTCTCCGGGCTGCACGACGCCGCAAGATCCTCCTGCGCCATCCAAGAGCGGCATCGCTTACGCGCAAGTATGGCAATTCGTTCGCTCGCCACGCGACATGGAAACCGCCCTCCACTGTCGAGGCTACGCCAAAGACGGCAACTGCTACGCCGCCTTCGATACTGCCCACCGCTTCCATCTCGACGTGAACTCCGCCACTTCGGCGGATCCATCGGCGGGCGCGAAGTGAATTCCTTGCCAAGCTGCGTCGCAGAAATGAAAAAGCGGCCGCGCTACGTGACGTGGCCGCCCTTCTCCAACTCCAACATTTGATTGTCGATTTTTAGATTTGTCCCATTCCGCCATCTACATTGATCTCTTCGCCAGTGATATACGACGCGTCTTGTGACGCCAGGAAGGCCACGGCTCCAGCAACTTCTTCCGGCTGTCCAAACCGCTTCATCGGAACTTTCCCAACAATGTCCTTTGCAAATTCATCCACGGCTTCTTTGGGAAGATTCGTCCTTCCAAAGATCGGTGTCAAAATGGGCCCAGGCGCAACAGAATTCACGCGAATGCCGCGCCCCACCAGTTCCGCCGCCGCGGTTCTTGCTAGCGAGCGCAACGCAGCTTTCGTTGCGGAGTATGCACTCGCCCCCGCCGTGCCCTTACGGTCGGCCACACTGGTATTCAAAATGATCGAGGCTCCGTCATTCAGCAGCGGAAGCGCCTTCTGTATCGTGAAATACGCGCCCTTGATGTTGGTGTCAAATTGTTCGTCGTACAAGCTCTCGGAGGTCTCAGCGAGCGGCGCAAACTTCGCGACTCCCGCATTTACAAACAGCACATCAATCTTTCCAAGGTTCTTTGAAACTTCCGAATATAACTTGTCCACTTCCGTAAGTTTGGTAACGTCGGCCTGTACCGCCAGCACGCCGTTGCCGATGCTCTTCACGGCTTCGTCGAGCGTTCTCTTGCTACGGCCGGAAATGGCCACACGCGCGCCTTCTTCCTGCAGGCGCTTTGCTGTCGCTAGTCCGATGCCGCTGTTTCCTCCGGTTACCACTGCTACTTTTCCTTCGAGTCTCTTCATCACAGCCTCCCAATCGAATCTTCCTCAAGAACCGCACCCCCAAGGCCTTGCCGCTTGACAGCTGTCTTGAGGTTTCGATACTTAGATGAACATCTAAACAGTCGGTTGCAAGTTATTTCGATAGGTGTCAAAATCACTTCTAACCCATGCAGCAAGCCGGTTCCGGATCGGGTAAGGTGAATGTTCTCTTATGGATAGAGCCCAAATCGAAAAGATATCGAAAGCCCTGGCGGATGAGACCCGGTTGAGAATTTTCGAGGCCATCTCACGGACACAACAAATGACTTGCGGGGAAATCGTCTCCATGCGCGGCGTCACCCCAGCGACGGTGTCGCACCATCTGAAAATATTGAGCGAAGCCGGGCTGATTACCTGCCGTCGCCAAGGACAGTTTGTCTACAGCGAAGCGTTGCCGGAAACGGTCGAAGCATACACGTGGGCCTTGTCGAAAATTGTGCGAGGCAAGAAATCGCCGCGACGCCGTTGATTCGAACGATTCAGTTGGTAGGATTTCTGGGGAATTTTAAATAGGGCAGGCGAACGCCTTGATCGGTCACCTGGTCCGCGCGGATGCTCGCTGGCGCCTCGAATCCTAATGTTCCACCGTTGGTGACGTAGTCGTCCTGATCCACGCCGTCGCCGCTGACTCCGAGCCCGCCAACGAGCGCGCCGTTGCGATACAAGCCCGCGCTTCCCGGAAAGAAAACAATCCCGCTCTTGTTCAAATTCGGGGCGCCCGGCTGAAATCCCTGCGTGCAGGGATTTGCGAGGTCCATGGTGTAGAGATTGAAGAAGGGCCCGGGACTCGAACCGTCGATTCCGGGAGGATAGAGCGGCTGCGCACCAAATCCGATCGTGCGATTCGTTACCGCGATGGCCATAGGCACGCCGTTTAAATCGGCGGCGGTTCGCGACGGGCCGTTGAAATACACCATGTTGCGCGCCTTAGTCACCGCGACGTCAATGCTAAAGACGGTGGAATCCTGCATGCGTCGCAATCCGATCACGGTTCCATCCAGATCCGCCACGGCGATCACCATTCGTGTCCGTGATCCAAGCGGCAGGCGAATTGCCGCGCGCGTGATGTTGGCCGTTGCTTCGGCCTTATCCAAAATATGCTTTACTTCCGCTGCGGTCAGACCTCCCAGCGATCCTGCCGCTGGAATAAGCAAATCGCCCTCGGGCGGTTGCCCCTGACTGTTTGCCGGAGTAATTAGAAAATTTCCGGTGCCCGCAACCGGTCCTGCAGAAAACCCTGCGGGAATCGAAGTTTGATTCACAAAGGGAAGAGCGACTCCGCCGATGAAAACGACGCCGGGGGCGGCGGGTGTCGGTCCAAACCTATCGGTCGGCCCAGTTCGCGCCGTGGTTGCTGCTGTAAATGCAGCGAATTCCGCCACGTTCAAATCGTTTGCAGAAGTAACGACGCCGATTCCACCCAACACCACGTTTTTGTAGAAAATTGGCACGCCGCCAGGATTCACGGCTGTGGCATTCGAATCGTTCACGTCGGCTTTTCCGGTAATCACGCCGGGACCGAATCCTCCGCTGAGCGCGAGCGAAGGAGGAATCTGGGTTTGGAAATTTGGATCGGTGAGCAACGTGCAGCCGCGATTCGTGTTTTCAATGCCGTAAAGATCCGCTGGCGGCTGATTCATCACGCCAGGAGGAAAATGAATCCCGCTGATGAACCGCACTGTCCGCGAAGAGAGCGGCGCTTGATCGTTGCTGAAGAACGCCCCCGTGCGCGCGAGGGCCACGGCGAGGTCATTGGCATCCTGCGTTTGTCCAAAATTTCCGGCAGCCGTGATCGGCGCATTCTGTGTTCGAAACACGCCGAGAACGATTCCCGCACGGTCCACAACAGCAACAACCATGTCCGCACTCACGGAATTCGCCGCGGCTTGCACGATGTTCTGCACATCAGAGACTTGCAGCGGCTGAACCACCGGCGGCGGAGGAGGAGAAACCGGCGTGCTGGCCCCACCTCCGCACCCCATCATCAGAAACGCCAGCGTACCAGCAACTCCCAAAGCCAGGAAGATACTCAACACGAGCACTCTTTTTCGTGAGCGAAGCGCGGCGAGCGATTCCACGGGTTTGCGCAATTTGTGCGTGATGGCCATTGCGGGATGCATTCCGTTGGTAACACACTCGTTCGCAGCGGCTCAACGGATTTGCCTGCCTTTTGCGGCGTATTGGTGAATGGCGAGTTCTTCTGGCTTGTTATCGAATGGCTCCAGCGGTGCCGGAAAGATGTTGCTACGCGGTGCTCGATATTGTTAGCTAGAACGCGACTCCTGTTTTTGCGGATCCACTCAGGCTGAAGGAATGCGCAAGATCAGGCATCCCCGCCGCCGCAGAGTTCGGCGAAAGAATCGCACGAGCAGGGTCCCGCACTGCGCCTTCCACGGCAGCAAGCGCAGAACACCGCTGCGCTCGACGGATTTGTTCGCGACGCGAGTTCGCCGAATAACGCGCTGCCGATTCCTGGCGCCGTATTGACGCTGCAAAATCTGCAATCCGGGCAGGCCTTCACTACAGCCTCCACCGTAGAAGGGGTCTTTCGGCTTTTTCCTTTGCTGCCCGGGAAATACGAACTGCGCGTGGAAGCCCAAAACTATGGTCCCTTCGTTTTCGTGGAACTTGCGCTCCAGGCCAACGAAGTGGTCACGCTGGAAATTTCTCTTGTATCTGGCGGGGCAGCCGAGGCACGCTCGCGCCTGCCGCGTCTCCCGGATCTCGGACCCGCACTCCCTGCCGGAACTTCGTCAACTTCCAGCGGCTATCGTGAACTCCGGCATCGCCTCGATTCTGATCCCAGCTATGTCGAAAGTATTTCACCGGACACGCTTCCACCAGTGGCCGACATTTACAATACGGTGCCGAATCGCTGGGCGTTGCGGCAGCCGGATTACCGCCGCTATTCGCAAAAGGGCGAATACGTTTACAGCAAGCCGCGCTGGTACGATCCGTTCAACCGCAACCGTTTCAAAGGTGATGAACCGATCTGGCCTGAGCGCCTGGGCCAGCAGGTATTCCTAAATCTGACGGCCTCGACGGAGACATTTTTTGATGGCCGACGGGTGCCTTCGCCGAGCAATGTGAGTAGCGCGCGCGCCGGCAGTTCTGGTTTTTTGGGCAAAGGCGAACAAGCATTCCTCGATCAAACGCTTCGTTTCACGTTCGATTTGTTTCACGGGGACGCGTCATTCAAGCCGGTGGATTGGCGCATTCGCATTACTCCCGAATTCAGCCTGAATGATTTGAAAGTTCGCGAGCTCGGCATTGTGGGCCCAGACGTACGGAGCGGGACCAACCGATTCGACCAACATTTTGGCCTCCAGGAAGCCTTCGTCGAGATCAAACTCCACGACCTTGGACCCAATTATGATTTCGTTTCGGCCCGCGCGGGAATTCAGCAGTTCAATGCGGACTTTCGCGGTTTTCTGTTTGTTGACGAAGAACCCGCACTGCGTATCTTCGGCAATCTGCATAGTGACCGCATCGAGTACAACCTCGCCTACTTTCACTTCCTCGAGAAAAACACAAACAGCGGCCTGAACACGCTCGACCGCCGCCACCAGCAAGTGATGCTTGGGAACGCTTATTTGCAGGATTTCTTTTTTCCCGGCTATACGGCAGAATTTATCGCCGCGTGGAACAAAGACGATCCGAGCTTGCACTATGACGACAACGGCTTCCTGGTCCGCCCGGCGCCTATTGGGAACGTCATCAACCAGAGTCCGGGAGCGGGGCCGATTCGTCACGGCATTCGCGTGGGCTACTTCGGCTGGCTTGGCAGCGGCCACATTCGCCGCATTAATCTGACCCATGCTTTTTATCAAGCGCTTGGCGAAGACACGTTCAATCCGATTGCCGGGAAGCGCGTGACGGTGAACGCCCAGATGGTGGCCGCCGAGCTTTCGTACGACAAGGACTGGATGCGTTATCGCATTTCTGCCTTTTACACGTCGGGTGACGGCAATCCCCGCGACGGGCGCGCGCGCGGGTTCGATTCCATTATCGATCTCCCCAATCTCGCGGGAGGGCTCTTCAGCTTTTGGAATCGCGAAGGAATTCGCCTGCTTGGCTCGGGCGTTCTGCTCACTACGCCGGGCAGCCTGATTCCGTCGCTGCGCGCCAGCAAAGAAGAAGGCCAGGCCAATTTCGTGAATCCGGGGATTTTTCTTGCCAACGTCGGCGCGGATTTCGAGATCACTCCCAAGCTGCGCGGGTTCGCAAATTCCAATTACCTGCGATTCGAACGCACCGAGCCGCTGGAGTTTCTTCTGTTTCAATCCCCCATCCATCACGCCATCGGCGAAGACTTAGGCGTTGGCGTGGAATACCGCCCGCCGCTCACGGAAAACATCGTTCTCACCGGCGGAGCTTCAGCACTGCAACCGGGCAAGGGTTTCAAAGATATCTACACGGGCCGCACTTATTTCTCGCTTTTTGGCTCGGTGAAGTTTACTTTCTGAGGCAACGCAGACGATGCCCTTCTTGCGCAAATTTGACGCTTCTTCTCTGGGAACCCTCTACGTTCTTTGCGTCTCTGCGTTATCTTTTTTCTCCGCCGTGCTCGCAAGTTCGAAGCCTACGGAGAGAATGGGTCAAGAATCGGCTTCCTTCAGGAGCCAGCCTCAGGAAGAGGCGCGTAGAAAATCCTCTGGCTGCGTCTCTTGCCATACTTCGACGGACGAACCGACGATGCATCCGACGAAGACGGTCCATCTCGGCTGCATCGATTGCCACGGCGGAAATGCTTCGGTCGCCATTCCGGCAGGAACGGCGCCACATTCTCCCACGTACAACTCGGCCAAGGAAAAGGCACACGTTCAGCCACGGAACGCGGTTTTCAAGAATCGCGCGAACCTTCCCGAACGAGCGTACATCTTGTGGCTGAAGGAATCCGCCGAATACATCAAGTTCGTTAATCCCGGTGATTTGCGCGTGGCTCCGGAGACTTGCGGCACGCTTGGCTGCCACACGGCGGAAGTGCGCGCTGTATCTACGAGCATGATGACGCACGCAGGATTCCTTTGGGGTGCGGCGCTCTACAACAACGGCGGTTATCCGGCAAAGAACGCGCGATTCGGTGAGAGTTACAACCGCGATGGTCTGCCGCAATCCATCAAGACCTTCCCAAAGCCCTCACCCGAAGAGACACGCACGAAGGGCGTAATTCCCCAGCTCGATCCTCTGTATCGTTGGGAAATTTCGCAGCCCGGCAATGTTCTCCGCGTTTTCGAACGCGGCGGCCACAAGAAAGCAGAAATCGGCAATCCTAGTCGCGCGGAAGATCCCGGCAAGCCTGACGACAAGCTCAGTCACCGCGGCTTCGGCACGGAACTTCGCACGGATCCTGTTTTTCTCGGCTTGCAGAAAACACGCTTGCTCGATCCGATCCTGTCCCTTCCCGGCACGAACGATCATCCCGGCGATTACCGCGGGAGTGGCTGCACGGCGTGTCATGTGATTTACGCTAACGATCGCGATCCTTCACATTCTGGGGCTTACGCGGCGTTCGGCCACTCCGGCTTCAGCGCTTCGTCCGATCCGACGATTCCGAAAAGCGACGCAGGCCATCCCATCAAACACGTTTTCACTCGTTCGATTCCCTCGAGCCAATGCATGATCTGCCACATCCATCCGGGCACGAATATGGTCGCGACGTATTTCGGACTCACCTGGTGGGACAACGAGACCGAGGGCGACCAGATGTATCCCAAGGAGCAGCGCAATCCCTCAGAAGAAGAGCGATATCAGTCCTATCTCCGCAACCCGGAAGCAGCAGCGGCGCGCGGACTTTGGGGCGACGAAAAGTTCTTGGAGCAGACGGGCAGCGCGGAATTCAACAAGCAATTGAAGACCACGCAGTTCGCGGATTTTCACGGACATGGCTGGGTCTTCCGGGCCGTGTTCAACCACGACCGCAGAGGAAACTGGCTCGACAGGGACGGCCAGCAAGTCGCGTTCGACGATCCGGACCGCTTCAGTAAAGCGGTGCATCTCGCCGACATTCATCTCGAGAAAGGGATGCAATGCAACGATTGCCATTTCGAGCAGGACAATCACGGCAACGGAAAAAGTTATGGCGAGCCGCGAGCGGCGGTGGAGATTGACTGCATCGATTGTCACGGCACGATTCGAAAGAAGGCGACGCTCGTCACATCGGGGCCAGCGGCCCCGGTTGCTCCCGGAGGCGAACATGGCCGGCATCTCGATGGGCTGCGCACGCCATGGAGATTGCGGCGATTCGAATGGCGAGGGGAAAAACTGATTCAACGCTCCATGTCCGAAGAAAACAAAGAATGGGAGATTGCGCAAACGATCGACACGATTACGCCTGGCAATCCGCACTTCAGCATGAAATCGTTTCGCGCCAAGCTCATGAGCAAAGACGGAATCGAGCCGGCGCAGATGCCTTCTAATGATTCCTCGCTCGCGCACGCGAATGAAAAAATGACCTGCTACTCCTGCCACACATCGTGGACGCCCACGTGCTTCGGCTGCCACTTGCAAATGACCGCTAACGCGCGGCGTCCGATGCTGCACAACGAAGGCTTGCTGACAAAGAATTACACGAGCTACAACTATCAGGTTCTTCGCGACGACATTTACATGTTGGGAGTCGACGGCACAGTCACCGGGCACCGCGTGTCTCCGGCGCGCTCGTCGTGCGCCGTACTGGTCAGTTCGCAAAACGCCAATCGCGAGTGGCTCTACTACACGCAGCAAACGATCTCCGCGCCGGGATTTTCGGGCCAGGCGTTCTCCACGTTTGTGCCGCACACAGTTCGCGCAAGAGAAACGAAACAATGCAGCGATTGCCACGTCTCCGCGCAGAACGATAACAACGCTTGGATGGCGCAGCTCCTGCTGCAAGGAACCAACTTCATGAACTTCATGGGCCGCTACGTTTATGTGGCCACGGGCAACAAAGGCTTTGAAGCCGTCGCGGTCGCCGAGCACGACGAGCCTGAAGCTATCTATGGCAGCGATCTCCAGCGCATCGCCTATCCGGACAATTTCAAGAAATTCGTTGGCCAAGGGCGCGAACTTCATGCGGCAGCGGAACACGCGGGCAATGTGCTCGACATCCAAGCGCGCGGCGAATATGCCTACGCCGCCAACGGACCGGGCGGCTTGCATGTCTATGACATCGCGAATATCGACAATAAAGGATTCTCCGAAAAAATCACGACGGCGCCGGTTTCGCCGGTCGGCCAGCGGTTTTTTGTCGCCACGAAGGACGCCGTTGCGGTCGCATCGCCCACGACGCTCGCCGTCGATCCGCTACGCCAGCAATTGCCGGAGAACGAAGAACAGGCAATCCATCTGCTGTATGGCTTTCTCTATGTCGCCGACAAAGAAGAGGGCTTGGTCATCGTCGGCGATCGCAACCTGAAATCGAAGAGTCCCGGCGTGGGCACTCTGCTCGACGGCAATCCCGCAAACAATTTTCTGAAGCGTGCGCTCGCGTTCAACCCCGGTGGCGTTCTCACTGGCGCGCGCCGCGTCACCATTGCCGGCACCTTTGCCTACGTGCTCACCGACAAAGCGTTGGTCGTAGTGGACCTCGACAATCCGCTGGCGCCACGCGTGACGGCAACGATCGGCGCGCCCTCGTTGAACGATCCACGCGGCATCGCCGTGCAATTCCGCTACGCGTTCGTTGTGGATCGCGAAGGCCTGAAGGTTTTGGATGTCACCGATCTCGCGCAGCCCAAGCCGGTGGCTAATGCGCTTGTCCCGCTCGAAGACGCACGCAATGTTTACGTCGCACGCACCTACGCTTATGTTTCTGCCGGCAAGCAGGGTCTGGCCATCGTCGACGTGGAAAAACCGGACGCTCCCAAGCTCGACCAACTTTTCACCGCCGAAGGCCAACTCAATGATGTGAACGACGTGAAGATAGGAATGGTCGCGGCCAGCGCTTTCGCTTTTGTCGCCGACGGCAAGAACGGCCTCCGGGTTCTGCAAGTCATTTCACCCTGGGACGACCCAGCGCACTTCTCCGGCTTCAGCCCACGGCCCGTTCCAAAACTTATTGCCACTGCTCGCATGCGCGGCCCTGCGCTCGCTATTTCCAAAGGCATTGACCGCGACCGGGCCGTGGATGAATCCGGTAACCAGCTCGCCGTTTTTGGCCGCCGTGGCGCTCGCCCCCTGAACCGCGGCGAGACCCAAGCGCTATACCTCCGCACTGGCCAGCTCTACAGCGTTACGGACGAACCTGCCGAGCGGTCACAAAGCGGGCAGGTCAGGGCTCCGAGCAGCCCCACCTGGATGGAAGAGCTAAAATCCTGGTTTCTGCCGTCGCCTGCTCCCGTTTCAAGGTCCCACCATTGATTTCCCAACCACGCTTCTTGTCATTCCCTTTCCCCTTTTCTTCGTCTCTCCTATGTCTTTCTGCTTTCGGAGCTTGCAGGGTCTTGTGTCGTTTCTGCACACGCATCTCCTTTCTTTCTAACCCCTTATCTCCACTTCGCATCTAAACCGAGGGATAATGAATCGTTCACATTTTTTATCCATCGCACCCATCAAAATAATTCGTGGGGCATTCTGGGGGGAACGCAGTTAACGTGTAATCAGAGGGGTGCAGCAGGCTTCCCAGAGTCAGCCCATCAAGAAGGTACAAAGGAGTACCAGGACATGGTGAAACATTACTTGCTGGCCAGCGACTTCGACCAGACACTCAGCTTTAACGACTCGGGGGTCGTTCTGAGCGAGCTCATCGGTTTTCACGGGTTTCACGACAAGGTCAAGGGCTTGGCTGAGATAAACCTCGTCCAACAAGGCGCCGAGCTGAGCTATCTCATTCTGC
This sequence comes from Acidobacteriota bacterium, assembly GCA_003223295.1. Classification (GTDB taxonomy): domain Bacteria; phylum Acidobacteriota; class Terriglobia; order Acidiferrales; family UBA7541; genus Acidiferrum. The sequence continues at coordinate 5,912 of QHYM01000045.1, read as the reverse complement.
ATGACCCGGATTTCCGCCGCGTGCGGCGAGAGCATCTCGTCGAGACCGGCAAGCGCATCCGCCTGAAGCACGACGTAGCGCTCTTCGCCCGCGCGCTCGAGAATCTCGCGGATGGCTATAAATTCCATTTCAACGTAATCTCCGCCGCGCCGCAGGAGATTATTCAATCGGCGCTCGAGGGCATCGTTCCGCCGGATCACATCTTCGGCACGCGCTTCCGCTACAAGGAGTCCGGGGAAGTCGATTCCATCATTCGCGCCTCCGCAGGCTGGGGCAAGATTACCGTGCTCGAAGAGCTTCGCGCGAGTCTTGGCATCAGCCACGACCAGATTATTTACATGGGCGACGGCAGCTCCGATTTGCCGGTGATGATGCACGTTAATCAGTACGACGGCTTGACCATCGCAGTGAGCGAGGCCAAGTTCATCAGCCGCGTTGCCAAGCGCACCGTGCTCAGCGACAACGCCATGAGCGTTCTTGTCCCTGTGCTGGAAAAAGTCATGCATTGGGACTCCGCCAAGATTCGGCGCTTCTTTGCTTCGAATGGGCTCACCTTGCTCGAGTGGGAGAAGGTGCGCACCGACATGCTAACGATCCAGGATTCCGCAGAACCGATCGCGGCAGCCCCAGCGTCCTAACGCAGCGTTTCTTGGCTATCTTGAGCGGGAAGGGGGGACTACGGTCCGCCCTTTCTTTTTTGCCTCCAGTGGTGCGAAAAAATGAATCGTTCTTCAGCCCTTCCTAAATCTCCCGGCAAAGTGGATAATTCCCTGTTCTGCATCCCACGAAAGGGCGATCTATCGATTCATGGCAAACGTCAGGACCAAGAAAGGGGTCATCGGCATCCTCACCGGGGGCGGCGACGTTCCCGGCCTCAATCCCGCCATCCGCGCCGTTACCCTGCGCGCCCTTCGCGAGAGCTATCAGGTCATCGGCATTCGCCATGGCTGGGCTGGTTTGGTTGATATGGTCCGTGAAAAGGACTACGACAATTCCGACAATTTTTTTCTCCTCGATGAGGAGATTGTTGATCGCACTGGCCGCACCGGCGGCACCTTTCTTCATTCCTCGCGAACTAATCCCGCACGCGTTGCCAAGTCCGCCGTTCCCGCGCGCCTGAAGGACAAATACACCGCCGAGAAAAATGACTTAACTCCCGAAGTGCTCAAGAATCTCGCCTGGCTCGGCATCGATACGCTCGTTCCTATCGGCGGCGATGACACGTTGAGTTACGGTGTCCGGCTGCATAAAGAAGGCTTCCGCGTCATCGGCATCCCCAAGACCATGGATAACGACGTTCCTGGCACCGACTACTGCATCGGCTTCAGCACCTGCGTCACGCGCACCATTCAGATGGTGAATAGCCTGCGCACTTCCGCCGGTTCCCACGAGCGATTCATGGTGCTGGAGGTATTTGGCCGCTACGCCGGCTTCACGGCTATGCTTCCTACCATGGCCGGCGCCGCAAATCGCTGCGTCATTCCCGAGTTCAAATTCAATATCGAACGTCTCACCGAACTCCTCGTCGCGGACAGGCGTAAGAATCCGAGCCGCTATTCCATCGTACTCGTCTCAGAAGGCGCCATGTTCGAAGGCGGAGAAATGGTTTTTGAAGAAGGGGAAGCCGATGCCTTCGGGCACAAGAAGCTCGGTGGCATTGGTGACATTGTCGCCGAAAGGGTGCGGGACATTTCCGCCAAGTTTAACAACGGCAAAAAGATTGACGTCATCAACCAGAAGCTAGGCTATCTCGTCCGCTGCGGCGACCCCGATGCGATCGACTCTATTGCCCCCATGGCCTATGGCAATCTCGCTCTCGATCTCTTGCTGAAAAATATCAGCGGGCGGCTCGTCGTCCTCAAGAATGGCCATTACGACAACATTCCGCTCGAGACCGTCACCGCTACCAAGAAAATTGTCAACATCAAAGAGCAATACAACACGGAGCGCCTGCGCCCTCAATACGCCAGCTTCGAAATGAGGCCACTCTTCCTGATGCCCGGCGCAGCAGGTTGATTTCCAAGCGCCAGTTACGCTGTCAATCGAAGTGATTTTGTTGGGACGCCAGTCTCGTCAGGTCTCTCTTGCCATCATCGCTTGGAAGGATATGATGATTCCAGTTCAGTCCTCAAGTCTTCGAGGGGGCTCTATCCACGTTTTAGGGATTGACGTTGGCACGGGCGGCACGCGGGCCGTCGTAATCGATCAAACCGGCCTCCTCGTCTCTTCCGCTACCGAAGATCACCAACCCTTTGCTTCTCCCCAGATTGGCTGGGCCGAGCAACAGCCCGAGGACTGGTGGCACGCCACTTGCCTCGCCGTCCGCAAAGCCCTAGCAGGCGCCAATGTTACGGGCAAGGACGTCGCCTGTATCGGTTTCTCCGGCCAGATGCACGGCGCGGTTCTCCTCGACGAACAAGGGCGAGTCGTGCGCCCGGCGCTGATTTGGTGCGACGTCCGCACCGAAAAGCAATGCCGCGAGCTTACCCGCGCTCTCGGCCTGCAGCGCTTGATTCGGCTCACTTGCAATCCCGCACTGCCGAACTTTACCCTTACAAAGATTCTCTGGGTCCGCGAAAACGAACCTGCGAACTGGGAGCGCGTGCGACACGTTTTGCTTCCCAAGGACTACGTTCGTTTCCACCTCACCGGCGAGCGCGCCACGGACATGGCCGATGCCTCCGGCACCCTGCTTTTGGATGTAGCCCATCGCCGCTGGTCGTCAGAAATGCTGGACGCAGCCGCTCTCGAGGAAAGCCTACTACCCGCGCTCTACGAATCCCCCGACGTTTGCGCGAAAGTCTCTGCAGAGGGCGCTGCACAGTGTGGGCTCGCCGCCGGCACTCCCGTGGTCGCGGGTGCCGGCGATCAAGCCGCTGGCGCCGTAGGCATGGGCATCGTCTCTCCCGGAACCGTCAGCGCCACCATCGGCACGTCCGGCGTCGTCTTCGCGGCTACCGATCGCCCTGCACTCGATTCTCGCGGCCGTGTACACACTTTTTGCCATGCCATTCCCGGAAGGTGGCACGTCATGGGCGTCACCCAAGCCGCTGGCCTTTCGCTGCGCTGGTTCCGCGACACTCTCACCGCCAATTCGACGAGTGCTCCGGAATCCTACGACCATCTCACTGCTGAGGCCGGCAAAATCCCTCCCGGCTCCGACGGCCTTCTCTGGACGCCGTATCTCATGGGTGAGCGCACGCCCCATCTCGATGGCAGCGCTCGCGGCGCGCTCGTCGGTCTCACCGCTTCGCACACGCGCGGCCATATCGTTCGCGCCATTCTCGAAGGCGTCGCGTTCAGCCTCCGCGACACTTTCACGCTGTTCCAGGAAATGAACGTCCCCGTGAGCAGCATCCGTCTCGGTGGCGGCGGCGCGCGTTCTCCACTCTGGCGACAGATTCAGGCCGATGTTTATGGCCACTCCGTCGAACTCGTGGCCGCTGAAGAAGGCGCTGCCTACGGAGCCGCGCTTCTAGCCGCTGTTGGTGCCGGCGTCTGGCCCTCCGTGGACGCGGCCTGCGCTGCCGCCGTACGCATTGCTTCTCACATCGACCCGCAACCGGCTGCCGTCGCAGCGCTCAACGCCAGCTACACTTCCTTTCAGCGCGTCTACTCCGCGACTCGTCAGATACTGACCCCGTCGTAGGACTTCATTTGGCGACTCCTCGTTTCAGGTGCAAGCCGTGTGGACAACCCCGCCCCCGGGCTTTCCATTTGCTCTTCCGTGTGGCAAAATTTGCTTCCGGCTCATCCAAAATTGTTGTGAAGTTTTGTGCTTCGAGGATTTGCATGGCGTTTGCTCGGATTTCCGTTTTGCTTTCGCTCGTTACCCTCTTCTCGTTTGCCCGCCCAAGTACGGCTCAAACCCAGCCCGAATCGAACGCTCCCCAGCCTCAAACCTCGATCGCGGTGCCTGCCGGTGCCATGGTCGTCTACGTCAGCGATTTCGATTTAGACGTCGTTCACCGCAAGCCGTCGCAGAAATCCACGCCGCGCACTTCCCCGCCCTCCGCGTCTCGCAGAACCCCGGTCTCTCCCACAGGTGCACGGAGAACAAGTGCGCCCACCTCCGCATCAGATACGGATTCTTCCGACGCTGCCACCGAAGAAACTCCAGCCGACCGCGCTAACGCGCTCATAAATGCCGTTTCGGAAAACATCATCCGGGCTCTCACGCAAGCCGGTTACGACGCACGTCGTCTCCCCGCCGGAGCGCCCGTTCCGCAGCAGGGCATGCGCATCCGCGGCGTCTTCGCCGAAGCCGATGAAAGAAATCGCGCGCGACGCCTGCTTGTTGGTGGCGAGCCAGTGGCACCGAACATGATTCTCTTTGTCGGCGTCAACAACCTCACGCGCCCCGCGCAGCCCCTCTACGAACTCGCCGATCCCCCCGCCAACGACCCTCGCCACGGGCCGGTGATCACCGTTACCTCCTACGCCCCCACGGAGCGCTTCGAGGTATCGCGAGACCCGTCCGACGATGAACTCAAGAAAATCGCCAAGCAAATCGCCGCCGACTTCACCGCCCTCGTCAGCGTCAACCGCCTGTCCTTCGCGCAATAGGATCCCAGACAATTTGCCACGAGATTGTCATCCTGAGCGAAGCAAGGGATCTCACCCACTCAACGGTACGCCTCCTCGGATCACTTGAGCGAAGAACCTTCCTTCTCGACGGCAAGATTCTTTAATTCTCCAAACGCAAGCGCCGGTCCGTTTTCTGCTGCCCAGTCCATCCGCGGAGAAGTCGGATCGAAGTCCTGAATGGAAGGGAAATGCTTCACCCAAATCTTCACCTTGCCGAAAAGAATTGGGTCGCCTGTGAAGAGGAAGTAGTGTCTGTCGTCGAGCTTGAATTCAATCTGATTCATCGTAAGCGTTCCTTCAACCGCCCCTGCGATCGGTTTTGCGGAGAACAGGTACCATCCATGGTCTTGGTCCCCATAGGCGAAGTAGGATTTGTCAATTGAGAGCTGTCCTCCCCCCATGTCCCCTTTCATGAGCATCTCTTTTTCTCTGATGAGAACCACGGGTGGAGAGATTCGAAATTTGCCGTCCTCCGGATAGAGCCCCCTCTGCACGACTTCGGGAACAGTCGACTCGAATTGCCCCTTAATCTCCAGGTTTCCGTAACCTTCCACGGGAATCTTCAGCTCCTCTCCGGGAGAATAGAGGAACTCGCGCTCCGGCATACCGCGTACTCTCTCCCATTTGTCTCTCTCTCCCACAGGCAACCACAGGGTTCGTGCACCAATTCTTTCCGTTTCTCCAATCTGTCCCAGCATACGAAGGTGGAACCAAACAGTTCCGTCCGCGTAATTCATTCCCGCCTCATTGTCGTAGTATGGATCCCCCGCCCGATTTATCGGAACCGCGCCACCAGTAATCATCTTTCCGTCCCGTCCCGATAACTCATATGCAAACCATCGGGGGGTCTCTTTTGCTCGACTCAAGAACAGTCCAGTAGACAGAGCTAGTAAGGTCAGCACCATCAGCGCAAACGCAAATCGTGGTATTCGCATGGTTTCCCTCCATTTTCTCAGCCAATTACCGGCGGCGGCTGGCTCCGCCAATCTCCACCGTCCATCTGGAATGATTCGCGGCACAGCCACACTCGCCACGCATCGCAGTTCCGCTCCCATTTCCGCGTACTGGTTCACCCGCCTGCGGCACTCTTCACAGTCCGAGAGATGCGCTGCCGCTTCGCGCGGCATGGGCTCACCATCAAACAGCGCGGAAACGCATTCTGCAGCCTCAGCACAATTCATTTCATGCTCCTCGCCGCGTCATTTGGAAGAGCGCCAGACGCGCCGCAACTCCTCCCTCGCAGCAAACAATCTCGACTTCACCGTGCCCACCGGGATCTCCAGAATCGCGGCAAGCTCCGCATAGGACTGGCCTTCGACTTCACG
>QHYM01000371.1 GCA_003223295.1 Acidobacteriota bacterium | reverse complement strand
TGTCGGGACACTAGTTCCCCCGCTGAGACACCAGCAACAACCGCTTCTTGATAACCGGCGTTCTTTTGCTGTCGAAGACATTCGTGTGGACACACAACTGCTCGACCAGGCTAAGGCAGCAGGGTATTCAACCAAGGTTTTATTTATTTCTACTGAAGTCGCAAATCTGAATGTGGGCCGGGTGTTGGTGCGTATGAGTCGAGGTGGACAAGCCGTGCCCGTGTCCAGCGTGATTGACTCCTATCGGGAATCAACGAAAGATCTGTCCGAAGTTCCCAAACATGCCGATGAATTACTGGTGTACGACAACACAGCTCATCGCCGCGGTTTCCGCGTAGTGGCGCGCTTCATCGGCGGCAAATTGAGTAAGACCGCCCAGACGATACCGGACTGGGCGGCTAGAGTGTTCGGCAAGGGATTACACGCCGCAAAGCAACACGAGAAGCCCGGGCGTGAACGCTAACTCTTTTCTCCCTTTAATTCATTGTGTGCTCTGGGTCCCAACTCGCTCCTTCCATTGCTTCGGGACCAGTCGCCCGTCCTGTAAAAATTAGAACGGTAGAGAGCGATCTCAGTACCATGCAAAATCACGGCATAGAGTTGAAGATGCAATCGTTGAGCTGATCTCTGGAATGCGTGCAGCAAGGGTTGAACTCTTTAGTGGTGGATAAAATGCTCGGAGTATGTATATACTTTCCGAGAGGTTTATCCATCATGGCGGATGCTCTAAAGGCCGTGGATTCAGCACGCAAGGTTTTCAGCAAGCGCGGAGGCATGCTCCGGACGGTGGACGCGCTACGGCTGGGTATCCATCCTCGTACGCTTTACGAACTTCGTGACCGAGGGGAGCTTGAACGTGTTGGCCGGGGACTCTACCGCCTCTCCACTGCACCACATCTGACCAATCCAGACTGGGTCACAGTGGCGATTCGTGCCCCGCACGCGGTAGTGTGCCTGATATCCGCGCTGGCTCATCATGGTATGACAACACAGGTTCCCCACACCATTGATCTTGCCATACCCAGCCATGGGCAGATACCGAAGGTGGATGCTCTTCCCATCCGAGTGTTCTGGTATTCCGAGCCGGCGTTCAGCGCAGGAGTTGAGCTAGTTCGAATCGACGAGGTTTCCGTCCGAATCTATTCAGCTGCGAAGACGGTGGCCGACTGTTTCAAGTACCGCAATAAGATTGGTCTGGATATCGGTGTTGAAGCCCTGCGGCGATTTCGGGAACGGAAGAAAAAGCCTGACTTTCGGGAACTCGTGCGCTACGCGCGCATCTGCCGCGTGGAGAGGATCATGCGCCCCTATCTTGAGGCTACGCTGTGAGCAAAAAGATATCGGGACCTCCGTGCCAGCGTTTGCTGAATCAAGCACACGGTAGAATCGTTTCACGAATCATTTCAATGACGACTGCACATTTCTTGTTAACAATTTGAAAATAAAGCACAAAACATACACCATTGTTAGTATATAATCGTTTCATGGCAAGTGGTGTTGTAAGTGAACTGAACCGTGGGGTCTTACCTGCGGCGGACCTCCGAGAGCGGCTGGGTGTGTCGCCCGCGACACTCATGCGCATGGTGAGAGAGGCTGGCCCGGAGATCCTGCGAATAGGTCGAGGTAGGGCGACCCAATATGGCTTGCGTCAGGTATGGCCGAACCTGGACAGCTCACGGTTTCCGTTATTCCGAATAAGAGAATCGGGCACGGCGGTCACCGCGGGGGAACTCATAACGCTTACTGCCCATCAGACAGCCTGGATGCCTATGGCCATGGTCGTAAGTGGGCTTCCCGCCGAATTAGCTGACGCTCGCCCTTCTGGTTTCTTGGGCCGACATTTCGCGGCCGCCAATGCCGATCTCAGGCTACCACCTCGATTATCGGACTGGTCCGATCATCACATTTTGCTCGCGATGTCTCGGCGGGGAGAAGATTTACCGGGTGATTTGATTGTAGGCGAAGAATCCTTCGCTCGATGGCAGGAACTCAGGCCTATTTTGAGAAGCCGAAATGATTACCCGGCTCTTGCAGAGGCAACCATCGCAGGTCATCCGCCGGGCTCCTCGGCAGGCGGGGAGCGGCCTAAATTCGGAGTGCTGGTTGACGACCACCATATGCTTGTCAAGTTTGCTGGACGGGGAGGAATGGGGGATGCCGTCGCTAGGCGCTGGTGCGATCTGCTGATCTTAGAAGGGATGGCGTTGCAAATTGTAGCGTCGCATGGAATACCGGCTGCACCTACCAACGTCATCGAAACACCCGACTATTGGTTTCTCGAAAGCGAGCGATTCGATCGCGTGGGGGTGCGCGGGAGGATCGCAGTCTTAAGTCTTGCGGCTATTCACGACGATCTCGCTGACTCGTGGGCGCGCGCTGCCGCTGCACTGAAAGATGCACGACGTTTGAGCGATGAAGATACCCGACGGCTTTGTTGGCTTGACGCTTTTGGAGCGCTCATCGCAAATACGGATCGGCATCAGTACAACATTCTTTTCTTTACAGAAGGTTCTCATTTGCGCCTGGCTCCAGCATTCGATCAAGTCTCAATGTTGTATGCGCCTACTGCCGATGGCCAAGTTCCACCTCGCCACTTTATGCTGCCGCACGCGACGGCGAATACATTGGAAGTTTGGGAGGATGCACGCGAGGCAGCGCGGCAATTTTGGGAACGGGGAAGCGAGGATATGCGGCTGTCCGATGATGCTCGGATGTTCTGTGCAAGCAACATGAAGCTCTTTGCGTAATAGGCCGTCCTCCTGCCTGCCAAGTAGACGTGCTGTGTGGCATCTCTTGCATTCTTGCGTGGAGTACCCATTTTCAAACGATAAGCACCTTTATGGGACCTAACCGCCTTTTGAAGTCGTAGCCTGAACCCATACTTGTCCACTAGCTCGCGAACAAGCGCCTCGACTGCAGCTCTTCTGACGACTTTGCCATTCTCCGAGTACACATCTTGGGCGGACGATAGATCTGACGACAACACCTGAACGAGCCTCATACGCATTCTGTAATTGATATTCATGTTCAACGAACAGAGTTTTCGTCCCGGTATCGGAAAGTCTAGCGAAAAGCTCGTCGAGGAGATGTGAGTAGAAACGTAGAGCGACAGTAAGGGGCCAGCGAAAGCATATGTCGGAAAGTATCCTGGCACGCCTATCGAGGCGGTATTGTGCGCGACAAGTATTTCCCAATCGTTTTGCGACCGTGAAAGCAGCACGAACTGAAAACAGCGGCTGTAGCGCCTTCAGGCGGCAGGCTTGCAAAAATTATCCACCCGGGAAATCTGCAGTACTCCGCGGATAACCGGTGTTCTAACGGGATGGCTGATGAATGCGGCGGCCTGCTTCGGAGGCCGTGGACTTTTTCCAACCCACAACCCAACCCACAACATTGATGTCTTGTACGACTTCCGCGTAGTTTGGCAGTCCCCGCGGTCTTGTAAGTTGTAAAACCTAACCACGCTACCCTGATAAGAGCGAGGTCGG
>QHYM01000044.1 GCA_003223295.1 Acidobacteriota bacterium | reverse complement strand
GGAAGTGCCCGATGCGCATGACCTGCGTCTGCGCATTGAGCACGCTCAAGTGTTGTCGCCCCAAGACATTCCGCGTTTCGCGAAACTCGGCGTCATCGCCTCCATGCAGCCTACACACTGCACCTCCGACATGCCGTGGGCGGAGAAGCGCGTCGGTCCGCAGCGCATCAGCGCCGCCTACGCCTGGCGTTCGGTGAAGGATTCCGGCGCGCATCTGCCGCTGAGTTCCGATTTCCCCGGCGAAACCCTCAACCCCTTTTACGGAATCTATGCCGCCATCTCGCGGCAGGATCCGCAGGGCAATCCGCCCGGTGGGTGGCATCCTGAACAGAAACTTACGCTTGAAGAAGCGCTGCGCGGCTACACCGCAGAGGCTGCTTACGCCGAGTTTCAAGAAGGCAACAAGGGTTCCATTGAGAAGGGCAAACTGGCCGATCTAACCGTCATCTCGAAAGATATTACGAAAATTCCGCCGCCCGAGATTCTTTCCATCCGTGTCTTGAAAACATTCGTCGGCGGAAAAATCGTCTACGACGGAGACACCGATCACTGACGTCATGAGTGGAACTGGTCGCGGCCTGGATTGGGGCGCACGCCAAGAAAGTGATGGATCATGCGGCCCTGCGTTCTGATCGGCGCTCCCAGAAATCTTGAAAACGACCACTGAGTTTTGAACAACGGAGAGCAATGATGGCGTTGGCGCCTTGCTTGGTCCAGTGCATGCCGGCACGTTTGAGGCGCGTACCAATGGCCACTTTGCATCCGGCTTCGACAACGCCGGTGGAAGTGCACAAGCCTTGGGCGTGGAACTCCGGATAGCGCATACGCTCGCGGTTGGTCTGGAAATAATGGAGACAGCGACGAGCCGCATCGCAGCGAGTGACCTGGCGTCGGATGGCGATGAGTAGCGCCCGGAATCTTCCGGTGTCGAGTTCTTCCTTGCGGCGTTCTGCCCATTGCGCAGCCCGTAGGGCGGTGAGGCCGTATAGAGCTTTTCCAAGATCGCTCAAGTGCTGCTTGGCGTGATAGCGATCGACGATCTGCGTGGCATCCGAAAACTGATCGTCGGCGATATTCCAAATCCACAGGGCGCCATCCCCGAGCACGACCCTACGGGGCGCTTGGCAGAAGCGGCGGCGCGTAGCTTCTCTCCAGACACGCTGGGCGAAGGGAGAACGTGCCGCAGCGGTATCCAGCGCACAAGCACTCTCCAAAGCCGCTGAATAGGTGACCGAGCCGTCATCGCGGATGGGCGTGCCTTCTTCGTCGAGCGATTCCGCGCTCCAAATGGTGCAGAGTTTCACCTCCCCGGTCTTGGCGGATCCGTCCGGCTGCTTGCCAGTGCGGCCCACGAGTTCTTCGGCGCGTAAAGGAATCCCTGTTCCATCCATGCCGAGATACAGGGTCTGCGGCAGAGGAAGAGTATCGAGAGGTTCGCTGTGCAAGCGTTCATCTTCGGCGATTTCTTTTCCCAACGCTTCTGCCGTTCTCTCCACCTGCTTGGCATCGACAGGCACGCCGGCCAGTTCGGTCAAGAGTTCGCTACCTTCCTGGAAGCTGACCATCGCACCGACGGTGCCCACCATGCGCGTGAGGGCTGGAGAGAGCGAGGTGTTTTCTATGCCCAACTGCTCATCGCGAGGACAGAAGCCGTGTCCGCAACTGGAGCAGTGATAGTAGGCGCGCTCAAGATGTAGAGGACCGAGGACGCTGTGCACCCGCTTGCTCCGGCGTCCGACCCAGCGCGCTTCCTGCCCGCAAGCACAACGAATTCGCGAGCCTCGCTCATCGCTGGTGTCGGCGTTGAGACGTTGCTCGACCGCGGCTCCAGCCAGTTGCAAGACCTGCTGTCGCACGGCGAGTTCCAGCGCTTCCAGATCCAGGTCTTCCACCGCCTGACGACCGAGGAGCGTCTCAATCTCCGGAACGACGTCGGTAGCCAGGAGCTCGGCGAAGAGGTTTTTTTTTAGCCTCGCTGCCAGGGAGCGCTTCCCCATACCGCACTTGGGCAGAGCAGATTTGCTCGCTTACGACGATTAGTTCCCGCACCAGTTTCCGGAAACGATGGTACTCAGCGATCTGTGCTTTGGCACGTTCCACGGCGGGGCCTTGCGGAATGACCTGGGTGACCGTCCTTCCAGCAACTCGATGAGTCAATGAAAAGGAGGGGCCGTGTCCCGGGGAGTCTTTCTCAGCGCAGTGGCAGTTGGGCTTGCCACACTTACGGAACCGCGCGGTCAGAAAACCAGGGCGCAAGTCATCGACGCGGGTCAGACTCGCAACGAGCTGATCACGTTTATCTCGCAGTGCCTGCAAGGAAATGGTCATAGGAGCCTCCTGTCTGACAGGTATTATAAACTGTCAGATAAGAAAAGAAAACCCCAGCCAAACTCTATCAGACGTTGCAGTGGATTTTTACGACGTGCGCCCGTCGTAAGCGGCCAGCTATGTACTTGCGATCTGCAGATGGTATATAGAGAGAACCAAGTTTGCCCGGTCCGGATCGGTCTAGACAAGAATCGGGCCCGGAGCAGATTTCTCGGACTGGGAATTGCCGTGCCCGAAGTCACCGTTCGCAAAAAGAGCTCTCGCATTCTGGTACCCACGCACGTCGACTGGCGAGCGGTGCGCGTCTTTCTCGCACTTGCGTTCGGGCTCGCTTGGGCTATCGAAGGAGCGGCGCTTGCCCTCGGCGTGCGATTTACGTCACTGACGCCGAGGTCGACGGCTCTCCTGGCATCCGTGATGTTTGTGCCTGCCCTCGCGGCGCTGGTCGTCCGTCGCTTCATCACGCACGAAGGATTTGCGACTGCCGGGCTGCGTCGTGGACCGTGGCGCCCATACCTGCTCGTGTGGATCGGAGTCCCGCTTCTGGTCGCGGGCATCTACGCGCTCACGATACTTATTGGGCTGGGGCGATTCGACCCGACCCTCGCAACACTGACCGCCCGCATGCAGGAGGCGGCCCACGGGCAGCCGCTTCCGCATCTACCGCCGCCAGCCGTGCTCGCGGCGGTCATTTTTGCCCAATCGCTCACGCTTGGCGTGCTCGTCACCAGCGTCTTTACCTTTGGGGAGGAATTCGGCTGGACAGGCTATCTCCTGGTGTTGCTCTTCCCGCTGGGTCGGTGGCGCGCGGCATTGATCTACGGCGCGATTTGGGGGCTCTGGCACGCACCAATCATTGCTGGCGGCTACAACTATCCAGGTTACCCCGTAACCGGCGCAGTAATGATGTGCGCTCTGACTATCGCCTTTGCGCTGACGCAGACGGCTTTTCGTCTTCGCTTCGATAGCGTGTTGCTCACGAGCTTCTTCCACGCGAGCATCAACAACCAAGGCCTGGGAGTGCTTCCGATGCTTGTGATCGGAGTCTCGCCCATTCTTGGTGGGATCACGGGTCTTGTGGGCGTCGTGGTGTTCGGCGCGTTGGGGACTTGGCTACTCGCTCGAACACCAGAGCCGCTAGCCCAGCGCCTTGCTGATAATTCAATGAATTCAGGGGAGACAAGTGCCCATGAGAAACAGCAACTTGCCTGCCCACGAAAGTCCTGATGGTTGGCTTTATCGAACGATTCGCGGAGCGCGGGACTAGGCTAAGTCCCGACACGCGAAATCGGACAAGTTCCCGGTCCGCTTTCCAGCTGGATTCCACTTCGGCTCTAACGCACTGACAGCTGGAATCGCATGCGGTATATGATTCTGGCCATGTTCTGCCCCGAATGCCGAGCCGAATACCGTCCTGGATTTACCCACTGCTCTGACTGCGACGTAGATTTGGTTCACGAAATTCCTGAACAGGATACCCGTGTGCGGAAGCGGAAGCGTGACTCGGCGACGATGTTTCCAACATTCAGAAACATGTACAGAGAAGGCGGCAGAACGGTTCAGTGGTGGACCTCGTACAGACACCAGGCTGGCGCTTGGCCGTGGTTTTCAATCGTCATCCATTTCATGAATTGGGTTGTAATTCTGATTGGGGGAGGATTTCTCATCTGGTGGACCGTCGAACACCATTTGTCGCGTTGGCAATTCTTTGGAATTTTTCTGCTCGTGTCGCTTCCGTACACCATTCTCGAGAACTGGGCAAAGAGGAAAGTAAAACTGAGTTATCTGCGAAACAGCAGAAAGCGTATCCAAATGCCTCGCAATAAAAGAAAGAGTGCTTATTGGGTCAGGTCCGCGCTGGTCTTTGTGATGCACCAAATCATCGGGACCGAAGGCGTGGTTTGGCTCACGACGTTGGGCGTGTTTCTATTAAGAAGCTCAGTCAGGGAGGTGCATGAACCATGGGGGGATTCGGCCCTAATGCGCGGAATGCATCTGATATCGACCAACACACCCTTCTTTCCCATTCAAATTGCTGTGGGAGCATACCTTGGATGGAAACTTTACCTTCGTTGGGTGCATCGTTCGATGCTTTGGGTCTGGATTTTGCCCGGCGCGCTGCTCATTTATGCCGTCATCGCGATTCCGACGTTTAGTCCATGGTCAACATCCCCTGAGACAGGTCCTCTGTCGCACTACTTCGGGTGGGGGTGCCAAGCGGACTTCCGCTGCTATGACCAACTCACTTTCACGCAGCCATTCTACACGTCGGTGGCTTACTCCCTTGGTGCTCTATGGGCTTCTCGCAGACTGCGAAGCCCTCGTTATGTAAAGGACAGGCAACACGACCTAAAGGAAAATCGAGGAGGTCAGGAAGAGCGGCGTTCAGCGTAGCTCCTGGTCGCGTAATCGGAAAAGTGGCTCATAGTACCAACCTAGTTTTCAGGTTCCGGGCTTATACTTCAAACTTGCACTTTGTTCGCGTGCGTAGTGTATCCGCTAGAACCGGAGTTGGTTACGCCGGAGGCGACCGTGGGTAGGCTGGAAGAAGTTTTGCCTGATGAGTTGAAGAAGAGCGCAATTGCATGTGGAGAGGAGTTGGTTTTGCCGATTCGGAATAGACACAAACCAACAGTCGATAGGCACGAGAAGCCGATTTGGACTCCTGCTCAGTTGCTGAATATTCTGAGTGCGGCTCCAACCGGCCTACGGGCATTCTTCGACTGTGTGGCTCTAACCGGAACTAGGTTGGGTGAGGTACTGGCGCTGAAATGGAAGCACGTCGATTTGGAGCGCAGATTACTCCGAATTGAACATAGTCTATGGCGAGGACAACTTCTCTCGCCAAAGACGGCTGCAAGCACGCGAGACATCCCTTTGGGATGTGCCCTGAGCGAGACCCTCAGGAATCACCGTGAGAACTCGTTGCATCAGGGGCCGGATGACTTCGTGTTTTGCAAAAAGGACGGGTCGGCGTTAGACCCGGACGTGCTTCGAAAGGACGCCCTCTACCCAATTCTGGACAGGCTAGGGATTCCGCGAAAGAAGGGCGCGTCAGGCTTTCATACGTTCAGGCATTCCGCTGCGAGTATTGTTAACGACCGGACCGGAAACCTGAAGCTGGCGCAAAAGTTCCTCGGGCACTCGACGATCAAGATGACCGCGGACATCTACACCCACACCTCTGCGGAAGCGGAACGTGACGCTGCAATCGCTCTAGAACGGGCAATCTACGGCGATTTGTTCCCAGTTGTTCCCAATATCGAGAACAGGAACAACTCTGTAGCGTTAAATTAGGCGAAGGAATTTTTACCACTCAACTCGTAACTATAAATAAGAAGGGCGCTTAGAGGATTCGCCTCGTAAGCGCCCATGGTTGCGGGGGTCAGATTTGAACTGACGACCTTCGGGTTATGAGCCCGACGAGCTACCAGGCTGCTCCACCCCGCATAGTCACTATATCCGACGGGCCCGTTGGCGTCAAATCAGGACAAAACGGACAGGGCGGGAGGCGCTTACCACTCGTTGTACGGGGTGCCATCGAACGGGGACTTGTTGGGAGAATTTGAGTGCACGTCCACCAGTCCGGTGCTGCTCTGATCGGGGCTAAGGACCACGCTGTCAAACTGTGGCACCCAATCCTTGGCGTGGGTCATCGGGTCTATCGGCACGGCGCGGAGGTAGCCGGCCTGTTGCAGATCATCAACCGATTGCGGCGCGGCCTGTTTATCCAGCGTGAAATTGTCGATGGCGTCGCGCATGGTTTTGAGGTCGGTTTTCAGAACGGCTTCCTTGGATTTTATCAGTGTTTTTTGATAGTTCAGCGCCGCCATCCCGACGAGAATCGCGATGATGGCCATAACGATCATCAACTCGATGACGGTGAATCCTGGAGGGCGCCGTTTGCCGCGGACTTTCTGCAGCAAGCGCCGAGGCAATCGATTGCACAAATGCATCTTCACGTTGAATTCCACCTCCAATCACCAGTCCGCGTACTTCGTGCCATCCATCGCCGTGGATGTCGACTGGGAATACACATCGAAAACGTTTTTGCCGCTCCAATGCCTCGAGTCCGGATCGTCCTGCACAGCGCGCAGCCCCCAGTCGGCGCGGCCGGTCATGGAATCTACCGGGATCCTTCGCAGAAAACGAATCTTCTTTTCGCTGCTCGTGCCAAGCCGCACGCCGTTCACCAGCGTTTTGAGGTCGGGCGGGTACCCTTCGCTTCCCATCTCCACGCGAATTTGATTGTGGTCCGCCGCGTCTTTGTAGCGGTCAATGGCATCGCGGATTTCATCCAAATTGTGGCGAAGCGTGGCTTCTTTCTCGCGAATCGCGGCGTACCTGGCGATCGGCAGCGCCACCGAAGACAAAATCAGCAGGATGGCGCACGTCAAGATGAGCTCAAGAAGAGTCAAGCCCGCTTGCGAGCCGCTCCGCCGGTGCCGAGCGCGCATTCGAATTGCAACGTAAGGCAACATCGCTCTATAAATTCGACTACTGCTGGACTTGCAGAGTTGCCTCGCTGGTGACCAACGGGATGGCCTTTTGCTGCGAGTCTTTGGCGTTCACCTGCACGATGGACAAGCTCGTGGAACCGGGCGCCAAAGCCTTCACCACAAGCCCAAGGAGCGTGCCGCTTCCGTTGACTCCAGGAGTGCTGGGCGGGCGGGTAGCTGAAATTATGTACTGGCCCTTGTCCTTCAACGGTTGCGAAACGATGGAGATTTCCTGCGCACCGCCGCCAGAGAGGAAGCCGCCATGCTGTACCTCTTCGACGCTGACGACCGCAGGGTTGTATTGCAAAAGCAGCGGGATGGAGAAAAGATCGTTCACGTTTTCCACGACGACACCCAGCGTAGCGACTTGGCCAGCCTTGAGCGTGAGCGTCTGGGGTTCAAAGCGAATCTTGGCAACGGCATTGCCTGCTGCCTGGGCGGGCTGTGCGGCCGCACCGGGAACTGTACTTAAAGATGCCGCCGGCGGCTGCACCGGCGCCGGCGGCGTTGGTTCCGGCTGCGGCGAGCGAAGTTCACTCTCGCGCTTGGTTTGCACGATGGCTTCCGTACCCGACAGCATCGGCCGCAAATTCGCTTTCGTCCAGTCTGGCATCCGGACAATGCGCGGAGTCAAGACAATCAGCACCTCATCTTCCAGATGGTCCACCTTGTTGTCGGAGAAGAGGCGGCCCAGGATCGGGAGTTTTGCAAGGCCGGGCCAGCCGTTGATGCTTTTCGAATCTGTACGCTCGATCAAGCCGCCAAGAATATTGACTTCGCCTTCTTTCAAGCGAATATCGTGCTCGATGGTTCGCGAGCTGATCACGGGCTGCGTGATGCCGCCTATGTTCGCATCGCTGGTGTGAGAAGAAATCTCGACGCGCAACTTAAGGCTGACCTCGTGGTTCGGATGCACGCGCGGGGTGACGTCGATGTTGACTCCGACGTCCAGGTACGTGAACTGCGTATTGACCAGCGGGTTTACAAAGCCCGTGCCGCCCGCGCTGCCAACACCCACGCCAGCTTGAAAGCTGCCCGTCGCGACGGGAATGCGCTGGCCGATTTTCAGCTTGGCCGTTTGGCCATCCACGGAGCGAATTTCAGGGTTCTGAATAATTTTTGTATCGGAATCAGTTAGCAGAAGATTGGCCGTGAGGCTTGGAGACGTGACGCTGAAACTATTGGGGTTGAGGTGTCGAAAAGTCTCGAATGTCATCGGATTGCTTGTAGTGGTGCTGCCCCCGGTCGTCACACTAGTCGTTGTGTTGCCGTTGTTGATGGTAACCGAGTACTGCTGTGGGGGCAGAATCCCAATGTCCCGGAGGCGGTCCGTGCTGACCTGAAGGACCTCGACCTGGACGATGACTTCCGGCTTGGCTTTGTCAATATCGTCTATCATTTTTTGCACGAGCATCAATTGGTCTGGTGTGGCGCGGATGATGAGCGCGTTTTGTGAGTTCACCTGCTGAATGCGCTTCAAGTCGAACAATTGTCTCAGCCCGGTCATAATCTCGGTCAGATCCTGCGGCTGGGTGACGTTCGAGAGATAGAACGTCCTCACGACTTCTTCTTCATAATCGCGGCGCTTCTGCGGTTGGTCGGGAAACACGAAAAGAGTGTTCTCGGTCACCGGCTTGATGACCGCCTTGCTTTGGAGGGAGACGATCTCCAAAGCCTGCTCCAACGTGACCATGTTGAAATCCACGGTGATGCGCCGCGCGGGGAAGTCCGGGTCGTAAACCATCGTCAATCCGGCAAACTTCCCTATGGTGTCGAAGACAATCTTGGCATCGTTGGACATCTTCAGGCTGATCGGCTGGCGCGTTAGGGGTTTGATCTCCGGCGGCATGGAAGCCAAGGGCTGTTGATTGTGGTCGGTCGGTGGTTCGCTGCCGGCATCGGTTTGATGATTCTTTTCCGCAATCATTTCCGCGGTCTTGTTCAGCTCCTGTTCGGCGATGGAACTCGAAGGATCCGCGCCGAGCGCCCTCTGGAACTCGCCCGCAGCCCCCTGCAAATCGCCTCTTTTTCGCAGCTCCAGGCCGCGCTTTACGTGGAATTGTCCGGCCTCGAATCGCGCTTGGTTCAGCCTGATTTTGTAAGTGGCGTTGTGGGGATCGGCTTTGACCGCCTTTTGGTAGTAGGAGAGGGCTGCGTCGTAATCCTGAAGGTTCGTTGCCTTATCGCCTTGATTATACTCGCCGTGCCCTTTAGGACAGCCGGCGGCGAACAGGCCGAAACTGACACACAGGATTAGCCTTCCCCAGTTTTGGCGCATACTCTCTCTCCGAGGCCAAGAAATGTCGCTCTTGCAGTCTAACACTCGCATTAGACGTGCGACAAGGTTGCTGGGTTGACTGTCCTTCAAGAAACAATAGCCATTTTCTCCCGGGAGTGACAACCTTTTGCGCTACGGCTATGATGGACGGTCGTGGCCAAGCCGGGAAAAAAATCTGAGAAGTCCGCCAAATCCGGGGAGCAAATCGTCGCTCAGAACCGGGCGGCCTCGTATAATTACCATATTCTTGAGAAGCATGAGGCAGGTTTGGTTCTGCACGGGACTGAGGTGAAGGCCCTTCGCGAAGGAAAGGCCAATATCCGGGATGCGTACGTGGATTTTCGCCCCAACGGCGCGTGGCTGGTTAACGCACACATTGCACAGTACTTACCGGGTGGCCCGTGGAACCACGAGCCGCTCGGTTCGCGCAAGCTGCTGCTCCACAAGAACGAAATCCACAAGCTTTCCGGGCGCGTCGAGTCCAAAGGCTTGACGGTCATTCCCCTGAGAATCTACTTTCGCAACAGCATCGCCAAAGTGGAAATTGCGCTCGTGCAGGGCAAGAAAGCCTGGGACCGCCGTCAGGACGAGCGCACGAAAGAAGCTCGCAGGGAAGTGGAAGAATCCATGTATCGTAATCGGAGGCGATAAAGCACCATGCAAATCACGTTGGAAAGCAAGCCGTTCGCAGGAATCGAAATCGAGGCGCTGGTCTCTTATGTGTTTGAAGAGACCGACCCGGTTCAGGGCCGCGTCGCGGAGATCGATCAGTCTACTGGAGGATTGCTGCGCAAACTGGCCAAGAGCGGCGAGCTTACCGGCAAGACGCTGGAATTCACGCTCGTTCACGCGCCAGCGGGCTTGAAAGCGGCTCGATTGCTTTTGGTTGGAGCGGGGAAGCGCGAGCAATTCAATTCCGCGATGCTGCGCAAAGTAGCTGGAGCGGCCCTGCGCTATTTGAAGTCGCGTTCCGTGAAGAACCTCGCATTGCTCGTCCGCGAAGGACAAGCTACCGAGGAATCCGCGCAGGCTGTCACGGAAGGCGCGCTGACCGCTGATTTCGAACCGGACAAATACAAGACCGACAAGAAGAACGACAAGAGAATCGAGGGCGTCTCCGTCGGCGGTTACACAGATGGGGAACGCGCGGCGGGCGAAAAAGGCCTCGCGAAAGGGCGCGTCATTGCCGACTCGCAGAATTTCACGCGCGACCTCGTCAACGAGCCTTCGAACAAACTCACGCCCAGCGTTCTCGCGCAAAAGGCCGAGGCCATGGCCAAGGCTGCGGGGCTCTCTGTCGAAATTCTCGACGAAAAGAAAATCGCCGAGATGAAGATGGGCGCGCTGCTCAGCGTCGCGCAAGGCAGTGTGGAGCCGCCGCGGATGATCGTCATCACGTACAATCCGCCGTCGGTCAAGGCTGGCGGTCCCGTCATCGGTTTGATCGGCAAGGCCGTGACGTTTGATACCGGCGGAATTTCCATCAAGCCCGCGGACGGCATGGAGAAAATGAAATACGACATGGCCGGCGGTGCCACGATGATCGGGGTCATGCGCGCGCTCGCCGCGCTCAAGCCTAGCGTCAAAGTGATTTGCGTGGTGCCGTCCACAGAAAACATGCCGGGTGGCAAAGCGCAAAAGCCCGGCGATATTCAGACGGCCATGTCGGGAAAAACCATTGAAGTGCTCAACACGGACGCCGAAGGCCGTCTGATCCTGGCGGATGGCGTGCATTACGCGAAGCAACTTGGTGCCACGCACCTGATTGACGCGGCAACACTGACAGGGGCGATCGTCGTGGCCCTCGCGGGCGTCAACGTTGGCGTTTTTGGCTCCGACCAGGCGTTCACTGACAAACTCCTTGTCAGCGCGAAGGCCGCGGGCGAAAAAATGTGGCAGATGCCCATTGACGACGATTATCGTGAATTCATCAAAGGCACGGTCGCGGACATCCAGAACATTGGCAGCGGCAAAGGCGGAGGCGCCATCACGGGGGCCATGTTCATCAAGGAATTTACCGGCGATTCCCCTTGGATTCACCTGGACATCGCCGGCACCGCCTGGAACGACGATGCCAAGCCCTGGCTTGCGAAAGGATCGACTGGTGTGGCTCTGCGCACGCTCGTGCATCTGATTATGTCTTATTGAGTTGCGAAATCAGAGATCGCTCCGCTTCGATTCGAATTCCATGTCGGCGTTCTTAATTATTTCGCTCCAAAACCGAATTCGTCTCGGCTCCTTGTTCCCGTTGCCTTGATCCTTGATGGGTAGCTCGAATTCCTTGGCCAGATACGAGCCTAGATCCCGCCCGTAATAAATGATGTCTGTCTGCTAGGCAGACAGCACAGGATTGCCCTCGATAGCTGGCTCCGCCGGAAGAAAGCGATGGGAGAACAGTGGAATCAAGGGGGGTGCTTCCTTCACCTTCTGTCGCGCGACCTTGAAGGCCTCCTGAAGATCATTGGGTGGGGGGCCCAATCCTTCATCCAAAACTCATTATGCTCTACGTCCAAACATATCCCGAGTGCAGGCCAGTCGATTCTTTCAACGATAGGGTAATCCTCGCGGCCGCGCTTTATTTTTCCTGTGCGCCAGTTTGGAGAGTCATCGGACACCGGGAGACCTATTGAAAGGAAATCGCGCAAGTCAGGTGGAAAAGAAAAACCGTAGCGTTTCTCTAAGTCTCGGAATTCCGTAGGCGTCAGCCCGCCTTCGAAGACCACTTCTTTGCTCTTCAAAGCGTCAACAACAATTGCCAATGGGCGGGCAATCATCGTTAGCTACCTAGATCTTCTGTGCTACATGCACTGCTAGCAAATCGCACCATTCGCCCGTCGAGATCGGGGCGCGCGGAATGCGCGAACGCGCCAACTTGTAGCGCATCTTCGTCAAGCCTCGCAGCGGCTGCGAGTCCTTGAGAAATGGCAGGAGCTTTGCCGCGCGGTGCGCCAGATGCTGGCGTTGTTCCCGAAAGTTGGCTCCGTCGTACGGGCGGAACTGCCCCCACGCCGCGGATTGCACGAACCCTGCAGCTCCAAACCGGTCGGAACGCAGAATGTCTTCGACAAAGACCCGAATTGGCCCCTCAAAAGCGTGAAGTGCATCGTGCAGCGCGACGACCGCCCCATTTGTCAGAAAGGGCGAGAACAAGTCGAAATCTTCCTTCGCGCCTTTGTACGTATGCTCACCGTCGATCCACAACAGCCGGATAGGCCTGTTCCAACCCTTCGCAACCTCTCGAGAAAACGTCCGGTGGGCCTCGGCATGTTTTTCCAAGTTTGTAGCGCGCAGCCCTGCCACAAATTCGTCGAATGAAGAGACGCCCGGCGGCAAGTCAGGATCCGTAGAAGAAGGCGCGGTGTGCGGATCAATGGCTACCACTGGCCCTAGGCCGTAGTGAGCCGCGACAGACGCCAGCACCACTGT
>QHYM01000043.1 GCA_003223295.1 Acidobacteriota bacterium | reverse complement strand
CCCGGAAACAGCGGCACTTCGATCACTTTCGTGCGATCCGACCAGCGCCGGGTGCTCCTACTTACAGGCAGGAGGCACTCATAACCAGCGTTTTCCAAAAGCAGGTTGGCGGTCTTCTCTCTCCCCGTTCTGACCAGCACCGCAAACCAGGGCCATTGTTGAGATCGAACTCCCATAACTCTTTCCCCCAGAGAAGCTACCGCCGTAAGAGTCACAATTCCTGCAAGTGACCCTGGGTCGGCATGTGTCCGCATTCCCTTTTCTACTTCAGCATCTACATCGCTGCCCGCATGCGCGGACCAACACCGCAATCGGGAATCCCGGCCCTGTGGGCAAGGTAGCCCGGCGGTACCACGGTCACAATCCGGTTTAAACCTTAAAAACTGAGCCAAGGAAGTACCCAGAGGTTGCTCTTGTATTTTTTTGAATACTTCGCGGCGGAAAGCGCAAGCGGGAGGATAAGGTCTTTCCCTTACTTGAGTAGGTGATTCTTTCTAGTTAATAGCATCGAGAATTTTGGTCTCAATATTATGTACAGGCAGGTATTTCCCCCATCCCAATTCCCGATATCGTCCGACTTGTTCCCTCGTCCCTATCGCCCCTATCCTAAAACTCACCTGGCACGCGCTCGACTACTGCGAACGCGCTTTGAATACTCATCAATAGCGATTCGAACTGGGTGCCATGCTTTTTGACTCACCTGCATTCTTTTTGTTCCTGATTCCCGTCGTTTTCCTTTACTGGCGGATGAATCATCGCGCCCAAAACATCTTTCTTCTTTTGGCCAGTTACTTTTTCTATGGCTGGTGGGACTGGCGCTTCCTCGCTCTAATGATTGCCAGCACCACGGTGGATTTTCTGATTGCTCAGAAAATCGCTCCCGACCGTCTGAATCCGCATCGCAGGAAATGGTTTGTCTTTTCACTGGTTTTGAATTTCACCATTCTCGGAATCTTCAAGTACTTTGATTTCTTTGCCGGGTCTTTCGCAGGCATGCTGAACAATCTCGGCCTGCACAACATTCCGCTCCCGCTGATTCGCATCATTCTCCCTCCGGGAATCTCCTTCTACACCTTTCAAGAAGTCGCTTACATCGTGGACGTTTATAAAGGGCGCATTGAGGCTTCTCGATCCTTCTTCGACTATGGCTTGTTCATCAGTTTGTTCGCGCACCTGATTGCTGGCCCCATTCAACGCCCTGGCCATTTGCTTCCGCAGACTCAGAAGGAGCGCACTTTTGATCCGGACCGCTTCTTTGACGGCCTCATGCTGATCTTTTCGGGTCTGATCCGGAAATGCATCATCGCGGATAATTGCGCGCTCTTGGTGAACGCGGCATTTGGCGGCCAGCTCGGCCCGCCGAATCTATGGGTCGTATTGATCGGGACCTACGGATTTGCCTGGCAGGTTTACGGAGATTTCAGCGGCTACAGCGACATCGCTCGGGGTTGCGCTCAACTGCTAGGGTTCCATTTCATGGTCAATTTCCGCCAGCCCTTCCTCGCGCACCGCCTGCAGGACTTCTGGCGCCGCTGGCACATCAGCCTGAGTACCTGGCTGCGCGACTACCTTTACACTCCTTTGGGCGGCAGCCGCTTCGGCGAGTGGAAAACCGCCAGAAATCTTTTTGTAACCATGGTCCTTGCCGGTCTGTGGCATGGCGCAAATTGGACTTTCGTGATCTTCGGCGCCATCCACGGCATTGTTCTGCCTGTGGATCGATTCTTTTTCCCCACAAAAACCAAGCAGGCCTCGGACACTGTGGCCACGCGTCCCACTGGCTTTTTCACACTCTGGGCGCAGCGCATTCTTACCTTTAACATCCTTTGCTTGAGCCTGGCATTTTTCCGCGCCACTTCCCTTCACTCCGCGGTGGAATTCCTCGCGGGGCTTTCCAATTTCGCCTGGCGCCCTGAATACGCTTCTGCATTCTTCATGCTCTGCCTTTTTTCCGTGCCTCTCTTCCTTGCGGACCTGCACTTGGAAGCCACCGGTCAGGAATATCCTTTCGCCAATGCATCGTACCCGTTTCGAACCGCACTGGGCGCCTGCGCGCTTGTCGCCCTGGCGCTGTTTTCAGGGAGCAACCTCAATGCCTTCGTCTATTTCCAGTTCTAGGCATCCGGCAATCATTTATGCCAAGGTTTTGTTCGGCGTTTGTCTGGCCCTCATCGTCTCCTTCGAGTTCTTGAGCGATTACCTGCTCAAGCATCATTCCGAAACCTATACACGCGTCTCACGGCAATATGCCGATGCTCTCCAGGTGCGCCCCGCCAAGCCCGGCGAACCCATGTCTGTTCTGATGGTGGGAAATTCCTTGCTCATGGAAGGCATTGATGTGGACCGCTTGCAGAAACTAACTTCCAGCCAGCTTCACATCCATCCTATTTTTCTCGAAGCTACGGGTTACTACGATTGGCTCTATGCGCTGCAACGCTTGTTTCGCGAAGGCTCCAGGCCCCAGGTTGTGGTCCTTGGAGTCGGTGTGAACAGCTTTCTTTCCAACGGCGTGCGCCAGGACTATGCCCCGCTGCTGTTCTTCGACCTGAAAGACGCCGCCAACGTCGCTTCGGACTTGAATCTCGACAACACCGCGAAGAGCAATCTTCTGCTGGCGCATTCCAGCGTGTTTTGGGATACGCGAAGCGTCATCCGTATGCAGATTCTTCGGCATACAGTTCCGCATTGCAGACGGTTGTTTCTGCTCTTGAAGCCCCAATCGGCCACTCCGCCGCCGCCGGAATTTGCCGCCATTGCGAATCCCCGGCTCCAGAAGCTCCGCGAATTGTGCGCCGCGTATGGCGCAAAGCTAATCATCCTCGTTCCGCCCACTCCTTCTTCCGAGGATGCGGTTCACCAAATGACGCTTGCCGCACGAAGGGCTGGAGTGGAAACGCTGGTTCCCGTGGATCCGGCCGTGCTGTCGGCCCATTACTATCAACCGGATGAAATCCACCTCAACTCAGAGGGCGCCGCCATCTTCACCGTAGCGCTGGCTAGGTATCTTCCTCGCCAGCTCGCCCACGAGTCCATGGTCTCCCCGAACTAGCTTGGGCTCTCCTTAAACGCGCGGTTCATAGAATTGTCAATCGTCCGCTTCCTGGGTCACGATGTGGACGTCTACAGCAGGAGACTCGCGAAGGAAGCGGTGTACGGCGGAAAGATAGAGATACTTACGCCAGTCGTGTACGGGAGCCCGGCCGAAAATCACGTGGGTGATGTGCCTGGAACGAACAAACTCAGCCACCGCGTCCGCAACGCTTTTCCCCTTCAAGCGAACGACGTTTGCCCCCAGGCTTTCGGCAAACCGCTGATTGGCTTCCAGAGCGTTCTGATTTGACTCTTTTGGGCCGAACTCACGATCAACGTGAACCACGTACAATTCAGCGTCCATACGCCGCGCCATTCTTGCCCCGCGAGCGATCAGATATTGACCCGCAGGATTCGAGGAAATGCACACCGCCATGCGCTCGCGGACACCCCAGTTCTTGCGGATGTCCTTCGCTTCCATATAGGACTCGAGGCTGCGATCTACCTGCTCCGCCACTTGGCGCAGGGCCAATTCCCGCAACGCAATCAAGTTCCCGCGCCGAAAGAAATTCTTCAATGAGCGCTCGACCTTATCGGCGCTGTACACGTCTCCCCGCTTCATGCGGTTTTGCAGAGCTTCCGGTGTCAGATCAACCATAACGGTCTCGTTCACCGTTAGAGGCACCCAGTCCGGCACAGTCTCGCGCACGACGATGCCCGTAATGGAGCGCACTACCGGCGCAATGCTTTCGATGTGCTGAATGTTGAGAGTGGAGATGACGTCGATCTTAGCCGCTAGAAGCTCTTGCACATCCTCGTAACGCTTCCGGCGTTTGCTTCCTGGAATATTGGTGTGCGCGAGTTCGTCTACCAGTACGACTTCGGGGCGGCGCGCAAGGATCGCATCGACATCCATTTCTTCGAAAACCGTCCCCTTGTATTCAATCTTCTTGCGCGGGACCGATTCTATCTGTTCGGCAAGCTCTTCGATGCCCTTGCGTCCGTGGGTCTCAATGAAACCGATGACCACATCCTCGCCACGGCTGCGCCGCCGCAAAGCTTCGCTTAGCATGCCGAAGGTCTTGCCTACACCTGGCGCATAACCCAGAAAGAGCTTAAAAACTCCTCGCGTTTTCTGAGGCGGCGACGCGACTTCCAACCATTCTTCGGGCTTCTTTGGCAAAGCTATCTCCGCAAGAAAACGGTCGTCTGGGCTAGAATGAACCGATGCAGATATTCCTCAGCGGACGCACTTTGGGAGTGGTAGTGTCCCTCACCGTTCTCGCCGGAATCATTTTCTTCTATCGCCACGTTCTGCACGTAAACCAGACTACGGTCGCGCTGTCTTTTCTGCTGGCCATTTTAGCAGTTTCTGCAGTGTGGGGAATGGCCGTCTCGGTGTTCATGTCGGTCTTGGCGATGCTGTCGTTCAATTATTTCTTTTTGCCGCCTGTGGGAACATTTACGATCGTGGACCCGGAAAACTGGGTGGCATTATTTGCGTTTCTGGTCACTTCGATTACAGGCAGCCAACTTTCTGCACGCATTCGCAAAGAGGCTCACGAAGCTCACCGGCGCAGGCGCGAGGTCGAGCGCCTGTACAGTTTCAGCCGTCAATTACTAGGTGAAGGCAATGTAATCCAGCTCATGAACGCCATTCCTGACTACATCGTGGAAAGTTTTGAGGCGGGAGCCGCGGAACTCTTCTTGCCGCAGAAAGACAAATTCTATCGCTCCGGATTCGGCGCCGCTCATTTGGACGAAGGAAAGATGAAGGCCGCATTCTTGCGCGACGAGATCACCTTGGACGCGGAGCATACCGAATATTTCATTCCGGTGCGATTGGGAGTGCGTCCCATAGGCAGCCTGGGAATTTCCGGTTCACAACTCTCGCGCCAATCGGTGGAAGCCCTGGGTACTTTGGTGGCCATTGCGATCGAGCGCGCGCGTGCCGTCGAACAGCTCGGGCAAACGGAGGCGGAAAGGCAGGGCGAACGACTGAAATCCGCGCTGCTCGATTCCGTCACGCATGATTTTCGTACGCCGCTGACCTCCATGAAAGCGGCGGTTACCAGCCTATTGGCCTCTCCTAACTCGGATTCGACGCAATCGCGCGAACTCCTAACCATCATCGATGAAGAGTGCGATCGGCTGAATCACCTCGTCGAAGAAGCCGGAGAAATGGCTAAGCTGGAAGCGGGTGAGATTACGCTCGACCTGGCTCCGACTCCTGTCAATCAAATCATTGGAGCTGCGCTGGAGCACAGCAAGAGCGCGCTGGCTGGGCGTAAGATCGACGTGCGCGTCGCCCCGGGCCTTCCGCCGGTTCGCGCCGACCTGGAACGCGCGAAAGAGGCGCTTGCTCAATTGATCGACAATGCAAATCTTTATTCGCCCAAGGACCAACCCATCACGATAACAGCAGAGCTCACAGGCGATGCGGTGACCACCAGCGTTGCGGACCGCGGCCCCGGCATCGACGATTTCGAACAAACGATGATTTTCGATAAGTTTTATCGAGGAAAGGATCAACGGTATCTCGTCCGCGGCACTGGCATGGGCCTGCCGATCGCAAAAGCGATTATTGCCGCGCAACAAGGAAATGTCAGCGTCACGAGCCAATTGGGTCACGGTTCTGTTTTTTCTTTTACGCTACCAGTGGATCGCGACCAGAAGGACGCGTGGTGAACGCCGCCAGCATTCTTGTCGTTGACGACGAACCACAGATCCGCCGTGTTCTGCGCTCCACACTCTCAACACGCGGTTATGTCATTACCGAAGCAAAGACAGGCGAGGAGGCGCTTGAGTCGATGCGTAAAGAGCGGCCTGATCTCATTCTCCTCGATATGAACATGCCGGGCATGGGAGGCATTGAGGCTTGCCGCGAGATTCGTCGCACTTTCGGCGCGCCCATCATCATGCTTACGGTACGGAACGCCGAGCGGGACAAAGTAGGGGCTCTGGACGCCGGTGCCGACGATTATGTCGTCAAACCGTTTGGCATTGAGGAACTGCTGGCGCGTATTCGTGCCGCGCTTCGCCGGTATTCGCCCGGCGATACACTTCCATCATTCGTGTCAAAGGATCTGACCATCGATTTCGAGGCCCGGCAGATGACTGTGCGTGACCGCATCGTGCATCTGACGCCCAAAGAGTACGACGTGCTGAAACATTTGGTCGCCAATCAAGGAAAGCCGTTGACGCATCGCCGACTCTTGCAGTCGGTTTGGGGACCGGACTACGGAGAAGAAACAGAGAGCTTACGTGTGGTAATAAATCAGTTGCGCAAGAAAATTGAGACCGACCCCACGCATCCGAAATATATTGTGACAGAGCCCTGGGTCGGCTACCGCTTTCAACCTTTTCAAGAGAACCCTTCGCGCACCCGGTCACGAAAAAGCCGAGTCTAGTATTTTGCCTAACGCCTCTGTAGAGGCTCATTTCAAGTCTTTCGCAGATTATTGCTTCCCTTACGAAATCCTTATGAAATCCTCGGGACTTTCTTAGTTACGCCCTGCGATTCTTGTTTTTCCGTGATGCCCATTGAGCTGGTCCGTGCCAGCAGGGTTTTTCGCGGTTTGAACTAATCGCGTCTGGGGATGATGTGGATATTTCTAACTCTTGCAGGACTTCTCGCGAACCGCTGAACGGAATCATGGCAATGGAGAAATTGAGTTCCTCAGTATTGGCGGTAATGGTGACATTCGTCTTCGCCGGATACGCGCAGGGACAAAGCCCAGATTCGACGTCTCAGGGAAATCAGCAAGCTCCACCAAAACAGGCTGAGAGCTTGCAAGGACGTCTTCCGATTCCGGAGCCCTCTGACATGGGAGTTCCCGGCGCGCAAAGTCAGGACGCAACTGCGGCTATGTTGACAAGTCCGAATGGTCAATCCGAACAACAACCGGCACACACACCAGACCCTGTGTGGTTCTATGGCGCATTCATTGATGCGGCTTATCTCTTGGACTTCAATCATCCCGCGAATGATCTCTTCAGGAGCCGCGGCACGGCATACAAAGTCGATTACCCGCTCGTGAACATGGCTGCCGCCTATATTCGTAAGCCACCCTCGGAGTCGTCGCGTTGGGGTATGGAACTGACCGCTCAAGGCGGGCAGGATTCTCGAGTGTTTGGATTCTCCGCAACCGCGCCGAATCTTTCGGGCTTCCAGGGGCTTCGGCATCTCGGACCCACCGACGTTTCCTACCTGGCCCCCGTCGGCAAGGGGCTGACCATTCAAGGCGGAATATTTCCCAGCTTCATCGGTTACGACTCGCTGTACGCGAAAGACAATTTCAACTACACGCGGCCCTGGGGAGCAGATCTCACTCCCTATCTGATGATGGGAGTGAATGCCAGCTATCCATTCACGGGCAAGTTCACCGGAACGTTCTTCGTGGCGAACGGCTACTGGCACCTTGCGGACGCAAATCATGTGCCGAGTTGGGGTGGGCAGATAGCCTACAAGGCGACAAGCTACACGACTCTGAAAGAAACGGTTCTCGTAGGTCCGCACCAATCCGATACCGGGTTTGAATTTTGGCGCTTTCTTTGGGACAGCATTTTGGAGTGGAAGACCGAGCGCCTGACGACGGCATTCGAATACCACGTGGGAACGGAAAAGGTCGCCGCCACGGGCCAACCATGTGCGCTATGGATGAGCGCGCAGTTGCCAGTGCATTACGTAATCAGCAAGCGGTGGAGCGCGACGGTCCGGCCTGAAGTGTACTGGGACCGCGATGGCCGGCTAACGGGTTTCCGGCAAACTGTCAAAGCAAACACGACAACCTTGGAGTACCGCGCGCCGTACCGCGACTTTGCCGCAACATTCCGGCTGGAGCATCGCATCGACGACTCGCGCGGTCCCCAAGGCGGCTTCTTCCGCGGCGCAGAAATCGCTCCGGGAATGGTTGGTCTCACGCCGACACAAAAGCTTTTAGTCTTGGGCCTGATTATCACTTTCGACTCGCACCTTTAGCGCGAGAACCATGGAGGCATCATGTTGGACATCATTTTTCTGGCGGCGACGGCACTGTTTGCCGGAGTAGCCATCCTCTACGTGCGTGGCTGCCAACGGCTGGATAGGAGCAAGCCATGACTCTAGGGAACGCGGTGTTGCTGTTCATTTGTGTCCTGCTCTGTGGGTATTTGCTTTACGCCCTACTGAAGGCGGAGGAGTTCTAACCTTGACGGCTAACGGCTGGTTTCAAATCGGTTTCTATCTTCTGGTGATCTTTTTACTGACCAAACCAGTTGGAATCTTCATGACCCGTGTGTTCAACCGGAAGAAGACATTTCTCGATCCCGTTCTGCGGCCGATCGAAAGGATCATATATCGGCTGACTGGCGTCGACGAAAACCATGAGATGCGTTGGACGGAATACGCCATTGCCATGCTTCTGTTTAGCGGCGTCTCGATGGCGCTTCTGTATCTGCTTGAGCGCACGCAGAAATGGTTGCCATTCAACCGGCAGGAATTTCCAAACGTGGAGCCTGGCCTGGCGTTTGGCACGGCTGCATCTTTTACCACGAATACGAACTGGCAGGCCTATAGCGGCGAATCCACAATGAGCTATCTCACGCAGATGGCGGGTCTGGCTTACCACAACTTCGCCTCCGCGGCGGTCGGTATCGTGTTGGCGATCGTGGTGATTCGCGGCATCGCGCGAAAGGAAACGGACCACCTCGGAAACTTCTGGGTGGACACCACGCGCTGCCTGCTGTGGGTGCTGCTGCCGGTTTGCCTCGTAGGTTCGCTGGTGTTCGTGTCTCAGGGTGTCGTGCAGAACTTGAAACCCTACACCACTGTGCAGTTGATCGAACCCCAGTCCGTTCAGGTGACCGGCGCAGACGGCAAAACCACGACGCAGACTGTAACGCAGCAGGTTATTGCGCAGGGCCCCGTGGCCTCACAGGAAGTCATCAAGGAATTCGGCACGAATGGCGGCGGATTTTTTGGCGCCAATAGCGCCCATCCTTTCGAGAATCCCACACCCCTTTCGAACTTCGTCCAGCTCGTCTTGATTTTCGCGATTCCCTCCGGCCTCACGTACACCCTGGGACGCATGACCGGCTCACAGCGGCATGGTTGGGCGGTATGGACGGCAATGACATTTTTGTTTCTCATCGGAGTTGCGACGGCGTACTGGGCTGAAGCACGCGGAAATCCAATGCTGGCCGGCGTGGATCAGAATCCAAGCGCCATGCATTCCGGCGGCAACATGGAAGGAAAAGAAGTACGCTTTGGCATTGCGAACTCCGCCCTCTTCGCAACCGTAACCACCGACGCCAGTTGCGGTGCGGTGAACAGCCAGCACGATTCGTTTACGCCGCTTGGCGGCATGGTCCCGCTGATTAACATCATGCTGGGCGAAGTTGTCTTCGGCGGAGTGGGAGCCGGCCTCTACGGCATCGTGGTATTCGTCATCCTCGCAGTGTTCATCGCCGGCCTGATGGTTGGTCGAACTCCGGAGTATCTCGGCAAGAAGATTGAATCGTATGACGTCAAAATGGCCATGCTGGCGATTCTCATTTTGACATTCA
Organism: Acidobacteriota bacterium; assembly: GCA_003223295.1. Classification (GTDB taxonomy): domain Bacteria; phylum Acidobacteriota; class Terriglobia; order Acidiferrales; family UBA7541; genus Acidiferrum. Next base: position 2,947 of record QHYM01000043.1, on the reverse strand, counting down.
CCATCCTCGTCTTTTCGGCCGTCGCCATCGTTAAACCTTTTGGCACTTCGAGCATCTCGAACCCCGGGCCGCACGGTTTGTCTCAAGTGCTTTACGCCTACGTTTCTTCGACAGGCAACAACGGCTCGGCGTTCGGCGGCCTGGGCGTGAATACCATGTGGTACAACACGAGCACAGCCGTGGCCCAGTTGCTTGGTCGGTTCTTCATGATCATTCCAGTGCTCGCCATTGCCGGAAGCCTCGCAAAGAAAAAGACAGTTCCGGAATCGGCGGGAACATTCCCCGTGGATGGCGGCTTGTTCGCAAGCTTGCTCGTATCCACCATTCTGATCGTGGGCGCGCTTACCTTCTTTCCGGCCCTCAGCCTTGGGCCGATTCTCGAACACCTGCTCATGTCCGCAGGGAAGGCTTTCTGAGGCTCCCATGGATCCTGTCGCTCAAGTTAGAAAACAGTCCCTCGCTGACACAAAGATTCTCTCTCGCGCAGTGACCGACTCATTTCTCAAGCTGGCCCCCCGCACGATGGTGAAGAACCCGGTGATGTTTGTGGTTGAGGTCGGTGCGGTATTAACGACGGTTCAGCTGGTGTGGAATGCCTTTCATCACGCAGGCCAGATCAGTTTCGGCCTGCAGATCACACTTTGGCTGTGGTTCACGGTTCTTTTCGCGAACTTCGCGGAAGCCATGGCCGAAGGACGAGGAAAAGCGCAAGCAGACACCCTGCGCAAGGCTCGGGCTGAGACGGAAGCCCACCTTCTCACGTGCGATAACAAGATCAAGACGGTGCCCAGCTCAAAATTGCGTGCAGGGGACATCGTCGTGGTCGCGGCAGGGGAATTCATTCCGGGTGATGGTGAAGTGATCGAAGGTGTGGCCTCTGTGGATGAATCGGCAATCACGGGCGAGTCTGCGCCAGTCATTCGGGAGTCGGGCGGAGATCGTTCGGCAGTCACCGGGGGAACCCGCGTGCTCTCCGACGAAATCAAAGTTCGCATCACTTCCAATCCCGGTGAAACCTTCCTGGACCGCATGATCAAGCTTGTTGAGGGAGCCTCGCGTCAAAAAACTCCAAACGAAATTGCCCTCAACATTTTGTTGGCCGGGCTAACCATTATCTTCCTGCTGGCAGTAGTGACGCTTCAGCCGTTCGCCATCTATTCCGGCGCGCCCCAAGGCATTTTCGTCCTCGTCTCACTTCTTGTTTGCCTGATTCCCACAACCATTGGGGGGCTTTTGTCTGCTGTCGGCATTGCCGGCATGGACCGCATGATTCAGCGAAACGTCATCGCCATGTCGGGGCGCGCTGTCGAAGCCTCGGGCGACGTAGATGTGCTGTTGCTGGACAAGACCGGAACGATCACCCTGGGAAATCGCGCCGCCACGCAATTCTTTCCGGCTCCTGGCATCGAAGAGCGGCACCTTGCCGACGCCGCGCAGCTTTCCTCGCTGGCCGACGAAACTCCCGAGGGCCGATCCATCGTTGTCCTCGCGAAGGAGCGTTACAACCTTCGCGGCCGCGACCTTTCTATGCACACCGCAAATTTCGTCCCATTCTCTGCGCAAACCAGGATGTCGGGTGTCGATCTGGACGGACGCGAAGTCCGCAAAGGCGCACTCGAGGCCATTGAACGCTTGTGCGGAAACCGCGGGCACCGTATTCCTGCCGAGCTGCAGATTTGTGTCCGCGAGATTTCTAATGCTGGGGGAACGCCGCTCCTAGTCGCAGAGAACGGCCGCGTTCTGGGAGCAATTGCGCTTACCGACATCGTCAAGGGCGGTATGAAAGAGCGTTTTGAACATCTTCGCGCCATGGGCATTCGCACCATGATGATCACAGGCGACAATCCGTTGACGGCTGCCGCGATTGCTCGCCAAGCCGGCGTCGACGATTTCCTTGCCGAAGCCAAGCCCGAAGACAAGATGGCGCTCATCAAGCGGGAGCAGGCCAAAGGAAAGCTGGTGGCCATGACCGGCGACGGCACCAACGACGCTCCGGCACTGGCACAGGCGGATGTAGGAGTTGCCATGAATACCGGCACGCAAGCCGCGAAAGAAGCCGGAAACATGGTCGACCTCGACTCCAATCCGACAAAGCTTATCGAAATCGTTGAAATCGGCAAGCAGCTCCTGATCACTCGAGGCGCGTTGACCACTTTTTCGGTCGCGAACGACGTTGCCAAATACTTTGCCATTATTCCCGCGATGTTTGCCGCAGCGTTTCCTCAGCTCGAAGCTCTGAACATCATGCGGCTCCGCACTCCGGAGTCAGCGATTTTGTCCGCCGTTATTTTCAACGCCTTGATCATCATTGCTCTGATTCCATTGGCTCTCCGAGGCGTGCGCTATCGGCCGGTGGGAGCGGCGCTGCTGCTTAGCCGCAATTTACTGCTCTATGGCGTCGGCGGAGTCATTGCTCCCTTCATAGGAATTAAGCTGATCGATATGGTGCTGACGTATCTGCGATTTGTCTGAGAGGCCTTCATGAAAAAGAATCTGCTCACTGCCGTGTGGTTCACCCTAGTGACAACCGTGATGTTTGGCCTCATCTACCCGCTCGGAATCACGGGCCTGGCCCACATATTCTTTCGCGACCGCGCGAATGGACAACTCATCGAGCAAGACGGGAAGCTCGTAGGTTCCAGAATCATCGGGCAGGCATTCACCGGCCCTGGCTACTTTCACTCGCGGCCGTCTGCGGCAGGAACTGGGTATGATCCAACATCGAGCGGTGGTTCAAACCTGGCTCCTACCAACAAGAATTTGCTGGAACGCGTAAAGGGTGACGTGCAAAAGTTTCAAGCAGAGAATCCAAATACTCCGATCCCGGTCGACTTGGTGACCGCGTCAGGGTCTGGTCTAGACCCGGACATCTCCCCTGCCGCTGCGGAATTCCAGATTCCTCGCATCGCTCGTGCGCGTGGAATGAAAGAAGAAGACGTTCGCGCCC
>QHYM01000370.1 GCA_003223295.1 Acidobacteriota bacterium | reverse complement strand
TACGTTCGCCGGCAGTTTGATCGACGCTGTATCCGACCCATTCGGGCTTTTCGGCCTGCGCGAGGATTCCGCGGAAGGTGGCATCCAGGGTTCCCGTAACCGCACGAGTTTCCGCTTTGGTGCTTTCGACGCGTGGCATCTCTGTGCCCGCTTGAGCCGCTGCGGCATAGGCCAGGCTTGGGCCGAAATTCGTTCGCAGGGCGCCGCCTTTCGCAAACTGCGCTACCGTCCCGATGATCCCCATGAGAATCATCGCCAGTCCGAGAATTCTTCGTGCGACAGACATGCGATCCTTCGCGTTCATCTTCGCGTTCATGTGGCACCTCACTTCTGCAAAAGTTCCATCAAGTAGTCGGTTGCTTCCTTGGAGTGCATTAACGAAAGCTTGGAGACCGCGGTTTTCTTGAGTTCCGCGTCTTTCTCGCCGCGCGCAATGGCTACAAGCGCTGCGGCGTTTCCTTGTAGGAAATACGCGTTCAGCACTTCCTCTTTCAGCCCACGGTCGCTTTCTTTTCCGTAAATGGTTTGTAATGCCTTTCCTGAATCATCGGAATGGATCAGCCCGAGGTTTCGAATCGCGGCCCTTCGCAACTCGGGATCTTTCTCAGACTGCGCTGCTTGAACGAGTTTCCCCGATTCGCCGGCGAGAAAAAACGCCTGCAGGATTTCCCGCCGAAGATCCGTCGAATTCTCCATCTGATACAACTGCTCTAGCTCCCCGACGCCGTGGACCAAGCCGAGCTGGCGAATGGCCTCGCGGCGGAGCGATTCGTCTTTTTCACTCTTCGCGGCGGCAAACAGACGCTCGTGATCGCCTCCCAGCATGTAGGCGCGAAGGATGGCGCGTTTCACGGAAGTATCGGCGTTGGCAGCATAGACCTCTGCCATGATTTGCCGCGACTGCGCCCCGCCAAAAAGCCCCAGGTATTTGATTGCTTCGCGCTGCAGCTCTGGGTTGCTTTGTCCTTTCGCAATTCTTCCAATAATCTCGCGGCCCCGCCCGGAACCGTTCTGCGCGAGAACGAACAACGCCCGCGACTTTTCTCTGGGCGACCCAGAGCCGTTGATTACTTTTTCAAGCAGCGGCATGGCGCGTTCCGGGTCGCTGTTCATGAGCCCTTGAATGGCGAGCATCTTGAGTTCCTCGTCGCCCTGGTCGCCAGGTTTTACCGATTGGCCGCTGGACTGCTTTACTTCCAGCCCCAGGACGTCTGCGTCCTTTTGCCAGCGGCTTTGTGGAAAGCGGCGCTTCAGGTCCGCGATTGTTGTCAACGCGGCGTCGCGCTTACCCATCCTGTTTTCGGCATAGGCTTTCCAGTAGAGAGCTGCGTCTGTCTGGGGGCCGTTCATGTCCGCGAGCTGCTTGAACTGTGCCGCGGCCCGGTCGTAACGCTCCTCATCTAAGTCGTCTCGGCCGTCGTCGTATAGCTCTTGCAGCCGGTCGATTTTTTCCTGTTCACGGTCACGCTTCTCCTGCTCTCTGTCGCGCGCCTCTTGCTCGCGGTCGCGCCGCTGCTGGTCTTTGTCCTGAGCATCCTGTGAGTCTTGGAGAAAATCACGCGCCGAGAGACTGGTGCTCATGAACCGCGCCGCACGCGCGCCCGCGGGAAACAGCAACAGCGCCGCGATTGCGATCCACACCATACTTGTTCTGTACACTGCATTCCGCTGGGTCATGCCTTGTTCCTTTCGCTTTCCTTAGAGTCTTTCTGCGCCGGAGCGGGCTTTGTGGCCTTCTGCCGTTCCTGGAGCTCCCTGCCGACCACTCGAACTTTGAACAGAATTCCGCGCGCCTCGATTTTCTGGCGAATCTTTTCCAGTTGCGCCGGCGTGACTTCTTCCGGGCTGTGCGTGACGTCCAGAAGCACGCGCTCGAGGTCATCCAGCACGCTGGCTAGGTTTGCATCGCCTTCCTTGAGCGCGGTCTGCCGATAGAGCCGGTTTTCTTCCAGCAAATCCTCGGCGCGATGCTGCTCGGCGGAAATGTCCACACGCTTTTGTGCTGGACCAAGCGGCTCGGCGTTCGAAAGCTCCACGAGCATCATCTCCGAACGGCCCAAGTGCTCGCCCACGGCGACGACCAGCACGCGCTCGCGGATTTGCTCCTTCGTGGCAACGTCAACGCGTATGGGGTCTCGCATGCTCCGTCCAGCGATAAATGCAGCGACAAGCAATGTGGCCATTACTCCCACAGCCGCCAGCCGCTTCGGTTCGAACCACGCCTGCCACCACTGCGCAGGCCGCTCCGGCAAGCGCGGCGCAATCTGCTGCCACACGCGCCGCCCGTAGTCGTCGCCCGGGTTTGGTACCAGCAGCGTATCGAGGGCGGCCAGCACGGTTTCGATTCGCTCCAGTTCTGCCCGGCACTCTTCGCAAGCCGCCAAGTGTTGCGCAATTACCATGCGCTCGGCAGCCACTCCTTCGCGGTAAGCAATCAACTCTTCTTCCGTCATGTGTTTCATGATTCCGTTCCCATCGCCCTGGCCTGTGTTCCTCTTCCAACGAAGGGCTGCAAAGCCAGCCGCAATTTTTGCACCGCACGAAAAACTGTATTCTTGGCCGCGCCTGAGCTCGATTTCAAAACTTGCGCGATCTCCTCGATGGCGCAGCCTTCCCAATGCCGCATCACGAACGCGGTCCTCTCGGAATGAGAGAGGGCCGCCAGCGCAATCTCCATTTGCTTTCGAAGCTCGATGTTCTGCGTCAAACGTTCCGGCGTCGGCGCCGCATCGTGCACTAAAGTCACCGGATCGTTTTCTGTCCCTTCTTCATGGACGGTTGGTTCCACCTTGCGCGCCTCTTCTTTCTTGCGTTGCCGCATGCGGTCAATCGCGTAATTCGCCGCAATGCGATAGACCCAGGTTCCAAAATTCGCTCGCGCTGCAAACTGTCCGAGCTTTTGATACGCACGCAAAAACGCCTCCTGGACCACCTCTTCGGCATCGGGCCGGTTCCCGGTCATGCGATAAGCCAGCCGGAAAACATTGTGGCTGTGCCGCTCGACGAGAACGCGAAAGGCATCCCGGTCGCCAGCCAGCGTGCGTTCCACGGCGACGGCGTCGCTCTCGGCGATGGTCTGGGCGTTCTCGACGCTCGGCTGCATTCGAATCATTAGACAGGAATCTGCCCTTGCGGTTAGGTCAGACTAAGGCTCTTATTTGTCAATAGGATAGCTCTTCTCGGGCCAATCTTGTAATCACGGAGCGAGGCACTTCCAATTGCATAGCACGGGGAGCAGCTCGGGAATAGCGCTGCTTAAGTTGCAACCCTAGATCACTCGACCGCTCACTCGTAGACGGGCTCTGCGAGCGCCAGAGTGAAACGGCTTCTGTCGCCAACGCGCCTGCACCGACGCTACGCCATCACGGGCCCATTTTCATCCTTTGTGGGCCCCTGGGGACCATGACCTACTCGTAGCGCAGGGCCACAATCGGGTCCACTTTCATCGCGCGCCTGGCGGGGATAGAGCATGCTGCAATCGAAACTAGCGTCA
>QHYM01000369.1 GCA_003223295.1 Acidobacteriota bacterium | reverse complement strand
ACATATATTGTACCATTGGAATGGGTTGCAGGGTTTGCGGAAGTGAGTCAAGGAAAAAAACTTTGGTTGCGGCCGAGGCGATGTTCGGTCGCCGATGTCCTTAAGTCAGTATCGACGAAACCTAGCTGTCCGGTAGTGTCCTTGAAATTAGGACATTACCGAATTCCCCAAGCCGGTCGACTTGGATAGCTTAAATCAAGGCATCTGATGTGATAATTGGGAGCGCATGCGCCTTTATTCCGGCACTACCAAATCCCTCATTGAAGACTCGACTTTCAACCGTATCGCACCTAAGTTGAAGGATGCTTTCTTCAATGAGTTTCGCTACCAGCCATCAGTCGCCGAGGTGAACTCGTGGAATAATTCTCTCCGCGCCATCTCACAAGTTTTTCAGACAGCGTCGTTGCTTGATCATGGCGTTTTGTTGGAACTCCGACTTCCGCTTACGTCCAAGCGGCTTGATTGCCTCGTGACCGGGTACGACAGCAAAAAGGCGCCTAACGCAGTCATCATCGAGTTAAAGCAGTGGAGCGGATGCAGAGGCGCGTCGGGCAAAAACGAGGTAGCCACCTTCGTCGGCGGCAATGTCCGAGATGTGCTTCATCCTTCCGTCCAAGTAGGTCAGTACATGACGTATCTCACCGATTGCCATACGGCTTTTCAGGGCGCAGGAGGAATCAGCGCCCATGCCTGTTCTTATCTCCACAACTACACCCCGATAGAGGACGATCCTCTTTTCTTACCACAATTTGCAGAGCAGATTAGGCGGTCTCCGGTCTTCACCGCCGATCACGTGCCGCGTCTCACTGCGTTTCTAGACGAACGAATCCATGGTGCCGATAGCGGCGAGGTTTCGGCGAAAGTGGAGCAAAGCAAGTACCGCCCCAGCAAGAAACTGCTCGACCACGTCGCCAAACTGATTAAGGGCAAGCCGGAATACGTGCTACTCGACGAGCAGCTAGTGGTTTATGACAAAGTTGTGGAAGCTGCGAAGGATGGTGCCAAAGGCAGGAAAAGGGTGGCCATTATCGTGCGTGGCGGGCCTGGCACAGGGAAATCGGTCATTGCCATGAACTTGCTCGGTGATCTCTCAGGGATGGGCCTAAACGCGCACTACGTGACGGGTTCTCGTGCGTTCACCTCCACTATTCGGGAAATCGTAGGCACCCGTGGGGCTGCGCAAGTGCGCTACTTCAACAGCTATATGGGCGCGGACGCGAATGTGATTGATGTCATGATTGCCGATGAGGCTCACCGCATTCGAGAGACTAGCAACAACCGATTCACACCAAAGGTGAAGCAAAGCAAACTCTCACAAATCCAGGAGTTATTAAAGGCTAGTCGCACGTCAGTGTTTTTTATCGATGACAACCAGATTGTGAGGCCCGGGGAGATCGGCTCGACAGACTACATTAAGGCGGAGGCTGAGAAACTGCACTGCGACGTTTGTGAATTTGAATTGGAAGCCCAGTTCCGCTGTGCTGGCTCGGATGCGTTCGTTAGTTGGGTGAATAATACTCTGGGGATTCAACGCACGCCGCATGTCATGTGGAATCAGGCCCACGAGTTCGACTTTAGAATTATGCCTACTCCCCAAGCCCTGGAGGACGCAATCAGGAAAAGGCTGGAAGAAAAATTCACAGCGCGGCTGGCAGCAGGCTTTTGTTGGCCGTGGTCTAAGCCCCGGTCTAACGGGACACTCGTGGATGACGTAGTCATCGATGATTACGTCCGACCTTGGAACGCGAAATCTGATTCTGGCAGCCTCGCATCTGGCATTCCTAAAGAGAGTCTCTGGGCATACGACGCGGGTGGCGTGAACCAGATTGGTTGTGTTTACACGGCGCAGGGATTCGAATTCGATTATGTGGGCGTCATTTTCGGGCCTGATTTAGTCTACGTGCCCGAGGCTGCAGATTGGAAGGGAGAAAAGACCAAGTCCTTCGACACTGTCGTGAAGAGGTCTGGCGACCGATTCACGCAAATGGTAAAAAACACTTACCGTGTTCTTCTGACGCGCGGCATGAAAGGCTGCTATGTCCACTTCATGGATAAGAACACAGAGAATTTGTTTCGAAGTCGCGTGGAGCACGCTGCAAAAGTGCAATGATTAGCGGAACACGCTATTGTGGAAAGCCAAATATTCTCGTGAGGGCAAGCTGTCAGTCTCGCGCGGCAGGCGTATTGCTCTTCCGTGAAGATGATAATAGTCTCGCCCGTTCTCAAACTCCTCTCGAATGCGACTACTGACGACCACTTTCAGTTGATCCGCGTCAACATTCACGTATCCCTGATCGAACAATGTGTGCAGGTCACTTCGCAAAAGCAGGCCATTCCCGGGTTCATGCGGACCGCCCGAGCTGTAAGGCTTGATGTGCGCAGCCTCTAGCACCGGCAGTGTACGCTCGCCCGTGATCGCACATCTACGCTCATAAGCGTCGGTCACAATCACCCTGAATGTGCCTTGGCCGAGTCGCGGTCGAACGACCATGGGTTCGCCGTAGCGGATACTCTGGACCGCTGCGATAGTCGCTGGGCCGGGGTCAAGGTTCGCACTAGCCCGTGTCGCCAATCTTTCGGTGACCGCTCCCCAGAGGGCCTTGCCGGTGGTTCCGTCTTCGCTGTCGTATCCTTTTCCTTGGACAATATTAAGGCTGAAATCCGAGGGTATCGGAATCCATTCTGCTTCTCTAAAAAAGAATGGTTCGGCCAAGAGTATGCAACCGATCTTCGGGTTCTCCATCGGTTCGATGGGTACGCGTCTGTACTTCGCGATCCTTTCACGCATTTCCGAAAGAGATCGAACGCCGTTGCCTTCACCGAAAGCTTCCCATGAGAGCGAGATCGGCAAATGGACAAAGCGGGTGAAGCATGCTGACAAACCAAATCGCGTCTCTCAGTCATTGGGATTGATTGACGGGTGGCCCCTCTGGAGTGGGCGCGTCAGAATTTGTTTCGGCCGATCTGCCAACAGCTCGGATCTTCGACGTGACTGAACGGCTTTGACCAGTCCATTCAGTACACCTAAGAGTCACAACCCGTTTGCGGACTGAGTCCGGACCAGCAGGCGCGCGAGGACGTTAGTCAGCCCATCGAGAGCAGTCGCGTCTGGCAGCGCGAAGGTCAGGCGCGGACGGCCGCGATCGTCCGGTTCCACGAGATCGGTGAGGTTCTGTTT
>QHYM01000042.1 GCA_003223295.1 Acidobacteriota bacterium | reverse complement strand
TAGATTCCACTGACACGAACGAAGAACCGGCTGCCACGCTCTGTGCATTACGGGGCCTGTCTTGATTCATGCCGCCTCCTTGTGATTCAAAGAAGTCTGCGCACTCATTATGCACGCAACCGCGTCCCAAAAGTTAGTGCCACGGACAGCTACAACACAGACGCGCCGGCCCGCCTTTCCGACGCGCGCGCGACCGGGCCCCGGTCAACTGTTGAGGCGGAGCATGGTCAAAGAAGGCTAAATATCGCCATTACACTCACAATGCCAAGGTCACAGCGTAATCGTAGATGTGGAATCGGTCCGAAACCACTTGATGTCCGCGAACAACGACCTGTCTCCGACTGACCACGCTGGAAGACTGTCTGCTAGGCTAAGTTGAACGGAACAAACATGAGTTGGACACGACGATTGGTGATTGCCTCGCCCTTTGTGGTTGCGGGTGTGTTGAATGTCTTGTCGCTCGCTGCCTATCGACTTCGCTGGAATCCTGAACGCATCGCAAGTTACGGTTTCCTATTCGCAGCGCCATGGAGTTGGCTTCTGGGTGGATTGTTCATACGTATTCACAACCGATGGCTCGCGGCTTTATTCGGATATGCAGTAATCCTTTGGATTCCTGCCTTACTGTATTCAACGTGTTTGTGGCTATTGGTCGTTGGCATCCGAAGGCTGCGGCGAGCCAGCGCGAACCACTAGTTGTGAGAAGATTTGATTGTGGCGATCTATAGAAATTTCAAGAAGGGGTTGCTTCTTGTAACGCTCAGTGGGCTTCTATACCTCGGCGCAGGTTTGCTCGAAGGGTTTTTGCCCTACGAATGGCGGCACGCCATCGACCAGCGGTTTGAGCGGATTTTCTCTCGTCGCGTATATGCGCCCCATCCAGATATGGATTTGGAATTTGAGATGGATTTCCGGCAACATCCCGGGCATAGGTTGGTCGAGTTTGCTCTTCTTGGGGTTTTGGCCATCGGAGACGCGTACTTGATTTTAAGAGTTTGGCGAGCAATTCGTAAGCCTCCCGCCAACCCATCGTGAGCGCTACGCGAACCGCATCTTGTAAAGATTCGCGTCGCATTGCAATGTTGCGACATGACCAAGCGCTCAAAGAAAGCCTGGATGAAGTGGCGAAGGCTGGTTTCCGAGCAGGCACGCAGCGGACAGAGTGTGAAAGCGTTTTGTCGAGAGCACGGTTTGTGCCGGCCGTACTTTTTCGTGTGGAAGAAGCGGCTGGAGGAAAACACGTCAAAAAAGTTCCTGGAAGTGCAAGTGGCGGGGCATGGGCCGAGCACGCCCGGCGATTCGAGCGTTGAAATCCGACTGAGGAATGGGCGAAGCCTGATGGTGAGGCCAGGATTCGATGCCGAACATGTGCGGGCGTTGTTGGTGGTAGTGGAGGCGGCGGAGTGATCGGGCTGCCAAGTTTGCAGGCGATGGATCGTGCGCAGGGAGCGCGGATCTGGATGGCCAGCGAAGTAACGGACATGCGCTGCGGATTCGATCGCCTGGCGGAACGTGTGCGAGCGGTCATTGGAGAGAACCCGCAAAGCGGCCATCTGTTTGTGTTCCGTTCGCGTCGTGGAGATCGTTTGAAAATGTTGGTGTGGGACCGGGACGGCTTCCTACTTTGGTATAAGCGCCTGGAGGTCGGGGTTTTCAAACTACCGCGCGTCGAGCAGGGCGCGCGATCGGTGGAGTTGCGCGCCAGCGAGCTGGCGATGATTCTGGATGGGATCGATGTTTCGAAGCTGAAGCGCGTGCGACGCTATGAACGCGCCGTGTGAAACAACGAAGAAAAAAGCTAGTCCAAGAAAAAATAAAAATAACAGATAAAATAATCTCCGTGTGCGTAACAAAGTTTTCTCTGCTGCGTCTGAGTAGATGTGCCCACCAACGAGAACTTCTTGACCAACTTGCCCGACGATAAAGAAGCACTGAAGGCCATGCTTCATTCGCTGTGGCAGGAACGCGAGCGCCAGGAGAAGCGCGCCGAAGAATATCTCAGCAAAGCCGAAGAGCAGCGCCATCGTGCCGACGAACTATATCTGGAGAAGCTGCGACTGCAGATGGAGCTGGAACGCTACAAGAAGGCGACCTACGGGCCGCGGGCGGACCGTCTGAGCATGAATCAGCTGGCCCAGATGCTACTGGAGTTTGCCGAGACCTTGGAACAAAAGCCCATCAACTTGGAAGATCTTCGGCAAGCAGAACCGGAACCAGAGTTACGGCGGGTGAAGCGCCGCAAGGGGCGGCGGGCCCTGGCGAACTTCGAGAACCTTCCGGCTCAAACACACGTATACGAGTTGAGCGCAGAAGAGCGGCCCTGCCCCAGTTGTGGTGTGGAGCGCCAAGAGATCGGCAGCGAGAAGAGCTGGCAGATCGAATACATTCCGGGACACTTCGAACGCCTCGAACATGTCCGCAAAAAGTATGCGTGCGCCAGTTGTGAGCGGAAGGGAGAGAATCCGCAGATCGAGGTGGCTGCCAAAGCGGAGACGGCCATCGAAAAAGGCTTTGCCGGCCCCGGGCTTCTGGCATTTATCGTGACCAGTAAGTTCGCTGATTACCTCCCACTCTATCGACTGGAAGATATTTTCGAGCGGCAAGGATTTGAGATTTCACGAGCCACACAATCGGTGTGGTGCGGGGATGTTGCCGATGTGGTCGAGCCGTTATACCAACGCATGGCTGAGCGGGTGAGGAAATCGCACGTAGTGGCCACCGACGACACCGTCCAGCCGATGTTGAGCCCGGGCCAAACGCAGTCGGCACGCATGTGGGTGTACGTGGGCGACGAGTCAAATCCCTATAACGTGTTTGACTTTACTCTCAACCGCAGTCGAGAAGGCCCGAAGGAATTTCTGAAAGACTACACGCAGGTTTTGCTGGCCGACGGGTACGGGGGTTACAACGGGGTGGTGGTCGGCAACGCCATCACCCGCGCAGGTTGTTGGTCGCACGCGAGAAGGAAGTTCGTGGAAGCCGAGAAAACGGCACCGGAGATCGCGCGCGAGGCGGTCGCGTTGATCGACGCACTGTTTGCGGTGGAAAGACAGACCAAAGACGTTTCCTTTGCCGAGCGACTGGAGTTGCGGCAGAAACAGTCGGTCCCGCTGCTGGTGGAGCTACATCGCAAGCTGCTGATCTGGAAAGAGCAGTTGATACCGAAGCATCCCATGGCCGACGCCGTGAACTACACGCTCGGCCAATGGGAAGCACTGACGGTGTTCACCACCGACGCGGCCGTGCCCATCGATAATAATGTTAGCGAACGAGAGATGAAGCGCGTGGTGCTCAATCGCAAAAACTCCCTCTTCGTGGGCAACCCTCGCGGCGGAAGGACCGCCGCGATCCTGGCCAGCTTGACCAGCAGCTGCCGCCGGCATGACATGGACCCGCACCTCTACTTCATGCAACTGCTCGTGAATCTCCCGACCTGGCCAGCCCGTGACCTCGACGCCTGGCTTCCCGACCGTTGGAAACAAGCTCATTACGCCCGATGCGCCGCTCTAGGAATTCCGGTTCCACCCACTCCCTAGCACCTGCGCTTCACGTAGCGCTCACAACCCATCAGCCTAGCGCCTGGTAAACGCACTAACTGGTAAGGTCAACGACCAGCCGTTACTTTTCCGATTTGTACTAAGCGGGAGTTGCCGTGAAATGTGGGGCGACACGAGTCATGCATCGGAAAGACTCTGAGCTGCAGCCGACCTGGTCTCACGGACGATGATTCCGCCAATGACAATCAGGAACGAGGCGCTCAATTGCTTGACCATGATTTTTGGGAAAAGGACAGGGTCGACGGGTGCATGCCTAGCAACCAACGTCCAAAAGGTCGTCACGGTCATTATCAGAGATACAAAGCTCAGGGTCATCGTGGCTATCATTTCTCTCCGTTTAGCAACCATCGCAACAAAAGAACCGATGATTAGCGATACGAGGAGACTCCCCACAAAGACGGTGTAGTACATCCAGAATAAGTGACTGTCCAGGTGCTTGGAATCGTAGTAGGGCGTCACATGATGGTTGAGAAGGGAAATAAATTCCATAATCACTCGCTGAAGATTGCCAGTAACAAACTGCAGCAGCAAAGCACCGCTAAGGGTGGTAATGACGATTAACCACGGCGCGGTCCGAAATCCTCTGCCAGCGAGACCTGCGATTGTTTTCACGCTCTGGCTCCAATACCAGCGACGGGAGCGACCTGTTCCGCACCTTGACGCCATGTCAGAGAATCTCTCGTCGAGAATCTGCTGTTGCATGCCTGTTTGCTCTTCCACGATGAATAAACCAACGAGCCACACAGCGATGCGAGGCGGCTGAACTATCTACACTCGAGACATCACCAGCACCGCTCAATTAGGTTGAACTCGTGCGCCATGCTTGGAGCCTCCTAGCGAACCTTCCGCACCAGTCCAACGCATTCTACGATACAACCGACCAAGCTTATGCGGAGACGAACAACTCCTTGAATTGGTGACCTGCCTGGTAACCGGACATTGGAGTCCGAACACGCATTCCGCCGAGCCGCGTAGTTTAAAGGGATGAGCGCTATCGGACGGTAATTCTGAGACTTTTCATGTCCCTGCTTCGTATCCATAGGTAAAGGAGGAGTTCCGATGAAATCCTCTATGGCCTTATTTGTGATTGTCGTGCTCTTGGTGAACATTCTGGCTGGATGTGCTCCGGGACCTAACGTGTCCAAAGGAACGGCGAGCGAACACAACGCGGTCGCGGGCTTTTGGCTTGGGCTCTGGCAGGGTTTTATTGCGCCATTCGTCTTTGTGGTCTCGCCGTTCAAAAACAATCTTAATATCTACGAGGTCCACAACAATGGAGCTTGGTACAACTTCGGCTACCTTTTCGGCTTGGCATGCTTCTTCGGTGGCGGCGGCAACCGGACGGCACGTCGGAAGCAAATTCCACAGTAAGTGCCTGGTAACGCGCTAACTGCCGAAGTAGATTTGAACGAAGGGAACTTACCGGGACTTAGGCAGGTTCTGATTTATTGTACCTTGACCGATAACATGAATGGTAATCGAAGGATTTTGCTGCTGGTAAAAGTCGTCGTAATGGAAGTATCCGTTCGAGACCGAACAGTCTTTGACATGCGAGGTTCTACCGACTTGAACCCACTCTGCCGAGAGCTGCCATTGGCCTTCTTTCAATCGAAGGTCTATCTGATACTCGTCTTCAATTTTGAAACTCACTAGTGCCGAGACTAGCTGTCCGGGTTGAATTGTGAGCTGACTACTGGGAACAAACTTAGAGCTGTGTAACCAGGATGTCAGACTTTTCAGCCTAACCTGCTGGCCTTTTCCCTTTCTCAACACGAACTCGAAAGTCCCCGCTTCCCATTGTAAGCTATCCTGCTTTTGACCCTGTTCGATGATTCTTTGGTCGGTGCCCCATGGTATTTGTATAGGTTGTGAATCACTGTTTTTTAGCTGAACAACAGCTTCCACTTTGCTACCTAAGGCAGGTTTCATGTCTTTCACGCTGACGACCTCAACGACTATCTGTCTCGGTCGATGGTCCTCGGGCATAGGCCATCCGTCAGCAATCACTCCGGCAGTCAGTTTCTCGCAACCCGCAGGAATCGGTCTCTCGGAATTGGACGCTACTGCGGGTATCGATCTGCCTCGGAAGGGCAAAAGCAAAGAGCATTACCACTAAACAATGAGCAAAGGCCTGGACCATATCTTATTAGACTCCTTGGAGGTTGCGCTGGTTCCTAGCTGCTAGCGCGTGTGAGCTCGAAGTCGATCCGGGCGGCTACGTCCAAACGCGGAAACCGGACAAGTCAGTACAGCGACAATTCACCCGGTTTTCAAAAATAATGTAAGTTTGAAAGATGGTGGACGAGAGGGGATTCGAACCCCCGGCCTCCTCATTGCGAACGAGGAAAAATCTAAGCTAAGGCGCGGCGCCACAATCACTTAGATTTTTTGAGGGGTTCTGAATTGCCCCACTCGCCCCACCGACCAATCACGTAGCGTTTATCGGTGTGGACACTGGTAGTGCAGGGGCAGCGGATTGCACTTCGTGTATCACATTTCAGCCTGTCGATCGCGATTAAGATATGTGCGGGAAAACCCTTAGCCGCCGGGCGGCTACGTCCAAACGCACTTACCGGACTTGTGATGTCGTGCCCAAGTACGTTCGCGAAGCGCTTACCGGGCGGTCCACCCACCATCAATCAAAATCGTCTCACCGGTGATCAACGATGCAGCGGTGGAGGACAGGAACACGACCGCTCCTGCCACTTCCATCGGTTCGCCAATGCGGTGCAGCGCAGCGATCCGTTCTAATGTGTCCGCATGAAATGCCGCATCCGAGAGTGCACTCTCTGTACCCGGTGTGCGGATGAACGTCGGCGCCACGGCGTTCACGGTGATCCCGTACTTGCCCCATTCCACCGCCAAACACCTGGTCAGATGTACGATTCCCGCCTTTGTCATGCAATAAATCGACTCCGTCGGCAACGCCGCAAAACCTGCCTGCGAGCTCATGTTGATGATCGTCCCGCTCTTCTGCCGGATCATCAACCGTCCTGCGGCCTGGCTCGCAAAAAATGTCCCCTTTAAGTTCACGGCCAATGTTGCGTCAAAGTCTTCCTCACGCACATCCTCAGCCAGATTTTCGGGTGCGATCCCGGCATTGTTCACCAGTATGTCGACTCGACCGAACTCTTTCGCAGTTTGGTCCACGGCGCTAGAAATCTGCTCCATCTTCCGTATGTCCATTTGTAGCGGCAGCGCTTTTCTCCCCATGTTTCGTATTTCTGCTGCCAATCCCGAGTCCGCTTGTGCATCGCGCAAACCTAGCGCCACGTCCGCACCAGCATGCGCCAACGCCAGCGAAATTGCCCGTCCCAAGCCTCGTGCCGCTCCCGTTACCAACGCCACTCGCCCACTCAACCCAAACTGCGGATACTCCATTACCTTTCCCTCCATCGCTTACTGTTCCCACGCCCACTGTTCGCGGGTCGTTCGAGTATAGATGATTGGACAACCGGCATACGCAGCGAGCTTTTGCTAACTGACAACCTCAGATGCCTGATTAAAGCGATTATTTCAAGTTTCCGATTAGGCTTACCAGAGTTAGCGCCAGTCTATCGATGAGCTAGAATACTTGCCGCGATGGGGACGCTCATTTTCAAAATTGATGGACGCTCAAACATCGAAGAAAGGCGGGGCGACTGATAACCACCACTCGATTCGCGCTCTACCGGTCATGTTCGCTAAAACCGTCAGCCTTGAAGTTTAACCCCGATAGTGCCGGTTTGGCGACTACACGTCCACTTGGTGGCTTTGACTGGAATGTAAGGCGAACAAAGTGCAGAAACTATTCGTATTTCAGCGCCACCATCGGATCGACGCGAGTAGCCCGTCGTGCCGGGACGTAGCACGCGAGAAACGCGACTGAGCCGAGTAGGAGAGACATGGCTCCGAACGCCAACGGGTCGATAGGCCGCACTCCGAAGAGCAAGCTGCCCAGGTACCGCGTGAGGCCGGCGGCTATGGCAAGCCCGATTGCGACACCGGCCAACGTGAGGGCAAGCCCTTGTCGAGCGCTCAGCCATATCAGTTCATCGCGCTGCGCACCAAGCGCCATTCGGACACCGATTTCGTGTGTTCGCCGAATGACTCCGTACGCCACGATTCCGTAAAGCCCGATGCATGCAAGCAGCAGCCCAAGGAGCCCGAAAAGAATCGAAAGAGCGGCAACCAATCGTTCCTGGAAGATGTTTCTGTCGATTTGCTCGGTCTGAGTCATCATGTGCAGAACGATAAAATCGTGGTTCACGCTCCCAACGGTGTCGTAGACCATTGAAATCAATGCCTTCGGATCACCTTCCGTGCGCAGTTCAAAAACGGGGAACAGGAATGTGTCGGGCATGAAGATCATTGGGCGCATGTCGTCACGAAGGCTGTCGTACTTCGTGTCACCCACGACGCCGATGACCTGCAGTTGAATAAGTTGGCCGTCTGCATCTGTGAGGGCACGACCAAGCGGCCTTCCATCGCCAAAAATGCTTTGGGAGAAGGTTCGGTTGACGACGATGGGCGTTGGTTTCGCGGAGGGCAAGAAGTCGGCCTGTGTGAAAGTCCTACCTGCCACCAGCGGGATTCGCATTGTTTCAAAGAAGGCGGGACCGACAGCAAGAGTGTCCACGTCGAAAGGGGGTTCTCCGGGGAGGTTCACTCTGGTGCCGGACCTGCCGCCAGCCAATAACGCATTTCCTGAGTAGCTTCCAGAAACCACACCCGGCAAGGCGGAGAGCCGGTTCTGGAGTTCTTGGTTTATCTGGTCGACGTGCGGATCGTCAAACGAGACGCCTCCCGCTCTCATGTCGAGCTCCAAAAGGAGAAGGCCATCAGGTTTGAATCCAGTGGCCGTTGTTTCGAGATTCACGAGCGTGCGGCCCAATAATGCTGCTCCTACAAGAACCAATATCGAAATCGCTGATTGCGCGACGACGAAGACACTACCGAGACGAGACGACTGCTTCGTGTCGGTACTTGCGTGACCGCGGCCGAGAGCCGGGGCTACATCGACGCGAGAATTATGAAGCGCAGGAGCTAGTCCAAAAATGATGCCAACGACCATGGAAACAGCCATCGTGAAAATCAGAACGTGCCAATCAATCGTGGTGTTGATCTGAAGCGGGGGAAACCAGTTGTTCGATAGAAAAGTGACCAAAGACTTTGCTGCCACCCGCGCGAAAAGGATTCCAAACGCGCCTCCTGCGACAGACAACAAAATACTTTCAGTGAGCAGTTGGCGGATGATCCTCCAACGGCCGGCCCCAAGAGTGCGCCGCACGGCCATCTCTTTCTGTCGTGCGAAAGCTCGGGCGAGCATCAACCCAGCGACGTTGGCGCAAG
Organism: Acidobacteriota bacterium; assembly: GCA_003223295.1. Taxonomy (GTDB): domain Bacteria; phylum Acidobacteriota; class Terriglobia; order Acidiferrales; family UBA7541; genus Acidiferrum. The sequence goes on along the minus strand of QHYM01000042.1, from coordinate 3,732 downwards.
TGAGCAGGAGGATCAGGCCCACGATCGTCATCAAGACGAAGAGCGGCTTGCCAAATACCGTGCGGAGCGAGGCGAGTCCGGTGGCAGCGCTCGGAAGCAGCAGTCTAGGTGCATCACTCGCCTTGAAAAGAGGAGCAGGGCCGGTAGTAGCGTTGGGAATCAACCTAGCATTGATTTCTGCCTCAGCGCGGCGCTGCGTCACGCCCTGCCGGAGCCGCGCTATCACACCAAGCCATAAAGAGGCGCCATCGGTTTGCTTCGGCCTCGGCGCGATCGTATCCGCGTACACAAGCGGCAACCAAAAGTCGATCGGCGTGCCGGGGTCGAGCTCCGGGAAATTGTGGCCTGTGACGCCCACGATCCTAAAGGGCTGGCGATTGATCAGGGCCGTTTTTTCAACCACGGCTGGGTCGGAGTTCAGCTCCGTCCGCCAATAGTGATCACTCAAGACGATCACGGGTGTTGCGCCAGGCGCGTCGTCGGATGGGTCGAGAGGGCGCCCTAAGGCGGTCCTCGATCCCAAGGTAGAGAAAAAGTCGCCGGAGACGAACATTCCGCGTCGCTGTGTCGGGCGGTCCGCTATTTTGATGGCTTTGTTCGCGACCGCGAACGCAAAGACTCCCGAGAACACGTCGTGCGCTGCACGAACCTGCTCAAACATCGGGTATGAAACGGAACATCCGCTCACTAATGAAGGGGAACGCTGAGAGTCTGCGGGGCAGCCCCTATGACGAACGAAGGCGTGTACCGTCGGTTTCTTGCGCGCGGTCCACTCCAAAAGAACTAATTGCTGCGGATCATGCACAGGTAACAACCGGAGAGCCACAGCATTGATGATGCTGAAGATGGCGGTATTCGCTCCAATGCCGAGTGCGAGCGTCAGCACCACCACTGTCGTAAAGCCGGGAGACTTTCGCAGCATCCGCAGGCCAAAAGGCAGGTCCTGAAGTAGATCTTCGAGCCACGTCCATCCCCATTGATCGTGCGTCACTTCGCGAACCATAGCCGCATTGCCGAATTCCCGATGCGCCGCGGCTTTTGCCTCATCCGCATGTTCGCCTCGCTCCATCCGCTCGCGCGCTGCCATTTCGAGGTGACTCTGAATCTCCTCACTCAGCTCTTCTTGCCGCCGCTTTCGCCAGAAAAGGAATCTCATGTCTCGCTCTCCATGGCGCCTGGGTCTAGTATTCCGCCTATGGCCTCTTGCAACTGTTTCCAACGCGAGCGCTCCGATGCCAGTTGCTTTTTGCCGGCTTTGGTCAACTGATAGAGCTTCACGCGCTGATTGTTCTCAGACAGCCTCCACTCTGCTCGAATCCATTTCTGGCGCTCCAGCCGGTGCAGCGCGGGATAAAGGGAGCCTGTGTCCACCTGCAGAACGTCCCCCGACTGCGATTGGATGGCGCGGCTGATTCCGTAGCCATGCCGCGGCCCCCAGCGCAGCGTTTGCAAGATGAGAAGGTCGAGCGTGCCCTGCAGAAGCTCGATGCGATTCCGGTAGCGCTCTTTCACGCCCCCCTCGATTCCGGCTAGGATGTAGACACTCTACATCCTATGGATGTAGAGTGTCAACATCCACTGGATGGAAACGACGAACAGTGCGAGCGAACCGGTGATGACTCCCGGATTGTTAACCGCTCAAAGCTTATCGCGAGGCGGCCAGTGACTAACCAACTGCCTAGTTAACGCGCTTATCGGGCCCCGGCAACTGTGCCTACCGAAAACCTCGTCCTGGCCCATTACGGCTCCCGCAGGGCACATGTAATATGTTACACAGCCTCTTTTGCATCTTGTTGATTTCAAATGTGCTTCTAAGTTTTGGCGAGGCACAGCGACAGAGAGATCCACGGCAGGCGGTCGCCCGCGGTCAATTTTGGGCGCTTTCCTGCAGACCTGTGGAGCACGCCGATTTGATGGCGTAAAGCCAGGTTCTCGAGCCCGAGGGAAGCACGCGACCGGAAGATCGAGGCCAAAGATGCGAGGAGTGTCGTGAGAAAAATGAGCATCGGCTAGAATTATGAAAGAAATATAACTCCCGTCTCGTCAGATGCTTCGAGGTTTCCGGGAGGCACAGTCCTTAATCCGAAGGAGTAGCTACAAATTGACCCACCATCCTGATCCAGAGTCGGCCAAGAAAAAAAACATCATCGATATGGCGATCGGCTTTACTGCGATGATGAGAAACTTCTCAGAAGGGTCGAAGGCCAAGATTGAAGAAACACTCGAGGATTTTGTCGGAAACTTGGTAAATATCAACACGCGTGATGAGTATGAAGCTTGCCATCGGAAATTCTGCGTATGGTTTGCGGATGAGATTGTGACTGCAGAAAAGAAATTGAAGAACGGTGCTGTCCAACCAAGCCAGGCGGCCTCATATGGTCACGGTGCCAAGGTCCTAGACATAGCGATCAAGGTTTGCGTTTACTACTGCTCCCAACCTAATGTGAAGACTGCGCGACGAATAGAGCCTCTACTGAATGGTGCAATCGACACCCCTATCTTGAAGGAGCTCAAGTCCATATATACAACTACCCCAATTCCAGCGAAAACTATCCAGGAGGTTGACGAAGAGACGTATCGAGTACTGCAGTCCCTTGTTCTTAGAGAGAGTCTGTCGCTCAATGTCCACCCAGTTCAATATGACGACATCAAGTGGCGGCAACTAAACCGTTAAGCCTACGCCTCGTCACTGACCACAAACACCGATGATCAATTGCCAGACGATTGCTAAGGATTTCCGGGTGTACGAATAGGCGGTGCCCGATGAGTTTTGAAAATGACCTCGGAAATATGAACGAAAGCTTCTTTTTCCGAGAGTTTACTTACTCCTCCAACACATTCAAGCCAGACAGGAAAACTGAGTACGAATTGGCAGATTCCGTAGTCTGGCTCGACGAATTTCTCATGGTAGTCCAGGTGAAGGAAAGATTTCCTAGCTTCGGCGCAACGATTCAAGATGAAGAGAACTGGTTCAAGAATGAAGTACTGGGGAAAGCAACTAAACAAATCGGGAACACACTGAGATATCTAAACACCTACGATTCCATCACCCTAACGAACAGGCAAGGGCATGAATTTAACCTCGCAAATGCTAAGGACAAAAGGGTCCACAAGTTAATTCTTTATAAATCGGAAAACAAGCTACCCTCGGAATTAGCCTCTCAAAAGTTTCAAGACGACCCCACCGCTGGCATAGTCCACATTATTGAGTGTGGCGACTACCTCGGAGTTCTCCAAACCCTGATAACCCCGTCCGAGGTTCAACAATATTTGGCGTTCCGGGAGATAGTGATAAAAAGGTGGTCTGACGTTGTCTCCGAGGTGCCAGAACAAGCTCTGGTGGGTCAATTCCTTCGAAATGTTCCAGAAGAGCGTCCTTCCCTGAAATTCTTGTATTTTCTAAAGATGCTGCAGCAGAAGGCGAAAGATACCGACGAATGGGATGTTTCGCGCATCATTCATCTATTTCCTCGGCGGCGAAGCACTCCGCAAAAAGTTCCGACCGACTACTATCGAATCCTCAAAGAGCTTGCAAAGCTTAATCGGACTGATATGGGACTATTCAAGGAGCGATTTAAGAAGTCAATGGAAGTCGCCGAAGCTGACAAAAACGTTCTTCCATATCGGTTCGACGCCACGACCGAGTGCGGGTTTCTCTTTATCCCGCTTCCTCGCTCGGAAGAATCGCACAAAATCGAAATCTTGAAGACGCTAACGGCACTCAACAAATAT
>QHYM01000214.1 GCA_003223295.1 Acidobacteriota bacterium | reverse complement strand
CTACAGCTGTCTCGATCGTCTTGTTCTGAATGCTAACTTCGCACCCTGTTATTCAGCGGGTGGCTTCCGTTGGTGGTGGCGACAGCTGCACAATGGTTCCGATGAGGAACTGGACGATGCTCACCTGATGCGGATGGCGGGGCACTTTGGTCGTCGCCTGCGCGGCTGGGCCAAAGCCCAACGAGTTTCAGTCATCGATTGCCGCCGCGAAGAGGACAAGCATGAACTCGCAGAGGAGTATCTCAAGAACCATCCCGGGGTCAGTGGGCTCTTTCTAATTCTGGTGGGCCGAGCGGTGGCCACCGTGTGGACGGTACACAGATCCCGCGGCGGTGTAATTCTGAATCTGGAAGCCAAGCCACGCTACATCAATCACTACTCCTTCCACATCTTGGACCCCGACTGGGGCCATATCACCATCAAGATGTCGGGCCATCCCCCATTTGGTGCACAGATCATGCTCAACGGCCATGAGTACGTGGCCTGCCGAGCCAAGAAGGTCGGCATCCCCTTTACAAAAGAGGGGAACTGTTTCACCCTCGTCTCTAAGCCCGCAGATTTGGCCAAAGTCGCAGACACCTTGTCCGAAGCTCGGACTACAGGGCGCTTGCGCCAAGTCTGCGAGCGTTGGATCTACACTTCCTGTCTCTGTTTCGCGCTGGATCTCCAAGACCAGCAAAGGAGCGGATTTCGCTACCAATACTCGATCTATCAGGTGGAGTACAGCCGGAATCTACTCTTCCATCTGGGAGGACAGATGGAGCAGATCTTTCAGGGACTGATTGATCGAACGCGAGCCCGCTTAAACGTACAAAATCTGAAAACCATCTTCGGCTTCAAGGGCCGTCCCCATCGTGACCGCAAAGGCAAACCACCTCGCTTAGAAGCCGTGGTCGAGACACCTAGTTATGACCTGACGATCTTCAAGCTACACTTCGGCAAGCTGACTCTGAAGGCATACACCAAAGGCGAACACGTACTTCGTTTCGAGGCCATTGCTCACAACACCAAGGAGCTGCGCTGCGGCCGACTCCTGGACCGTTTCCCTCACATCGTCCTCCGACTCCGACAGATCCTCCAGCAGTTCCTCAGCAACTTGTACTACATGGATGCCACCTTCGTCAGCGATGAAACGCTCGATCAACTTCCTACTCCCTCGCAAATCGGCAAGACCCGAGTCGGCGGCATCGACCTCAACAAGCCCAGAACCCGAGCCGTACTCAGTGCCATGCTCTCTCTGGCTTGTTGCCCGGATGGATTTACTGCCGGGCACTTGGCGGACAGAGTTCGCTCCACATCCAGGATGGCGGATTCCAACTATGACGTTCGTCGCGCCGCCTACGACATCAGGAAGTTCCGTGGCAAAGGCCTGGTCAGCAAACTCCCGAACTCCCACCGATACGCTATTCCTCAGCAAGCCGTCCGTACCATCGCAGCGCTCGTCATCGTACGAGAAAAACTGCTCCGTCCCATCCTTGCTGCCGTTCACAAAACCCGAAACAGCCACCAACCCAAAAACTGTACTTCAATCGACCAACACTACGAGAATTTGCGCCGAGACATGTTCATCCTCATGCAGGACCTCCGAATCACAGCCTAGCAATCGGCAAGATTTTGTCGATCTTGATTTCCCAAGCGCCTAGACCCACGTTAGAGACTTATGCCGGAGTGGAAACTAAACTGGCGTAACATCGCGATATCGCTCATTGACCCAGACAAAGGGTTTTGAACCTGATCACGATTGAACTTTGGGGTTTGATACTTTGTGCGCCGTCTCCGCTCCGAAGACTGGTAGCTTCGGGTCTTCGAGCAAGCCAATTTGTTTGAGGACGGAAGCCTGGTCCCAGTAAATATGCTCGTGAGCAAGCTTGTCGTCTCGAAAATGGACGATGGCAACTAGCGGCACCTCAACCCGTCGATTCGTTGGAGCAATGCCGGGCAGCATCCACGGCATTTCTTGCGTATGAGTGAAGCTGAAAATCATCTCATCCACAATTTGATCCTCGCCTACCGTCCGTGAGATTGGAGTCAGCGTTGTGTCCGCAGGCATTGTGGGGATGAAATCACGCGAGTAAAAGCGTCGGAGAGCGTCTTTGCCATAGCCGCCGGTCATCACAGGAATGTGGTTTACGTAGGCATCGTTGACCATTGTCGCGAGTGTGGCGTCAGTGTCGCGGGTGGCGAACTCATGCCTGGTGTGCTCTTCCCAGAGCTGAACAAGATCTCGTCTATTCATGAGCGCAATTATAGGGCGGGCGCACAAATGACCTTGGGCTAATTTTTCCCGTTTTCTCGCTCGTTGACGATAAAGTGCGCCGTGAAAAGGCGCTGGACTTCAGCGGGTGTAACTCCCGCCCGGGAACTGTTTCGCTCCACCCGGTAGCAATCGAAGCGGCAGCAGAGGCAACGAAGCTGTCGGAGCCTTCGGTGTAGAGGGTCGCTTGGCGACTCGGTGAGCGTGCAGGTCGTAACGCGAGTGAACGCTGAGCAGGCCTCGAAAAAACAATTGCAGGAGCCGACCTGGCTTTATCACAGGGAAGGCCGCAGTCGATGGAGACAGACGAGCGAACAAGCTTCATCGAACCTGCCGGGGTAATGGCGACGGCATGCAGGCATAGGAGACCAGACGCAACACGGGAAGCCCCAGCGGGATCGCGGTAAGGATCAACTGGCAACTCGCGAGAGACAGGCCGGGCCGTGTGGGGTGGCGGAGAGGCCCGTAGTACCGAGGAAGCCGGGTAACTCCGGCGGAGGGAAGGG
>QHYM01000041.1 GCA_003223295.1 Acidobacteriota bacterium | reverse complement strand
GTCGGAACGAAGAATGACAAAACTCTGCTTGACCAGTTCCCAAGTACGAGAAAACTTGCCCATCGCACCCTCCTACGAAGTTCTGATCGATGAGAATTTGGCCTGCGATGAGTCTGGTAGAACGACGCTGAGGCACCAATAGTACATCCGATGCACTCCTTCGGGACAGTTAACGCATCCGATAAGAGAACCCCCTACTCCACCCCCCGGGCATTTCGGATGGTTATCAAAACAAAGGGCTTACTAAATTTGACTGTTGTAAGTGATTGATTCTAAAGTGAGCGCACTTGCTGTGATGAGCTGGGCCTTTGCGGGTAATAGACGCTTAACACGAACCTGTCTTCGGCGGCACCACAAATCGGCATAGGGAGAACGGGCGACCGTTCGCCCCTATGCCGATTGGTCAGTCTAGATTTACGTGTTAGAAAGTCAAGCGGGCGCCCAATTCGCCCCAGACGGCCAGCGGGACAATGGTGCTGGCCGGGTTGATGAAGCCTACGGGATGGCCAAACGTCGACGAACTGGCAATGTTGTTGCCGAAGTCGTTGCCGTAATTGGCGCGGTTCGTCAAGTTAAACGCCTGGGCAACCAACTGCAGGTTCATCCGTTCCCCAAACTTGAAGTTCTTCGCCAGCCGCAAGTCGAGCTCGAAGTACGGAATTCCGCGAAGAGGATCGTATTTGGCAATCGTGAGGGGCGACAGGGGTACTCCGAACTGCGTCGCGCACTGGCCATAGAAGCACATCTGGAGATTTTGCTGAGCCTGCGTTGTGCAGTTTGTACCATTCGCCGCAGTGCAAGCCCCTACGAATGTAGAGATGTAGCTTGGGCCATAGAGGAAGTTTCTCTCGTCATCCACCGGAACGAGAACCGCGGTTCCTGTTCCGCCGCCAGTGTTCAGGGTGTTATACGAATTCGTAAGGAAATAGGGGCGCGCCGAACCGAACTGCAGGATCGGCGAGAGCTGGAAGCCCTTGGGCAGATCCACGATCCCGCTCAGTGTTATGTGGTGGCGCTCATCGTTTGGTGAGGGCCCCCATTCATAACTTGCAAACGGATTCGAGGCGATCTTTGGATAGTTGCGGAAGGAACCGCCGCCTCCTCCATAGGAATTGGCCCAAGCCAGTGTGTAATTTGCGTTCAGAGAGAAACGATGAGTCATTCGCTGGCGGAAGCTGATGTTCATGCCGTCATAGTGCGAACGGCCGATCGATTCCTCGTTGCGAACACTGGCGAATTGCGGATCGCCCGACACTGGCTCCACAAGTCCATTCAGGGGGGCTGTGCAGCAAACACCACCCACGGGTACGCGTTGATCGATGTTGATGGTCTTGTTTTCGTGCAGGCTCAAAACATGTGTGTACTCCACTTCGAGGGCGGAGTTTTGTTTGAGCGCCCAACTGTAACCGACGTTAAACTCCTCTGTTACCGGGTTGCGATAGTCAGGGTCCATCAGGCGGCCAACGCTACGCGGAGCGAGGGTCGTGGAGGGAGGCGGAATCGTTGGAAGCGGACTGACGCCGTACTGCCATTGACCAAGGGTAAGGCCTGTACCCGGAACAGGGTCGCTCGGGCTCGTTAGGCTGAGCACGGTCTGAAAGATCGTTGGGTTGCTCATCTGTTCCATGAACAACGGAATGTTCTGAAACACGTTTCCGAAGTATAGACCGTACCCTCCGCGTACCACGTGTTTACCAGCCCCAGTCACGTCGTAGGCGAAGCCAACACGGGGGCTGAAGTCCTTGTTGTCGTCCTTTGCTATCTTCCTGACATAAGGATTCGAGATCGGGCTGTTATATGCAACCAACGCCTGATACGTGCGGCTATTGGCGATGTCCGAGCCTCCGATCATGTTGAAATCCTTGTCCCAGCGGAGACCGAGATTGAGCGTCAACTTTTTGTTTACCTTCCAATTGTCCTGGAAGTATAGGCCGAGCTGCTTGGTGGCCACGAGGAACGTTGGGTCGCCGTTGGCGATGGACATGCCGGTGACAGCACCTGGAGTTGCGAACAATTGTGGGTAGCATCGCGGATGCCCCGTTGTTCCACACTGCGGATCATTACCCGTAATCACGCTAGGATCATCCGCGAAATCGACTTCCAACGTAGAGCTGAACTTGAAAAAGCCACCCTCGATTGGATTGTTAATGAAATCTACTCCGGTTTTCAAGTTATGGCGGCCGATGGTCTTAGAGAAGTCATCCCGGAACTGCCACTTTTTCTGAATGGACTGCTGCGGAACGTTCGTATTGGTACCAAACGATGCGTTCGGGAATACAACGAGTGGGGCGCTGATCGAGCTGTCTATCAAATTGTTCCAATACTGGTAGCCAAACGTAAATTGGTTGACGGCCGAATTTGAAAGAATGGAGCTCAGCGTCAGGTTTGCCAACAGCAGGTGGTTCTTCGTGAAATTGCCATTCGTCAAATCGCCAGTTCCGTCGGACTGGTCATTCAGACTGTCATTGACCTGCGAGTTGTAGCTGATGTACGCGGTGTTCTTCGGGTTGAGCACGAAATCCGCGCGGCCGGTATAGCGAGTCTCATAAAACGGACGCGGAATCACCGCGGCTGGCTGAGCGGCAAGCCCATTGTTCGCAGCAATCGTAAGTTCGTCAAGCGATGTCCCCGTTTCCGCTAAGCCTTGATGTTCGCGTTCCCGTTCGATCGCGAAGAAACCGAACACTTTGTCCTTGAGGATGGGGCCGCCAATGGAACCTCCAAATTGCTGACGGCTGTAATCTGGGTGCTCGGGGTTCTGGCCACCTTTGCCGTCGGGAACTTTCTCGTTGGTATTCAATGCAGAGTCACGAAAGTAGCCGAAGACAGAACCATGATAGTTGTTCGTGCCGGACTTAGTGATCATGTTGATGGCCGCGCCCTCGGAACGGCCATTCTCCGCCGAAAAACGCTGCGTGCTGATCTGGAATTCCTGAACCGCTTCCAAGGGGAGCTGCATGACGGGTCCGCCCACGGTGTTGTCTTTATTGTCTACCCCGTTGACGGTTACGTTCACATTGCGACCGTTGGCTCCGTTAACAGAAAGAATGGCATAGCGGTTCTTGGTGGGGTCATAGGAATCCGTGGCTTTCACGCCTGGCGCAAGATAGGCTAGGTTGGCTACGTCCCGGCCGACCATCGGGAGCTCTTCGACTTCCTTCGGCGTGATGTTTTGGCTTACGTCCGTCTTCGCCTGATCGAGAATTGGCGCTTCGCTGGTAACCTCGATGACTTCACTGGCTACTCCGGGTTTCAACTCTGCATTTACTGTGGCAGTTTGACCAATCAGGACCTCGATGGTCTGGGCGACGGCGCCAAATCCCGTCTTAGCAACAGTCAGCGTATACGTGCCAGCCGGCAACAACTCGAAGCGGTAGGAACCGGTCGCATCGCTGATCGCAGTTCGCGCGATGTCGGTGCCTTTGTTCTTCGCGACAATCTCGGCACCAATTACAACGGCTCCGGACTTATCCGTGATGGTGCCTTGTATCGTCGCGCTCGCTGTGGCCTGGCCAAAAGCGTTGGTGCTTCCCAGGCCCAGCAGCAGGACCCCCATTAACAGCAAATACATCGCTCTTCTCATTTTTTCTCTCTCCCCCGATGCAGCCAGGCTGCAATCGTTCCCTTTTCTCAAAGTTAAGTTAAAGGCTTTCGGCGCTTACTGCCCCGTCCACGGAATTAGAATCGACGAGTTCAAGCCCAAGGATAAACTCAGGATGGATCCCAAGACACACTCGACATTTAGCGGATCCCGCTGACTACCTTGCCCCAATTCTTTGTTGAAGCTGCCCCAAATCGGCCACTCATGGCTGAAAACTCAATTCCCTGTAAATTGAGTTCGAGGGTTAGGCAACTGTATATTCGCAATTCATGTGCCAGAGACCTAAAGCTGTAAACTGCTGATAAATAAGGGCATACCTTCACGTCATCCAGTTGAATTCACGCGGAATACAGAAACAGGTACTACAAATATACAAAATCTCATAGCCTCCGATCGCGGGAAGTTGTGGCACGGGATCTAATCCTTGCTTCAAAAACCAGCACAGGGCGCACCGAAGAGTTTCTAGGCCTGCTAGGACAAAAGTAAGCGGAATTTTGAAGATTCTCTAACAGGAATCGGAGAGGAGGGGCTCATTTCGCTCACGTGGCGGAATCTCTCGCCAGCGTTCAGAAAACGCCGGGACTGCTGCTATTCTCCTTGCGGGAAAACGGTCCTTGCGTAAACCGGCAGCCCCCGTCCAATGGGAGCTGCCTGAGGGGTCGGCGCGAGCTTGCGATTTTTCACCTCCGCGGCGGACCGGGAAAGAGATTTGCAACGTGAAGGTACTCGTTACGGGAAGCAGCGGTTTGATCGGTTCGGAAGCCGTGGAACATTTTGACCGGCAAGGCCATGAAGTCATCGGCGTGGACAACAATATGCGCCGCGTGTTCTTCGGGCCCGCGGGGGACACGCTGTGGAATCTGGAGAGGCTGAAGAGGGCGACGAAGCGATTCACTCACGCCGCGCTGGATATTCGCGACCGCGCTGCAATTGAAGAACTCTTTCGAAGGCAACGTTTCGACCTGATTGTGCACTGCGCGGCGCAGCCTTCGCATGACAAAGCCAAGGAGATTCCGCTGCTGGATTTCGAGGTCAATGCCTTGGGAACTGTGAATTTACTTGAAGCGACGAGGCAGCATTCGCCGGAAGCGGTGTTTGTGTTTCTGAGCACGAACAAAGTGTATGGCGACGCGCCCAACGAGATTCCGCTGAAGGAGTTGGAGAAGCGCTACGACTACGCGCGGACGGAAGATTATGACGGCATTGACGAGACCTGCCGGATTGACCGCACGCTGCACTCGTTGTTTGGAGCGTCCAAGGCCGCGGCGGACCTCGTCGCGCAGGAATATGGGCGGTACTTCAAAATGAACGTGGGAATCTTTCGTGGAGGGTGTTTGACTGGTCCATCCCATTCCGGCGTGGAGCTTCACGGATTCTTATCGTACCTAGTTAAGGTTACTTTGAGCGGCGGCACGTACTCGATTTTTGGCTACAAGGGCAAGCAGGTGCGCGACAACATCCACAGCTATGACGTGGTGCGCGCGATCGAAGAGTTTGCGGCGAATCCGCGGCCCGGCGAGGTCTATAACCTCGGCGGCGGACGCGCGAACAGCATCTCAATGCTGGAAGCCATCGAGCGCATCGAGCAGATGAGCGGCAACAAATTGGCGTGGCGGTATGTCGAGGAAGGCCGAAAGGGCGATCACATCTGCTACATCTCGAACCTTGGGAAATTCAAGAAGGATTACCCCAACTGGAAAATCACGCGCGGGCTGGACACCATTCTGGAAGAAATCATCGCGTCGCAGCGGCAGCAATTGAAGTAGAGAAGTCGCGCGGAAAGCAAGTGCAGGCAAGCCATGCTCACGTTCTTCACGACCGCGAAACCCTTCCATGGGCATGATGGAATCATTCAGAGGAATGCGCTAAGGAGCTGGACGCTGCTGCATCCAGAGGTGGAAGTAAATCTGTTTGGCAGTGAAGAAGGCGCGGCGCAAACGGCCAAGCAACTGCGTGCGATGCGCCGCGCAATGGACCTTTGCGATGCAGCGATTTTCACCGTGCCCATGGAAAACCTTTCGTGGATGAAATCACAGTACACCCATGCGATTTTCATTCCGGTAGGGGCAAACCTTCCGGTTGCCGGCGAGTCCGTTTCCCAAAAGGGCAACGCGAGCGGCGGTAAATTGAGTATTGCGGTATTTGGCGTCACGGGAGGGAGTTCCAGCGAAGGGGAAATCGGCGAAATTGCCGAAGCAGTCCGCTTCGCGTCTTCGCGCGTGAGAGCTTGAGGCTCACCGTTCTCGGCCGGAATTCGAAAGAAACCGAAAGCGAATTGCGCCAGTGTTTGGATGGCGTTCCCGTGGAGATGGCGCCTCGTCCCCGGAGCGATGTAGGTTCGAAGGGCCTACCAGTTTTTGGCCAGAACCATGATGATCTTGGAGAGCGCGTCGAGGTCGCGTGTGTCGATGACCTCGCCCGGCGAATGCGAATAGCGAAGCGGCCACCCAAGAGGAATGTTCGCCGTGCCGTAGCGAGTGAAGACGGCTCCATCGTTACCGCCGCCGGTAACACCGTACTGGACGGGAATGTTGTTTTCGCGAGCGAGCTTGACGACGCGATCGACGTATTCGCGCGGAGTGATGTTCGAATTGTCCACCGCGCGAACAACGAAGCCTTTGCCAATCTCGGCATCGGCGAAGCGTTTCAATTCGAGCGGTGAATCGGAGCTAACAAAGGTATCGATGGCAAAAACAAAATTGGGCGTGCGCCCTTCTTTGGCCAGGCGCTCGGCAGCGGCTGCTGCGCCCTTCAGGCCGACCTCTTCTTCCGTGGACCAGATAAAAGTGACGTCGCGCCCGGGCAAGTCCGGCCCGAGCGCTCTCACGGCTTCAACGAGCGCGGCGCAGCCGACACGATCATCGAAGCTGCGGGCATTCGCACGCGTGCCAAGCAGCGGGCGATACTGTTTCGGAATGGTGATCCAATCTCCAACCTTGATTCCAAGCTGCTCGGTTTCCTTTGCCGAATGCGTACCGACGTAAACGCGCGCAGGTTCATCCATCGAACGCGGCCCGTGCGGCCATTCGAATCCAGGCTGATCCCATCCTCCGGGCAGCTCGAGCACGCCGCCTATAGAATTCCCATCCGCTTTATGAATGAGCACGACATGCCCAAGAAAGTATTCCGCATAGCCGCCTCCGAGCACCGACACCGATATCCGACCGTCGTCCTCGATTTTCTTGACCTCGTAACCGATCTCGTCCATGTGAGCCACAAATGCGATGTGCGGTGATTTCCCTTCGAGTAGGCCAAGGTGCAAGATCAGGTTTCCTGCCGCGTCGGTCTCCGTCTTTTTTTGCAATCTCGGATCCAACCGGTTGAGGATGGCTTTGCGGACGTTTTCCTCATGTCCGCTCGCGCCATAAGCCTCCACGAGAGCCTGAAACGCAGAAATTTCGCTGCTACCGCCGGAGCCCCCTCCCAAGTGGCCGGACGCTGGTTTCGGAATCTGCAAATAGGCTTCGAGCAACCGCTCGAGATTCCCGCTGTCGTTCCAGAAAATGGATTCTCCGGGAGTTACCGGCCACAGCGTTGGAATCCCGAGTTGCGCGAAGCGATCCGGAAACGCGTTCGGTTTTGCATAGCCCGCCATGCGCGGCAGAGCCCCATTAACCGGTGTCAATCTTTCGCCATCGGTTTCGGCAATGGCTTTGATTTCGCTGAAAAACCCCTTCAACGGAGTCGAAGCGTCTTCAACGCCGAGAACCACACCATCCCCAGGCGCGGGAGCTGGAGCGCCAGTCTTCGCTGCGCTTTTGCTACTGGCTGCGATTCGACCCACGAAAATCATTTCGTCGGGCTTTATCTCTTCCAGCAGGCGATTCAGTCCGCGCCCCCCGGCCCATTGCTGGGTCACAAACGCGACGGTCGTCGTACCCTTGGCTTTGCTTTCCTTAATATGTTCGAGCAATTTCAAGAGTGCGGCGCATCCAAAACGATCACCCGTGGCCGGCCCCGCTTCTCCACTTTGTCCCACAGGAAACCTTTTCCGTTGAAGCGCAATAGGATCGAGAAGATCCACGCCTGCTGTATGCACATCGGCGGCGTTGGCGGCGCCAATGTCCACATACATTTCATCGGGGTGATTCATTTTCGGCGCGTTCACACGAGCAGGTTGGAGATGAACGCTGAGTCCGGCGAAAACTCCGGGAACTCTCTTTCCGGAACGCGTCATCACCCAAACGGCCTGGGCAAAATGTAGAGTGTCGAATACCGGATTGGGCGCAGCTTGCGGCAGGCGCTGGACGCGCAAGAAACCGTCCGGAGTGATATCGCTGACGACGTACCCTGGTTCGTCGACCGACGCAACCAGCAGGCGATGCGGTGAGCCGTTCCCGAAGCTGACCCAAAGATTGCTGAGATTGTCGGTCTTGGGAGAAAAACTGCGAAGCTGGTTGTGAATCTCCTCGATGAGCGGCTGCTCATACCCGGAGACCGCGGGGATTTCCTCCAGACGAGAACTATCCAAAAAGGTCTGTGCAGTTGACGAGCAGACAAGAAGCAAGAGCACAGTTGCAGAGCCGAGCGTTCGAACGCGCCACTTCATAGGAATTCTCCTCATGGGAAAAATGCAACTCAGCTTAGGTCACCGGCACAATGCTTCGATCAGCGTTTCCCTCTTCTCCTCGGCCATACGCGACAAAGCGTCCAGCGATGCAAAGTAGCCGCCCACCGCAGCCGCAGCAAGCAGCGCGAAGGCCTCCGCAGGGAGCCACGGATTTCCCGTCCAGCGCCCACTGAAAAGAACGACAGCCGAAACTCCCCCGAACACAATCTGCGCAGCGAAGGCCGTGAGAACGGCCATACCGGATTGCCGTTGCCCGCGCATCTGGCCAAATTCCAGTTTCCGCGGAAAGGTGAGGGAAGACCAATTCGCCAGGCTTAACTGCCCCACGACAGCAAATACCATCGCGGCCAGCGTGGCCACGAAGACGGGGAGCGATGGCAAGCCCAACCACCAGGCAAGCATCACCAGCGATACTCCTATTTCGACGGCCAGCACCGAGAGGAGCATCAGGTTCTTTCCAAGGAATACTTCCCGGAAGCGCAGCGGCACCATGAAATAGGTTTGAATGCCGCGGCCTTCGAAGGCAAAGCAATTATAGGCAGGCCCCATCAGGATCAGAATGAGGTAGGCCATCATGCCCGGGAAAAACATCTCCGAGGAGATTTGATGTTCAGACGTCGGGTGTTTTCCCGTGAACATCGAGCTGAAGATGAGAACCAGCATGGGCGGCATGATTAGCGTAAAAAAGGAGAAATTGTTGCGCATGAGATAGCGGAATTCCTTGCGGACGACCGCAGCCACCTGCGGCGACAGCGCGCTCAAGCGATCGGGAACATCCTCTGCCTTCGCAACGCGGCGCGCTGCTACGCGCGCGGGCGCAGCAGTCTCACTCAGCTCTTCACCGCGATATTGCGCAGAACAACGGCGCCAGAGGAAAACACTAAACACCGCCGCATAGAAGAGGAGCCCCGCGGAGCCAAGGACAAGTTCCGCAAAATGAGCCTGCAGGGCGCCGGCGATTGCTCTGCCAGCAAGCGAAGGCGGAAACCACGAAAAATAGGGGATGACCCGCAGCGCCAGTGGCTTCAATAATGCGCCATAGCGATTCACAATCGGGTTGATGAGATTCAGAGAAACCATCGAGAGAAGGATCAGAGCGACAAACAGCTCACGTGTTCTGCGCCGCGACAACAGCCGCTCCAGCCACGACCCGATAACGCGCTCCAAAGTCACGTTGAGCAACAAAAATAACCCCACCACCATCAGCATCGCGGGCAACACTGAGGGCTTCGCCACGGCCGCGCCAAGGGTCATGGACGTCAGCCAGCACACCGAGGCGAGGGAAGAGAAATCCGCCAGGCCATAGGCCAAACCAATGATGTAGAACGCAGTGAGGTTCAGCGGAAAGCGCAACATCGAGCGAAATTCGAAACCAGCTCCGAACCCGGTGGCGAATATCGGAAAAAGCTGCCAAAAAACAAAGATGCCCCAGAAAAGTAGGGCAATCCAACCCGGGCGGCCATGGGAAAGAAACTCATAAGCACCGGCGAAAAATCCGAAACACAACCCTAAGACAAAGATCCCGCTGAATACACCGAGTACGATCATGCCCAGCAGATCGAAGCGATTGGTTTTTCTGCGCAGTCCGTTCCGGAGGATGCGCCAGCGGACTTCGGCAACCAGGCGAATCTGCGCGAGAATCCCGACCGCCCCGGCTACATCAGCCATGAGAGTTCTTCCAGATGCGGGCGCTCCGTGCCGTCCTGGCCCACAATTGACAGGAAAACTTGCTCGAGCGTTGTTTTGCTGCCGGCTTCGCCAGACATTCCTGCGCGCAATTCTTCCAGCGAGCCCTGCGCCACGAGCCTTCCTTTGTGAATGATGGCGACGTGACTGCAGAGGCGCTCGACGATTTCCAGCACGTGTGAAGTCAGGAAAATCGTCGTACCGCGTTCGGTCATGCGACCGAGCAGAGCTTTGAGCGCGCCTGCCGCAAGCGCGTCGACGCCTTCGAATGGCTCATCCAGGAATAAAATGCGCGGTCCATGGATGACCGCGGCAGCCAGCGCCAGCTTCTTTTGCATGCCGTGGGAGTAATCCGCGATCAAAGTTTTTGGCCGGTCGGCAAGTTGCATGAAGTCCAGCAATTCGTTCGCCCGCCGTTGCGTCGTCCCGCGGTCCAACCCATACATGCGTCCAACGAACTGCAGATATTCAGATCCCGTCAGCCGTTCGAGAAGGCCCATGCCTTCCGGCACCACGCCGATCTGTCGTTTTACCTCGACAGGATGCGCCGCGAAATCCAGCCCGAGCAGTTCCATGCTTCCCGCCGTTGGCGCGAGCAAACCGGTGAGCATTTTGATGGTGGTTGATTTGCCGGCGCCATTCGGCCCGAGGAAACCGAAGAACTGGCCTGCCGCAACTTGAAGATCGATGCCGTCGACGGCAGTCAAGTTCCCGAATCTGCGTGACAGCTTTTGCGTGCGAATGGCAGTTTCTGTCATCCCTGCTCCCTAAGGACGCGCGCTGGGGATGGAGAACTCTAACACGAGTCGCGCGCGGTATTGGCAGAGGTTACTTGCACCGACGGAGCAGAGAGACTTTCAGTTCGGCTTGCGCGGATTCGACCCTTGCGTGGTGAATTGCTGCAATTCCTTGGCGGGAAAAATCGCCAGGACGGCAGGCAACTCCACGCGAAAAACTGCGCCGCCTTCCTGGCGGTTGTAGCAAAGGATTTTTCCGTTGTGTTCCT
The DNA here is from genome assembly GCA_003223295.1 of Acidobacteriota bacterium. Classification (GTDB taxonomy): domain Bacteria; phylum Acidobacteriota; class Terriglobia; order Acidiferrales; family UBA7541; genus Acidiferrum. Next base: position 1,693 of record QHYM01000041.1, on the reverse strand, counting down.
GAACGATTCCGAAACAAATGCTTAGACCAAGACCAGTGCCTTTGCCGACAGGTTTCGTCGTGTAAAAAGGATCGAACACGCGATGCGGTTCCTTGATACCGGGACCCGTGTCGAAAAACAAGATGACCACGTTGCCTCGGTCGCGCATGGTCTTGATCGTCAGCACTCCGCCTTTGTGCGAGTCCATGGCATCAATGGCGTTCTTGATGAGGTTGAAAAAAACTTGCATGAGCTGATTTCCGTCGCCGCGTACTCCCGGAAGCACAGACTCGAGTTGCTGTTCGATGCGCGTCGTGGAAGAGCGCAGGTCGAGCGCGCGAAGCTGCACGGCATTGTTCACGACCGTATTGATATCGAGCAGAGTGCGCTCCGGTGGAACCTGGCGGGCAAAGCTGAGCAAATTCCCTACCAGTGTTTTCGTCCGGCGAGCCTGTTCGCGGATTTTCGACGCCGTGGTCCGCGCCTTGGGCGGCAGGGTTTCATCATCGGCCAAGAGATCCGAAAAACCAAGAATAGCGGCAAGAGGGTTATTGATTTCATGAGCCGCACCGGCGGCAAGCTGCCCCAACGAAACAAGCTTTTCTGTTTGGACGAGTTGCGCCTGGAGCCGCTTCAAGTTTTCCAATGCCTGTTCCGACCTTACCAGCAGCCGAGCACGGTCCACTTCCGCAAAGTGGCTCCGCACAAAGATCAGTCCCGCTAGCGGCAATGCCGCTACCATCGTCGTCACCAATCGGAAATCCCGAACGCTCGGCTCTCCCTGGTCGGTCTGCAAACTATATAGCGCGAGAAGAGGCAGAGAAATCACCGCCGCCATCGCTAGGCGGCCGGACCAGCCGTGGACGCTGACTGTAGGATCGTCGGCGGAATCGGACGATTCTTCCGGCAGAGCAGTGTCCAGTTGCGCGCGATTCAAATAAGCAATCAAACCCGCCAGAGCCAGCCAGAAAAACGAAGAAATGAGCGGAAGGTCATACAAACTTCCGGTGTAGTAGATTCCGACATCGTTTTGTACATCAACGACCAATGAGGCCAGCATGTAAGCCACAGAAGCGCCTAACAGATGGAAGTACACTTTTTTCCAGGCGCCCTGGGTTCTGAGCCACAAAAAGATGAGTCCGATCACAATAAGACAGTTCTGTAAGTCGGTTACCAGGTTGAAATTGTGGTTGTATTGCGCAGATGTGGGGGTGGCGTAAATCCACGGCAGCACAAAAAAGACGTAAACGAATGTCCACCACGTCAACAAAAAGCCGAAGTCCAGGTATCCAAGACGGGCGTGCACTTCGCCACGCTTGCGGTGCGGTTGAAGAGCCAAGGCTGCCATGAATGGGATGCCCCGCAGGAAGAACAGAATGTCGCCGGGATACAGCGCAGGGAGCGGCGTGTGAAGATAAACCTCGTAATAGGTCCACTGAAACTGCCCGATCATCCATACCGTGCAGCTCAGGGCGATCAGCATCCAGAAGATATTGCGCCGCCAGTATGGCGTGCCCGCATTGAGCAGCAGCCCGGCGTTGGCTATCAACGGCACGATGCACTGAACCACATCCCCGAACACGACCAGCATCTGCGAGCCACGCGAATGCGACAGGGAAATACCGGTGTACAGCGCAAGGACGAAAAGCCATATTCCTACGGCCCAGGTGATCGTGCGGGAGGAAGTCATACGCGTAGCGATTCCAGTATAGAG
>QHYM01000213.1 GCA_003223295.1 Acidobacteriota bacterium | reverse complement strand
AATTGTGGCGCGATTTTGCGGCGGCCGTGGGCGTTTGCGAGGACGACATCACCTGCTGCCCCGCCCTGCCGGGTACGAAGGCCGTGGTGCAAACCTTCCGGGAAATCTGCGGGGACCGGTCGGTGGCGGAAGCGGTGGCGGCTCTATATGCGTATGAATCGCAAGTGCCGGAGATTGCCACGACGAAGATGGAGGGGCTGACGAAGTATTACGGAGTGAATGCGCCGAGAGGATTGGCGTACTTCGCGGTGCATGAGGAAACCGACAAGCTGCACCGCGCAGCATGGCGCGAGTGGCTGGAGGAGCATGCCGAAGGGGATGAGGAAGAGATTTTGAAGACTACGAACGAGGCGCTGGATGCGCTATGGGGAGCGCTGGACGCGGTGCATTGCGGGAAGGCCAAGGCAAAGGCGGCAGGTAATTAAAGAAGGAAGGAAAAAGATTTAACACCGAGAGCACCGAGGACCGAGCACAGAGTTCACGGAGAAGAAGCGAAGAAGAGTAACGATAGCGCAGAGGCCACAGAGGTCACAGAGAAGAGATAAGAAAAGCCCCCGAGAGGTTCGGGGGCTTTTTGATTTAGGACCAGGTTGTCGTGGGTACAGAGCGGGAGGGACAAGCCCTTCCCCTACACGGTCTGAACAAAAATGGTTATTCGTGGCCGCCGGCGTTGCCGGCGCCGCCTTCGGACGATCCTGGGTTGTGGCCGCCGCCCCCAGCGGCTGCCTTCTGCTGCTTTTCGCGGGCTTCCTTGAGAAGGGCCTTGCGCGAGAGGCGAATCTTGTTGCCCTCGATGGAAAGCACCTTCACCAGAACCTGGTCGCCGAGCTTCAGTTCGTCGCGCACATCGCGGATGCGATGCTCGGAGATTTCGCTGATGTGGAGCAGGCCGTCGGTACCGGGAAACAACTCGACGAATGCGCCGAACTCCGCGAGGCGCACGACTTTGCCTAGATAGGTCTTGCCGATTTCGGCGCTGGCGGTGACTTCGCGGACCATGGCGAGAGCCGCGTCGCCCGAGGCTCCGCTGGTGGAGAAGATGTGCACGGTGCCGTCTTCGAGGACGTCGATTTTGACGCCGGTCTGTTCGGTGATGGACTTGATTTTCTTGCCGCCCGGACCGATGAGGTCGCGGATCTTGTCCGTAGGAATATTCAGCTTGTAGAGCCGCGGCGCGTAAGTGGAAATCTCCGTTCGCGCAGTGTTGAGCGTCCCTTCCATGGTATCGAGAATCTGAAGGCGCGCTTTCTTGGCTTGAGCCAGCGCTTCGCGCATCATGGCGATGCTGATGCCGAGGACCTTGATATCCATTTGGAGCGCGGTAATGCCATTGCGCGTGCCTGCGACCTTAAAGTCCATGTCGCCGTAATGGTCTTCGGCGCCGGCGATGTCCGTGAGGATGGAGTATTTGCCTTTGTCCCCGACAACAAGACCCATGGCGATGCCCGCGCAAGAGGACTTGATGGGAACGCCCGCGTCCATCAGCGCGAGCGAACCGCCACAAACGGTGGCCATCGAAGAGGAGCCGTTGGACTCCAGGATGTCGGAAACCAGGCGCATGGCGTAGGGGAAGTCCGCTTCGGGAGGAAGCAAGTTCAAGAGCGCGCGCTCGGCGAGTGCGCCGTGGCCGATTTCGCGGCGTCCGGGGCCACGCAGGAATTTGACTTCGCCGACGCTGAATGGCGGGAAGTTATAGTGCAGCATGAAGCGCTTGAACTGATCCTGCTCGAAGAGCAGGTCGAGGCGCTGCATGTCTTCCTTGGTGCCCAACGTGAGTGTGGCAAGAGCCTGCGTTTCGCCGCGAGTGAACAGGGCGGAGCCGTGGACGCGCGGGAGGAAGCCGACTTCGCAAGTAATCTGGCGAATCTGGTCGAAGGCGCGGCCATCGGGCCGGCGGCGGGCATTCAGGACGTCGTCCCGGAAGATATTTTCGCGAAGGCGCTCAAAAGCGCGCTTCGTGAGAGCGCGCTTCTCGTCCATTTCTTTCTTGGGCTCTTCGGGAATCGTGGCGAGGATTTCTTCCTTCAGGGCATCCACCAGGTGGTAGCTTTCCTTCTTGGGATGCTTCTGGGTGTTGAGCGCATCGTGGAGCCGATCGCCGTATTTCTTTTGCAGATCCTTGTAGATGCCTTGATCGAAGGGCAGCGGCTCGACGACGACTTTCTTGGGTTTCAGTTGGCTGTGAAGCTCCTTGATAGCAGCGACAATCTTCTTGATTTGCGCGTGGCCAAATTCGAGAGCGTCAACGACGGTGTCCTCGGAAACCTCCAGCGCGCCGGATTCGACCATGACGATGGCTTCTTCCGTGCCAGCAATGACGATGTTCAGCAAGCTCTTCTTTTGCTGAGCGACGGTGGGATTGGCAACGAGCTGGCCATCGAGCAAGCCAACGCGGACGCAGGCGATGGGCTTCTCAAACGGCAGGTCCGAGGCATAGCAGGCCGCGGAGGCTCCGGTGACGGCGATGACATCGGGGTCATTATCGCTATCAGCGGAAAGCACCATGCTGACAATCTGGGTTTCATTGCGCCAGGCCTCGGGAAAAAGCGGTCGAAGCGGGCGGTCAATCAACCGGGAAGTAAGGATTTCTTTTTCCGACGGGCGGCCTTCGCGCTTGAAGAAGCCGCCGGGAATCTTTCCAGCAGAATAGGTATTTTCGCGGTAGTCGACAGTGAGAGGGAGAAAGTCTCGATCATTGAGCTGGGAAGCCATGCAAGCAGTGGTGAGCACGACCGTATCGCCATAGCGCGCCACAATGGCGCCGTTGGCTTGTTTCGCAATTCTTCCAGTTTCGAGAATCAGCGGACGCCCGCCGACTTCCACCGTGACTTGATGAGGTGCGTGTGAATTTTCAGACATAAAACATTCCTTTGACCCCGGCCCAGCCGAGGGAATTGATGGCCGATCGCGTGGCGAAGGGCCTTCTAACGATGTGCTGCCCGGTTTGCGGACAACTTCGAGGAAGAAAAGAAGGAGGAGTAGGTGGGAACGAATCCGAGACGGACTACACCACGAGAAACTCCGGCACTAATCTTGCCGGAAGCCTGAAGACAGACTCCGTGTGGAATTTGTCACTTCGTGAGAACGCAATGGGTATCGTCCTGAATGCAAACTAAAGATAGGACGATTACTTGCGCAGGCTAAGACGGTCAACAATCTCGCGGTACCGATCCGGATCACGGCGGTTGAGATAGTCCAGCAGCCGGCGGCGCTTATTGACCATCATGATCAATCCGCGGCGGGATGCGTGGTCTTTCACGTGGGACTTGAGGTGCGTGGTCAGATAGTTGATCCGCTCACTGAGAAGCGCGATCTGCACTTCGGGCGAGCCTGTGTCCTTGACATGGGTGCGGAATTGTTCGATCAACACTGATTTTGTCGCGCTCAAGTGCCCCTCTCCGTTATCCCCTGAAATGTTCCTCTTCTCTTCGACACGTTCAGGCTAGCACAGCTTTCTTCCGTGTGTAAAGGGAAGTTAATGACCGCAATGACCGCCAGTGTGTCGGTTTTGAATTTGACCCCTATTGTCACGATCAAGAAAATTCACACTGCCCCCCAACCCAATGACAAGGCGTCCCAAGAAATCTCAATACTGCCAAGACTTGCGGGCGGAGCGTTATGAAAACAAAGGAGATGCTCGATTAGCTTTTGGCAAGACTTGTAATTTGTTTTGCCAGTTTTTCGATTTGCTGGGCTTTCTTCAAAATAGAAACGGATAATGTGGAAGTCGCGTCTGTTTTTTCGATTTGTTCCTTAAGGTCGGAAACCATTTCGTAAAGTTCTGCGACGTCCGTTCTGATCTTTTGCTGGTTCGCTCGCTCGATGGCCTTGGGGTCCAGCCGACTGGGTTCGTCGATGCCCGTCGCTGCGTTGGGGTCTCGCCCGTTGGGGTAAACCTTGGCCTTCGGCGCGGCTCCCGAACCAGGTGCAGGTGCCTGCGGCCCGGCGAGAAGAGGTTCCACGACAAGGACACCCGCAGTGCCCAATAATGCCGTCAACAAATGACGTCGTGATTCCCCCATAGACACCTCCTCGAGACAAATCCCTGCTGCGCAACCCGGGCCAGGGCCAATGCTTCCATGGCCTCCAGGCGGCTTATTGCTAGGTTTAAACCCTTTTTTGTTGTAGTGCAAGGTTCTAAGCAAAGGGCAGAAACGAGATGCAGGCTGATGCGTCTTTAAGAGGGCGGGGCAATTGCAGTTGCGTTGGAACGCCAAATCCGCTTCAATGTTTGCGGAAAGCTTCCGAGGGGAGGAAACCATGAAGAGAACCGTTGCATTTCTGGGAGTTGGATGCCTGACCGTGGGGATGATGGCCCTGCTGGGGTCGGCGCAGATGGACAAGGCGTCGAGGCCCAGTCCGCCGGCGTCAGCTTCCTGCGATCTTGGCGGCGGCAAAACCATCAAGACGGACTATTCCAGCCCTCGCCTTAAAGGGCGAAAGATGATCGGTGGGGTGGAACCATATGGCAAAGTGTGGCGCAACGGCGCCAATGAGGCCACCACGTTCGTTACTACAGCGGACGTGATGATCGGTGGCATTCATGTGCCAGCGGGCAGCTACACGCTGTTCGTCATTCCAAACGCGGACAAGTGGACGCTCATCATCAACAAGAAGACCGGCGAATGGGGTATCCCCTACAAGTATGAGAGCGACGAACTGGCCCGCGTGGACATGAAACTTTCCACGCTGCCATCGCCTGTCGAAAATTTTACCATCGCTTACGATAAGACCGCGACAGGCTGCACGTTGCGCGAGG
>QHYM01000212.1 GCA_003223295.1 Acidobacteriota bacterium | reverse complement strand
GCGAAGGGGCAATTTCAAACTTAAACATCAGGCCTTGCTTATCCGCGATGGTCTGGTTGGGCAAATTCACGGTCAGCGAATACCCTTCTTCTTTTTCGTTGCGTTGGAGAAGCTCCTCGACCTGCTCTTCCGACAATGTGGCCGGGAGAATGCCGTTCTTGAAGCAATTGTTGTAGAAAATGTCGGCATAACTCGGGGCAATGATGACGCGGAAGCCGTAGTCCTTGACGCCCCAGGGAGCGT
>QHYM01000211.1 GCA_003223295.1 Acidobacteriota bacterium | reverse complement strand
CAGTCCAAATATTGTTTAGAAAAAATCTAGTGGCAGTTTGCAACGAATTCATGTTGACAGGTCAACCGGAGAGCGATATATAGCCGCCATTCGGTTGCAGTGGGATATCTATGAAACGCCATAGAAGAATATGGCGGAGTATAGAAATAAGTTATTCGCAATTTATTCGCACGGTAGATAAAGCATAGAATTTGCTGCCTTTGGTGTTTGCGGGTCGGTTGGTAGTGAAGTTGCTTGAGCGAGGTCAAGGACCAGACTGCGGGTGGACAATGTCTCCAGGGGAATCTCGCAGTCTCTTTTACTTCGATCTTTCAACTAATGATCTTCGTTCCAGGACGTGGAAACGCGGATCCGAGTGGAAATCAGGAGGTAGTGGAATGACTAGTAAGCGAGTGGCATTTGGTTTGTGCTGTCTCTGTACTTTCCTCTGCTTGATGTTTTTACTGTGTTCACCGGTTGCCAGAGGGCAGGCGGCGAACTCGGGGACTGTGGCCGGAACAGTCACGGATCAGTCCGGTGCGGCGGTTGTCGGTGCTACAGTGACGCTGGTTGACACTGCTACCAACACAGAGCGAACAGCGGCTACCAACGACACGGGAAGGTATATCTTCGCGAACGTGGTTCCTGGGATTTACAACGTAACCATAAGCAAGTCTGGATTCCGAGCCGCGAAGTTTACCAAGCAGGAAGCGACAGTAGGGACGGCGCTCACGCTGAACGTTAGCATGGAGCTCGGTTCGGTGAGTCAAACTGTGGAAGTCACGGCTAGCGGTGCTGAATTACAGAGCCTGAATGCGACGGTGGGCAGTACCGTCGCAGGTGACCTCTTGCAGTCCTTGCCTTCCATTGGACGCGACACCAGCACTTTCGTAACCCTGCAGCCGGGGGTCTCCCCGGACGGTAGCGTGGCCGGTGCGGTCGTGGACCAGAGCACCTTTTTGCTCGACGGCGGACAGAATACCAATGACATGGACGGCAGCATGCAGGTCTATACGCCCAGCTTCGCTGGCGATCCGTCGGGCGGCATCGTCTCGAACTCGATCGGCGGAGCTCCTACAGGCGTGATGCCGACTCCGCTTGATAGCGTCGAAGAGTTCAAGGTGAATACCGCCAATCAGACGGCCGACTTCAACAGCTCGGCGGGTGCGCAAGTTCAAGTTGTTACGAAGCGCGGCACGAATTCCTGGCATGGCACGGCTTACGAATATTATTTCGACAATAATTTTAATGCCAACACTTGGGATAACAACGCGGCGGGCAATCCGCTGCCCAGCTACCATTACAACCGAGCAGGTGCCGCCGGAGGTGGCCCCATCATTCCAAAGAAGGTCTTGGGCGGGAAAACTTATATGTTTGGTAATTTCGAGGGGTTCTGGTGGCCCGGCTCCACAACGGTTGAGAGACTGGTGCCATCTGCTAACATGCGCGCAGGTATTCTTACCTTGGACGTGTGTAATGCCGCCTGCCAAGCGCCAGGCGGACCGGCGCCAGTCCCTACCGTGTTCAACTTAAACACCGGAACCAATTGCGGACCGTCCGGAGCCGCCGCCTGTGATCCGCGCAGCATCGGAATCAACTCCCTTGTCAAGCAAATGTGGGACACCAACATGCCCCTTCCGAATGAGCCGAATTCAGGCGGTGGCTGCGGCTCATTTTCTGGGACGACATATTGTGATGGCGTCAACGTAGCGGCATTCAGAGCTAATGCCTCGAGTCCTTACACCTCCCATTTCGCAGTCACGCGCCTGGACCATGATTTCGGCGCAAAATGGCATTTCAATGCCAGCTACCGCTACTACAAACTAGTTAGAGCGTCCACGAGCCAGGTTGACATAGGAGGCTTCTTTCCTGGCGACAAGCTGGGCACTCCCGCCATTCTGGGTACGCGTCCTCAGCAGCCTTGGTACTTCGTTGCCGGGCTGACCACGAACATCACACCCAATACGACCAACGATTTCCACTTCAGCTATCTGCGTAACTACTGGTCCTGGGCAAATCCCGGCGGGGTGCCGCAGTTCTCCCAGCTCGGCGGGGCTCTTGAGCCCTTTGGCGAAAGTACAGTCGGCGGCGCGGGGCCTGTAGCTCTGTCTCCTTATAACGTTAACACTCAAAACGTCCGCACCCGTTTCTGGGACGGCCAGGACAAGTTCTTCCGCGACGATATCACTATGCTGAAGGGCAACCATCTCTTCACCTTTGGCGGCGCCTACCAGCGCAATTACAATTACCACCAGCGCTCGGATAACGGCGGCGGTATCAACTACCAGCCCACCTACCAGCTCGGAGATAGCGTCGGCGGCGGTCTAATAGACTTCAGCAGTACCAATCCTGCCGGCGTAGATTCAACGCAGTGGGCTCGCGACGTTTCCGCAGTTTTGGGCATCGTCACGGACTCCCAAGTTGCCTACACGCGCTCGGGGCCCACGCTGGCCCTGAATCCTCCGCTTACGCACGCCTTTGACCAGAGCACCATTCCTTACTACAACGTCTACTGGAGCGATTCCTGGCGCATGAGGCCGTCCTTGACCCTGACGTATGGCTTGGGCTGGACCCTCGAAATGCCACCGGTGGAGAAATTCGGCAAGCAAATCGAACTGGTGGACGATGCCGGCCAGCAGCTTGACCTGAAGACTTACTTGAACGCCCGCAAGGCTGCTGCGCTCAAAGGGCAGGTTTACAACCCTGTGGTTGGCTTTGCTCTGGTGGGCAACACAGGCGGCGGACAGAAGTACCCGTATCTGCCGTTTTATGGCTCGTTCAGTCCCCGCATCGCTGCGGCCTGGAACCCCAATTATGACTCTGGTGTTCTGGGTAAGTTGATGGGACATGGTAAGTCCGTAATTCGCGGGGGCTACAGCCGCGTCTATGGACGACTCAACGGCGTTGATCTCGTGCTTGTGCCCCTGCTGGGCACCGGGCTTATCCAGCCGGTCCAGTGCGGCAATAACAATATG
>QHYM01000107.1 GCA_003223295.1 Acidobacteriota bacterium | reverse complement strand
CTGCTCCGCCCAGAAGACGGCGCAACGAGGAAAAACTGCGTGGAGAGCTGCTTCACCGAGGGGAAAGCGCCAAACGAAGCGGCGGCGCTCCTATTGGTTAGGGCAGCGCGTGTGGAGGTGAGCAGCCGCGAGAGATACTCTCTTGGAATACTCTTCAGGAGAGGATTAACCATCCACGCGAGAAGTGCTGGGACCCTGCGGCTTAGCGCCATGGACTCGAGCTGGATGTAGACTCCGCCATCTTTCTCTTGAAATCGCCAATAGCTGTTCAGTCGCCACAGAAAGCCCCGATCTTTACCGATGGGTTTTTCCCGTTCATCCAATCGATCCGCGTGTTCCACCTCTGCAATTCGCGTGGAGTAGGTTCGGCTGTAGACACGGCTCTGATCCACAGGGAAATAAGTCACATCGAATTCTGCATTAAAGACCGCTGTGATAATCGCCTTCTGGTGAAGGCGCAGATAGACTTTGAAGCAGTTTCCATCCGCGACGAGGAGTCTCGCGCGCAACACATCCGGCTTGTAGATAGCCTCGTGATGATCGTAATCCTGCAAGAGAGTCAGAACTTGCTGAAGAGTTACGCCAGGTACAAAACTTAGCGCCACCCAATGGTGGACCAGGCCGTCAGGCACCTTAATGGGCTGTTCTATTTCGAGCGTTTCCAACCGCTCGATGACAATCTCCCCTTCCCGAAGCTGAGCGTAGCGCCTATCTCGTTGCAACTCGTGAAGGCTGTCCACCCAGAGGAAGCTCCGGCCGTCCCGCAGGCCCTCAGCCATCCGAGCTTCGGTTACGCGAACGTAGTGATTGAATGCCTCCGTGGTTTCTTGCCTTAATTCTGCCGCGCCTGCTGATTCTGGCAGCGGATACGCGAACGCCAAAAACCCGGCTAACAGTACTCTCCGCATGGCTGCCTCCTCCGTTCACTCGAAATCGCCAAACTGCCTGACACTGTCCGTGGCACTCTTCAGTCCTTACCTCTTGCGAGCCAATGTGGAAGGAAATAAAGCGAATGGCGCAGTTCCAACTTGCAAGTTAGAGCCTCCACGCCGCAAGAATCTCCTGACATCGTCATCTTGGCCGGACACTCGGGCCTCCAGCGACTAGGCGCCCAGGGAGGAAACTACGCTGTCGTCCTTTTTGGGGATATGCTTAGAGAATCCAAGGGCTTGGATCTATCTTCGTTTGACTTGCCTGCGGTCCGGGCCTAACATGGCCCGCCAAGAGCAGGCTCCTCCTGATTATGGTCGGACAGACCATTTCGCATTTTCGAATTCTTGAGAAGCTAGGTGGCGGAGGGATGGGTGTAGTCTACAGAGCCGAGGACACCAGTCTCGGTCGCTCCGTGGCGCTGAAATTCCTCCCCGAAGAGCTTTCCAGGGACCACCAGGCTGTCGATCGTTTTCGGCGGGAAGCCCGTGCGGCATCGGCCTTGAACCACCCCCATATCTGCACGATCCACGCCATCGATGAGCACGAGGGCGTGTCCTTTATCGTCATGGAACTACTCGAGGGCCAGACGCTCAAGCATTACATCGGACAAAAGCCCTTCAACACGACCTGGCTTCTGGACGTCGGCGCACAGATTGCCGACGCGCTGGACGCCGCGCACGCTAAGGGCATCGTCCATCGCGATATCAAACCAGCGAATCTCTTTGTGACATCCCGCGGCCAAGTCAAGGTCCTCGATTTTGGCCTGGCAAAACTTCTTCGGCCGCTAGCCTCCAGAGTGGGTATTGGCGCCACGGGAGCGGATACGGCCACGCGCTCCACGGAGGCCGGCCTCCTCGTCGGCACCGTTGGCTACATGGCTCCGGAGCAGCTGGAAGGAGAGCCCGTGGACCCGCGTACCGATCTTTACGCACTTGGTCTCGTGATGTACGAGATGGCCGCGGGCCGCAACCCCTTTCTCGGCCAGTCGCCTTCTTCCACAATCGCCAACATTCTGAAGGAAGAAGTACCATCCCTGGAGCAACAGAATCCAGTCGCTCCACCCGAACTCGGGCGCATTCTGCAGAAATGCCTGCGCAAGCGCATTGATGAGCGCTACGTGTCGGCTCGCGATTTTGCTCTCGACCTTGGAGCTTTGCGTCGAAGTCTCGATCCGTCGAGCCGAACCGCTAACGTAATTGCTGCCGGCCCTGCACCGCCGCTTTCGATATCGCGCGGGACGGTCCGGGCGCTGCTCATGCTCGTCCAACTCTCTTACCTGGCGATGTACGCGCTGGCACTCTACAAATTCCACGATGTGCTCCGCGTTAGCCACGAGCTTTACGCGTCGCCTATGCTGGGCGGGGTCTTGTTGACGGCTGGCGTCCTCGGCGTACCTGTGCGGCTTTATCAGTTCACTGCCTTGGCCTTCGACTACGCTGACCTCGGCGTGAAGTTCCGCATGCTGTTTCCGGCGGTGCTGTTGCTCGACGCCGTCTGGACTGCCACTCCATTGCTCTTCCTCGGCCAGCTTCAGGGGCTAGTCCTGTTGTGTGCCGCTGGACTTGCTTACCTTCCATTCTGCCAGCGCACGCTGCTCTACTCCGCTTATGCGAATGCCGGTGGCCGCTCCTCCGCCATCCAGGCGAGGGGCTCTACCTGACTCGGCGGGCGGGCGAACGCCTCCCGGCCGGCAACTCGGAAACTATCCCGAAATAGGGTTGCAGGAAGCGAAGGATGAGGTTCCGGGCGAGTCGTCGGGCACTCGGAAACTGATCGGGCTATAATTGGCGGCCATGGACAACAAACAGATTGCGCGGATTCTCCGCGAGACGGCGCAGCTTCTGGAAATTGATGGCGCGATTATTGGCCGGTACCGCAGTTACGAAAAGGCTGCTGAGTTGATCGACAGCTTGCCGGAATCGATCGAGCAGCTGGTCAAAGAGCCGGAGAAGCTTGAGGAATTGCCGGGAATCGGCGAGCGGATGGTCGAGCATCTTCAGGAGATCGTGAAGACCGGAGACTATTCGCTGCGGAAAAAACTCTTGAAGAAATATCCGGCAACGATTCTGGACGTGCTGCAACTGCAGTCGCTGGGACCAAAAAAAGTGGCGTTCCTGTGGTCCAACTTCAAAGCCGGAACCGTAGCGGATGTGGAGAAGCTCGCGAGAGAGGGCAAGCTGCGCGACTTGCCGGGATTTGGCGAAAAGAGCGAACAAAATATTTTGAAGGCGGTGGAAGTTTTCAAGAAGTCCACGGGGCGTTTTCTCATCAGCACGGCGGAAGATGCGGCGCTGGCGATTGCGGCGCACATCGAAAAGGCAGGGAAAGCAGTGGCTTCGGTGACGCCCGCGGGTTCGCTGCGGCGAGGGAAAGAAACGGTTGGAGATTTGGATTTGCTGGTGACGCTGGGGGACGGATTCACGTCGCAAAAGCACGTGGATGCGCTGGCCGAACACATTCTGAAGTTTCCGGACATTGACCAGAAGCTGGCGCATGGGGAGAACAAAGTCAGCTTCACTGTTTCGAACGGGCTGCAGGTGGACGTGCGGCTGCTGGAGAAAGAGAACTTTGGCGCGGCGCTGATGTACTTCACGGGCTCGAAAGAGCACAACGTGGCGCTGCGCGGGCGCGCGAACGACATGGGGCTGACGCTCAACGAGTACGTGCTGGCGACGCTGAAAGGCGAAAAGCGCGTGGCGGGGCGCACGGAAGAGGAGATTTACGCGAAGCTGAAGCTGGATTACGTTCCTCCGGAATTGCGCGAAAACACGAGTGAGATTGCCGCCGCGGAACAGCACAAACTGCCGCACCTGGTGACCTTGAAGGACATCAAGGGCGATTTGCAGATGCACTCGACGGCGAGCGACGGGAAGAATTCGATTGAAGAGATGGCGGAAGCGGCGCGCAAGCTCGGGCACGAGTTCATCGCGATTACGGATCATTCGAAAGCGGTGACGGTGGCGAATGGGCTGGATGAAAAGCGGGCCACCGCTCATATCAAGAAGATTCACGGGCTAAGCGAGAAAGAGCTGGGGATCCGGGTGCTTGCAGGCGCGGAAGTCGACATCCTCAAAGATGGAGAGCTGGATTATTCGGACGAAATCCTGGCGCAGCTTGATGTCGTCGTTTGCTCCGTGCACTCGTACTTCAATCTGGACCGTGCGGCGATGACGGAGCGCATTCTTGCGGCCATCGAAAACCCTTACACACAGATCATCGCGCACCCCACAGGGCGTCTGCTGTTGCGGCGCGATCCTTTCGACTACGACATGGAGAAGGTGCTGGACGCCTGCGCCAAACACAGTGTGGCCATGGAATGCAACTCCTACCCGGACCGTCTTGACTTGAAGGATGTGTATTTGCGGATGTGCAAGGAGCGCGGCGTGAAGGTGGTCATCTCCACGGACGCACACAACACCGGCAATCTTTCGTTCATCCGCTACGGCGTGACCATGGCGCGGAGGGGCTGGCTGGAGAAAAAGAACGTTATCAATACGCTGCCCGCTGACGAGTTTTTGGCAGCGTTGCGCGGCAAACCGGGCGCGGCACATGGGAAACAGGCTGCCAAGGGCCATCGGTAAGGAACCTGGGTGTCCCGGGCCGGGGAACATTTCGTTTCGGAACTGCGTACCTTGTAGCAGAACGCGGGATTTGCGCCTTACGGAGGGAATTGCAGACATGAGAGATCTTCTACGCTCGGCAAGCCGCTGGGGAGGCTCTAAAGCGCGGCCCTACCAAGCGGCAAGGGCCTATCGGCTGGGATTTGCGAGCGTTGCCATGCTGGTGGCTTCGTTCGCGGTGCCCCAGGTCCGGGCTGAGGAGGTCACCAAGTCCTTTACAGTGGCCGGGCGGCCCACTGTACACGTGGAAACCAATGACGGCAGCGTGCGGGTGACTTCCGGGGATTCCAAACAGGTGGAATTTCGCGTCGAGTATCAGGGCTACGAATTAGGCCGGAACTTGACCGTAGATGCCCGGCAAGATGGTGATAAGGTTGAACTTGTCGCGCGAGTCACCGCGCATTGGGGTATTCAATTGAACTGGGGACATAATGGCCGACGGCTGCACATTGAAGTACGAATGCCGCAACAAGGCGATTTGCAAGTCCATAGCGGTGACGGGTCGGTGGAATCCAGCGGTATCAATGGGTCGGTCAATGTGGACACGCGTGACGGGTCGGTGAAGGCCAACACGCTCAACGGAACCATAGACCTACACACCGGCGACGGCAGCATCACTGTGGACACCTTGAAGGGCGATATCAAGCTCCGCACAGGGGACGGCTCGATTGAGGCCCGCGATTTGGATGGGAAGGTCGAGGCGGACTCCGGCGATGGGCATATCCGGCTGGTGGGACGGTTCGAGGCGCTGAACGTGAAGACCGGCGACGGGAGCGTCGATACGCGAGTACTCCCCGGCTCCAAAATGGCTACGAGTTGGATCCTGCGCACGGGGGACGGCAGCGTGGACGTTGCCCTTCCTGCCGATTTTCAAGCGGACATCAATGCCACCACCGGGGATGGGCACATCAGCCTGGGCATCCCCGTGACCGTGGAAGGCACGTTCAAGAGGTCCGAAGTTCGTGGCAAGATGAATGGCGGGGGCCAGACGCTTACGATCCACACGGGCGATGGCTCGATCCGGCTGAACAAGAGCTAGTTGGTTTCTTGAGGCAGAATCACTTCCTCAGGGGCGCTGCGCGCCCTGGGCTGAAGCCCAAGGTCTACACCGGCTCATTTGCTGCTGATCTTGATGTCGGACCTAAAGGTCCGACCCCCCAGTTGCTACCCTGACTTGTCCAACCAAGCATCTTTTTGTTGCGTTGGTGCGCGACGGGACAGAAATCTTAGGACGAGGCGGTACCAGTACATTGGGTGCAGGAAATTTGTGTCCGCTTGTGTCCTGGTATCGTTACTTCTGTTGGCCATGTCCAAATCGCAAATCACTGATAATTATAGCTGTTAGGGCTTGGCGATTGAGTTGCACCTCTTGAGCGCAGCAAAGACCAGGAGACTCCATTGATGATTGTCTTCGCGTTGCTCGCCGCCATCCTGCTGCTCGTAGGCATCACCGCCGTCAGTGCGCTGGATTTCACCAACGAAAAGCGCCACTAGCCCTGGCAACTCTTCTGAGATGACCGCAGTTCCACTAGGCCTTCTTTCCGTGTAATGTTCCCCGTTCGTGGAAAGGATCCCCTTGCTGGTCAGAAAGGTGCGCGCAGAGGAATGCCTGTAAAAGCAATTCATGGCCGGGGCCTCCGGGTCATCGCCGCGTTCAAGCTGCTGAAAGCGTTGGCGCTGATCGCGGTGGGCGTGGGCACGCTGAAGCTGCTTCACAAAGACGTGGCAGGAGTGGTGGAACACTGGATCAACATGTTCCAGGTGGATCCGCACAACCACTTCATTGATCTCCTATTGGACAAGCTTTCCATTCTGGATGACCACCGGCTGATGGAGTTGAGCATTGGCACGTTTGCTTATGCGGCCGTTTTTCTGGTGGAAGGCGTGGGTCTGGCGCTGAAGAAACGCTGGGCGGAGTATTTCACCATCATTACGACCAGTTCCCTGCTGCCCATAGAGATTTATGAGCTCGCGAGGCGCGTGAGTGTTGGCCGGAGCCTGGCCCTGTTTATTAATCTTGCCGTGGTCGCGTATTTGATTTTCGAGCTGCGGCGATATCCGAACAAGCGCTGACCGGATGAGAGCACACGCGCCCGACAAAGGCCAAAAAAATAGTAGAGCTGGCGAAGGTTGCTGGCCGCCTCATGTTGAAAGCCAAGCCTGTTGGGGGCGCGTCCCTTCGTTCCTGTGGATAAACTAAAGCGTGCCCCACAAAGTTGTGTTATGGAAGCGCAAGCGTATTGCCTTCGCGGACGATGGCGGCTGCTTCCCTTCCTTGGTAGCGGTAGATGACCACGAGGATCTTATCCGCGCCGACGGCCGGGTCGCCGCCGAGGGCGCTGTTGGTGACCACGAAGCTGATCTGACCGTCGCGCATTCTGCCGCGCAGCACTTCGGTCACATTGACAGTGCTGGCATGCCATCCATAATACGCGCGGACGATGCGGACACCCCGGTAATCATCGCGATCGCGGTCGCCGTAGTTGTCCCGGCGATCGTCCCAGTCGTTCTGGCGAAAGTTCACGTTGAAGGTGCGCGCTTCGATGAAGCCGCCCTCTTTAAAGTCGAATTCGCGCTCTTCATATTTGCGGTTCCTGGCCACGATGCGCAAATGTTTCTCCGCGCCGACAGCGGGATCGCCGCCCATGGTTTGATTGTTCACTGCGACGCGGCCATTCACGCCGCCGCGTTCAACGAGGTCTTTGACGATATCGGTGACGTCGTTGTGCTTGCTCCTGGTGCCGTACTCCGCGCGCACGATCTGCCAACCGTCGTCCTGGGCGCCCGCTGGGGCACTGGACAAAGTGATTCCCGCGGCAACGAAAACAGCCGCAATGAGAAACATCGCATAGCGATTGACGAGCTTCATTCGAGACTCCTCCGCGGCGGAATGGCTCCGCCTCATTCCCTTCAATTTAAGGCAGAATCAGGCCGCGAAAACGTGCAAAGGAAGTTGAATTGTCGTAATCGTCTATACCTTCTAAGACCCGGCCCACGTGGACTGGACTTACCGGAGGATGCCCTCCTTTGCCTCTGGTGAGGTCCTGTCTTAGAATGTACCCACGAGGCTGAAGTCAGCGCTGCTAGCCGTTCTAGCAATCGGGACTATATGCCGTGCGCAGGATAGGGGTTTTTGTCCGCCTCAACCTCCGCTTGCTAAAGCGCACCTCGGAACAAGGTCGCACCTCCCCCGCCGTCGACTCCAGACAAGACGTATTTTGGCACGGTGGCATTACTGGCCGTAATCAGTGACAAGGGCTACGTGTGCAGTACTCATATACTGCAGAGTATCAGCAAGGAGATCGACAAGAAGACGGAAAAAACGGTCAGCGCGTGGCACTTCAAGCCGGCAAGTAGAGCTGGGAGCCCCGTGCCAGTCATAGTCACCATCGAGGTAAATTACTGGACTACGAGCACGGGAGAGATCATCAGTGCCCCCCCGCCGCCATCCACGGCGCCGTAGGAAGGGACAGACAAAAAGACCGCGTGAGATCCCGACTCGTCCGCCAACCAGAAGCTAATCGCTTCAGTTTCCTTATGCGGATTTGCAAAACGTGGGCGGTTCCCTCATCATTAATGGTTTGTTTGGGGCGGCAGCGCGCTTCTGCTGCTGCCATCCTTGATTCAATTGTTTTCAATTCCAATTTTTCGTCGGTCGGACCGCGCTGGGATTCTGATCGTGCTGTAACAGGCTAATGAGAGAGCAGATTCCTCGCTCCATAGAATCGACCGGGGCGCAAGAAGCGCGCTTTGCTCGGAATGACAAAAAAAGGGCGCGGCCTGCTGCGCCCCTACAAAGGCTTACGACGGCAAGCATTGCCGACGAATTTTAGGGATTAGAGTAAGACACTAAAGGAATCTAAGGGACGCGCCCTTCGTTGCTCTGGGTAAACTAAAGCGCGCCCCTACAAGGAGCGGCATGGAAAAGCCAGCTAAAATCGCGCCCGCGAAGGGAAAACTGGGCATCTTGCTGCCAGGAATGGGCGCTGTGAGCACGACGTTTATGGCGGGAGTCGAGCTGATCCGCAGAAACAAGGCGAGCCCGGTAGGGTCGCTGACGCAGATGGGCACGATTCGCCTGGGCAAACGCACCGAGGGGCGTTCGCCGCTGATCAAGAAATTCGTTCCATTGGCCGACCCGAAAGAGCTCGTGTTCGGCGGATGGGACATCTTCAAGGACAACGCGTATCAGGCGGCGGCAAAAGCCGGCGTGCTGAATCACGAACATCTCGCGCACGTGAAGACGTTTCTTTCGGGCATTCAGCCGATGAAAGCGGCGTTTGACCACGAGTACGTGAAGCGGCTCGAAGGCTCGCACGTGAAGAAGGCCAAGAACAAGTACGAGCTGGCGCTCCAAATCAAGGAAGACATCGCGAACTTCAAGAGGACGAAGAAAGTCTCGCGGCTGGTAACTTGTTGGTGCGGGTCCACGGAAGTGTTCATTAAGCCGGAAGAGGTGCACTCGACGCCGGAGAAATTTGTCGAGGCGATGAAAAATAATCACCTGGCGATCGCGCCTTCGATGTTGTACGCGTGGGCATCGGTGACCAGCGGAGTTCCTTTTGCCAACGGCGCGCCCAACTTGACCGTGGACATTCCGGCGATTCAGGAACTGGCGCACGACAACAACGTGGCCGTCTGCGGAAAAGATTTCAAGACCGGGCAAACGCTGATGAAGACTATTCTCGCGCCGGGATTCAAGGCGCGGATGCTGGGGCTGGAAGGCTGGTATTCGACGAATATCCTTGGCAACCGCGATGGCGAAGTGCTGGACGATCCGGGGTCGTTCAAGACCAAGGAAGAATCGAAGCTAGGCGCACTCGAATACATTCTTCAGCCGCAGCTTTACCCGTCGCTTTACGGGAAGATTCACCACAAGGTGCGCATCAACTACTATCCGCCGCGCGGCGACAACAAAGAGGGCTGGGACAACATTGATATTTTCGGCTGGCTCGGCTACCCCATGCAGATCAAAGTGGACTTCCTGTGCCGCGACTCGATTCTCGCGGCGCCGATCGTGCTCGACCTGGTTTTGTTCCTGGATCTGGCGCAGCGCGCAGGGCTGCGCGGCATTCAGGAATGGCTGAGCTTCTATTTCAAGTCGCCCATGACGGCGCCCGGACTTTATCCCGAGCATGATTTGTTCATCCAGTCGATGAAGCTGAAGAACACACTGCGCTGGATGATGGGCGAGGAGCTGATTACGCATTTGGGGCAGGAGTATTACGACTGAAGGCAGTTTTCAGTCATCAGTACTCAGTTTTCAGTTCTTAGTTTTGGTTCGTAGTTTTCTCTACGCACGTCTCTAGCAGGACGCGATAAATCAGGATTCCGAGCGAAGCAAGGAATCGGCTCCCGACAGAAGATGGGGGATGCGCTGAAACGCGTCCCTACAATGCAAACCAAAAACAGCAGATTCCTCGCGCAGACTTCGCCCTCGGAATGACAACATGATGGATCTCAGGCGCCGTGAGCGGCGGCGGACTTGGCTTCGACCGCATCGAGGACGCGGGCGGAGTAAATCAGCGCCGCGCCGGCGTTCATGCTGACGGCGACTCCCAGGGCCTCTGAGATTTCTTCCCTGCTCGCGCCCGCCTTCAACGCGGCATCGGTGTGAAACACGATGCAGCCGTCGCAACGCGTGGTGACGGCAACGGCCAGCGAGATGAGTTGTCGGGTCTTTTCACCAAGCTTGCTGGTTTGTGAATTCGCGCCATTCAGAGTCAGGTATCCCTTCAAAGTGTCGGGGGATAGCTTGCCGAGTTCGCCGACGCGGGCGCCGATTTCCTTGTGATATTGGTTCCAATCCATGACCATGTGTGTTTCTCCTGTACGAGAGAATGGGTAACGGGCTGGCATTATACTCGTCGCATGACGAATGTGATATCTTCTCCAGTTCACCCTGGCTGCCTCAGATCGGGGCGCTTGTTGCAGAGCGGCGCTGCCCTTTCCTTTCATGCCCGCGACGGACATAACCGGGGACGCGCCCTTCGTTCCTCAGGGTAAACTAAAACGCGCCCCCTACATGCCCGCAAAGAAGTCGACCAACGGAGCAAGGAGTCGTTTCCATGAAGAGTTCGTATAACGGGAATCCCGTACCAGCGGACGGAAAAGCAATCGGCTATAGCGGCGGCGAGCTGCAAGTGCCGGACACACCGATCATTCCGTTTATCGAGGGAGACGGCACGGGGCGCGATATCTGGAAAGCGTCGCGGCGCGTGTTTGACGCAGCGGTGGACCAGGCCTTCGGCGGGAAACGGCGCGTTGCGTGGTTTGAAGTTTTCGCAGGAGAAAAAGCGTTCAACGCGTTTAGGGAATGGCTGCCGAACGACACGGTCGACGCCATCCGCGATTTTCGCATCGCCATTAAGGGTCCGCTGACAACGCCAGTCGGCGGCGGAATTCGCTCGTTGAACGTCGCCCTGCGGCAGATTCTAGACCTGTACTCCTGCGAACGCCCGGTGAAGTATTTTGCCGGAGTTCCCTCCCCCGTGAAGGCGCCGGAAAAAATGGATGTTTTCATTTTCCGGGAAAACACCGAAGACGTTTACATCGGGATCGAATGGAAGTCGGGAACGCCGGAAGTGAAGAAGCTGCTGGAGTTTCTGAACGGCGAAATGTTGAAGGATGGGAAGAAGCAGATTCGCTGGGATTCCGGCGTGGGCATCAAACCGATTTCGCCGACGGGCACGAAGCGGCTGGTGCGGCGGGCGATCAAGTACGCGCTGGCGAATGGGCGGAAGAGCGTCACGCTGGTGCACAAGGGGAACATCCAGAAATTTACCGAAGGTGCTTTTCGCGATTGGGGCTATGAATTGGCGCGCGAAGAGTTTCGCGCGCAAACGGTGACGGAGCGGGAGAGCTGGATTATCGACAACAAGGACAAGAACTCAGCTCTGACCGTCGAGCAAAATGCGGCCATGATCGAGCCGGGACTCGAGCAGGCGACGGAGGCGTTCAAGAAAACCGTGTATGACGAGGCCAAGAAAACGCTGGACGCGATTTACGCGACGCACGGCAAGGGGCAGTGGAAGAAGAAGCTGATGATCAACGATCGCATTGCGGACTCCGTGTTTCAGCAGGTGCTGATGCGCGCGGATGAGTACAGCGTGCTGGCGACCTCCAACTTGAACGGCGACTATCTTTCCGATGCGTGCGCGGCGCAGGTTGGCGGCTTGGGGATGGCGCCGGGATCGAACATTGGCGACGGTTACGGCGTGTTCGAAGCCACGCACGGAACGGCGCCGAAGTACGCGGACAAAGACGTCATCAATCCGAGTTCGGTGATGCTCTCGGGCGCGATGATGTTTGAGTTTATGGGATGGAAAGAAGCGGCGCGGCTGATTGAGGATGGCATCGCGCGTACGATTCAGCAAAAGCGTGTGACGTACGACCTCGAACGACTGATGCCCGGCGCGACCAAGCTGGGAACTTCGGCGTTTGCGTCGGCGATCATAGAAAATATGAAGGGTGTGGCAACGGCGAGATAGTCTCAAGAGCAAGAAAGGATAAAGATAAAGCAGCGCCCACAGGAGGCTCGCAGAGAAGGATTTGGAGGAGACAAGGAGAGGCATGGGCAGAAAAAAGGTCACGGTGGTAGGCGGCGGTTTTGTGGGGTCGACCACGGCGCAGCGCATTGTGGACAAGGAGCTGGCGGACGTGGTGCTGACGGATATTCTGGACGGGCCTCCGGCGGGAAAAGGACTGGACATGCTGGAGTCCGGGCCGATTACGGGAACCGATTCGAACGCGGTCGGAATTTCCACGGCGAGCGGAGATTATTCCGCCACGGCCAACAGCGACGTGGTGGTGATCACCGCGGGATTTCCGCGCAAGCCGGGGATGAGCCGCGACGATTTGCTGAAGGCGAATTATGATGTGGTGAAAGGCGTCGTCGAGCAGATTGTGAAGCATTCGCCGAACTGCATCCTCATCATGGTGACGAACCCGCTGGACGCGATGGCGCAAGCGGCGCTGAAAGTCAGCAAGTTTCCGAAAAACCGCGTGATGGGCATGGCGGGCGTGCTGGACTCGGCGCGGATGAGCTCTTTCGTGGCGATGGAATGCAAAGTGAGCGTGGAGAATGTGCACTCGTTTGTGCTGGGCGGACATGGCGACGACATGGTGCCACTGCCGCGATATTCGACGGTTGCGGGAATTCCCCTCCCCGATTTGCTGCCGAAGGAGCGCATTGACGCGATCGTCGATCGCACGCGCAAAGGCGGAGCGGAAATCGTGAATCTGCTGAAGACGGGGTCGGCGTACTACGCGCCGTCGGCGGCAGCCGTGGAAATGGTGGAAGCGATCCTTAAGGACAAGAAGAAAATCCTGCCCTGCTGCGTGTACCTCGAAGGCGAGTATGGAATCAAGGGGTTGTTCGTCGGCGTGCCGGTAAAGCTCGGCGCAAAAGGCGTTGACGAGATTATCCAGATCAAACTTACGCCGGAAGAAAATGCGGCGCTGCATAAATCGGCGAGTTCGGTGAAAGAACTCGTCACAGTTCTGGGGCTGTAAGGTAGTAGCTTATCTTCATTGATTCGGCGTGGGGGGATCCATGAAGCCGTCGAAGTTCATTATTCACTATTACGTCCTGCTGCTTTCTCTGTTTCTGATTGCCATGCCGTTCTACCATCAGGCAACGGGCCACGAATTGCAGCCGGTGCTGAGAATCAATCTCGATTCTGTGGCAGGGATCGCAGGACTTCTGGGTTTTGGCACGTTTGTGGCGATCACTATTCTCAATCGAAGGCTTGCGGCGTTGGAGAAATCCATTGGCTTGAAAGATCAGCAATCGTGAAGGAATGGCGAGAAAAGCAATGAGGCATTGGAAGGCTTTCGTTTTTGCAGGTCTGCTTGGATTTGTAGCCATGTCGCTAGCAAGGAGCCACGAGAGCGAGACGAAGCCGGTGCGCGTGGCGCTGGTGAAGATGCCGTACGTGGGTGAACGGAATGTTCCGGACACGTCGCGCGGGCCGGACTACTTGGAAGAAGGCGGCATTCGCAAGCTGCTAGAGCAGCAAGGTGTGCAGGTGCAGCCGACAGCGACGGTGGCGTTAAGCACGGAGGAAGAGAAGGCGTACGGTTCATGGAATCACCTGGCGCTGGCGAGCGGCGACATGGCGAAGTTGCTGGTGGACGAACGGCGTCGTGGTTCTCTTCCCCTCGGGCTGCTGGCGAACTGCAACGGGCTTTTGGGAATGCTGAGCGGCTTGCAGCATTCCGGGCCTTCTGCGAAGCCGCTGCGCGTGGGCATGGTGTTTATTGACGCGCACGGCGACTTCAACACGCCGGAGACGACCCTGAGCGGGATGCTCGGCGGAATGCCGGTGGCCATCGCGGCGGGCCAATGCCTTACCCGGATGCGCATGAAAGCTGGGCTGGAACCGGCGCTGCCGACGCGGCATATCGTCGAAGTTTGCGTGCGCGATACCGACCCACTTGAACAAGAACTGTTGGACCGCTCGGAGATTCAGCAACTCACGCTTGAGGATGTGCGTACGCGTTCGGCGAACCTGCACCGTGAGATGAAGCGGCTCTCTGATCTTACCGACGTGATTTACGTTCACGTGGACATGGACGGGCTTGATCCGCGTGAAGTGCCAGGCGTGGCTCTTCCGGTGCCGAACGGGCCCACGAGCGCGGAGTTAGCGGCGGCGTTGACGGAAATGTTCAAGTACGAAAAGGTGGGCGCGTTCGGAGTAGCAGCTATGCCTTACGACGATCACGACAAGACTGGCATTTCGCGGCAGGCGGCCTACAACCTCATCCTCGGGGCGGTGAAGGGCGTGCAACAGCGGAAAAGCGAATAGCGCACGGCGTCAGAACGAAACCAGCTGCACCACAGGATCACTTCATCGCCAATTTGCTTGCGTTGAATCCAACTACCAGCCGAAGATTTTGCCTGCGCCGTAAACCAAACCGAGTGTAAACCCTGCGATGACCACCTCGCCGATCGCGCCCACCGCGAAAGGCCGAAGCCCCTGCTTGCGCATTTCCTGAAAATTCGTGCGGAGACCAACGCCTGCAAAAGTCAAGAGGAACGCCCAACGGGAAAGATTGGCCAGCGCGCCGACTTGATCCTTGCTGAAAAAGCCATAAGTGGCGAGCACGGAGATGAGCAGGAAACCCAGCACGAACTTGGGGAATTTCTGCCAGAGAAATGCGGGCTTGTTCCCTACCACCTGAGCTTTTCCCTTGCTTGCCCAGTAGATGGCGTAGGCAAGAACGACGAAACCGATCATGGCGTTGCGCGTGGACTTGACGAGGACGGCGAGCTTGCCTGCGGCGTCAGAGTAGAGCGCGCCAGCGGCGGTGGCTTCCGCGGTATTGTCCACACCGAGGCCGGCCCAGAGGCCATAGGCCTTGTCGCTGAGATGGAGGAAGTGGCCAATCACAGGAAACGTGAAGAGCGCGAAAGCGCCGAGCGCAAGGATCGCGGCGATGGAGAAAGAAGATTCCTCGTCGTCGGCTTCGATAGCGCCTTTCGTAGCGATGATGGCGCTCACGCCGCAAACCGCGGAACCCACGGCGAGAAGCGACGTCAGCTTGGGTTTGAGTTTGAAAGCGCGGCCCAGGAAGGTCATGAAGGCGATGGAGCCGGTGATTTCGATGGCCACGAGCACGAGGCTGACGCCACCGAGCTTGAGAATGTCGCCGAGTAGAAACCGCGAGCCCAGAAGCACGATGCCGGCCTTGAGCCAGAACTCGTAGGTGGCGACGCCGCTACGAAAAATCTCCGGGACGCCCGCTGTATTGGAAATGAGGAGGCCAAGGACGATGGCCCACAAAACGTATTCGATGTTGGGAAACGTCCAGTGGTGCGATTTGGCGTACCCGCCGACATTTTGTTCGAGCAATTTTCCCGCGTAGCCGATGGCAAAGAGCAGCAGCACTCCCGGTATCACGCGCAAATAGCGCAAAGCAGGCTGCACCGGTTGGACCTGGGGAACCGTAAGCACATCAGCCATCTGTCATCTCCTCGTGAGCGGATTTCTCACCACGGAATGTGTTTGAAGATTCCCGCACGAACCAGCAGCGCCGCCAGAAGCGCAACAACGACGGCCCAAGAGTCGAGCGATAACTTCCAGCGTTGGCCAGCCTTTACAGCGTTTGCGTTCGAATTTGGTGCTGCACTCATCGATGTGCTCCTTTAGGCGGCGCACTCGCCGCGGCCCAGTTTAAGAGAAAAAGTCTCGGTATCGCCCCAATCGAGAAAAATGTCTTCGGTAGAGTTCGTGACTTCCGTCAGCGGATGAAGCCGCTCGACAATCGCTTTGTCGGGCGTACGCCCCACCCAAGAGGAGAACGATTCGCCGCTCTGACGCTCTCGCTGATAAAAGGCCAGGAGCTCGCGGATGATTGCAGGAATGGGGCGCGCAGGAACAGCCATGATTTGACGGCCAAAGTGCACGCCATCGGCACTCACTTTGCCTCCGAGGAGCAGTTGATAGTAGGGCGCCTGCTGGTCTTCAATCTTCCGCATGTTCCCGTAAAAGCCGATATCCGCAATGTGATGGTGGCCGCAGGAATTTGGGCAGCCGCTGATCTTGATGCGGAGCTTCTGGATTTCGGGATCGTCGTAGCCTTCCAGGGCGCGCGAGAGTTCGTCAGCCAACGTGAGCGAACGCGTGATGCCAAGGTTACACGTGGTGGCTCCCGGGCAGCCGGTGACATCAGAAATGGTGAGCGCCGGGAATAGCCAAGTCGAGGGCGCGAAGTTCATTGTAGATGGCGCGCACGCGGTCGAACGGCACCCACGGAATCACCAGGTCCTGATTGACGGCGATGCGCACGCCCGTGAGATCTTGACTTTCGAGAAGGTTGGCGAGGCCGCGCATCTGACGGCTGTGAAACGTTCCAGCGGGGAGCTTGATCCAGATGGCGCCGTAGCCCGTCTGGCGCTGCGGCATCAGGTTGTGTTCAGCCCAGCTGTCGTATTCGGAATCCGATGCGCCATTGTCCAAAGCGAGGGTCAAAGGAGCAGGAGAAATGTTGACGAGCGCCGGCTGGATCGGAGAAGGCGCGGTGAAGACTTCGGCAGGCGCTTGCGAGGTTTTGCGTTTCTCGAAGACCAGGCGGCGGAGCTCGTCGATGCCCTTTTCGCGCAGCACGAATTTCAGGCGCGCTTTGAACTTGTTCTTGCGGTTGCCGGTTTCGCTGAAGACGCGGAGAACGGCTTGAATCGTCGGCAGTAATTCCTCTTCTGGCAAGAAATCCACGAGAACGGCAGCTTCGGTCGGCAGGCTTCCTAGCCCGCCGCCGACAAGAACTTTGAAGCCGCGGTGGGCGGTGCCGTTCGAACCGCGAACCTGTGCGATCAGACCAACATCGTGGATGCCAGCAACCGCGCAACCTCCATCGTCGGCGCATCCGGAGAAAGCGATTTTGAATTTGCGAGGCAAATCATGAAAATCCGGATGGCGCAGGAGGTAACGAGAAACGCCCAAAGCGTACGGAGTGACGTCAAACGCCTCGCCGGGGCAAATGCCCGCGACCGGGCAGGCGGTCACGTTGCGCACCGTATTGCCGCACGCTTCGCGCGTGGTCAGCCCGCAGTCCGCGAGCAAACGCATGGCAGCGGGAACATTCTCGAGTTTGACGAAATGAAACTGGACGTTTTCGCGAGTGGTGAGATGACCGCGGCCCGTGGAGTATTCGTCGGCAATCCGCGCCAAGACGCGAAGGTGCGAGGGCTTCAGCACGCCCGCGGCGACTTTTACGCGCAACATCTGGAAGCCCGGCTGGCGCTGACCGTAGGTGCCGTGCTTCAAGCGGAACGGGCGGAACTGTTCTTCGGTGATGGTGCCGCTGCGAAGCTGCTGCGCGCGCTCTTCAAAATGCGCGATCTCCGCTTCAATGGCTTCG
The DNA here is from genome assembly GCA_003223295.1 of Acidobacteriota bacterium. Classification (GTDB taxonomy): domain Bacteria; phylum Acidobacteriota; class Terriglobia; order Acidiferrales; family UBA7541; genus Acidiferrum. The sequence goes on along the minus strand of QHYM01000107.1, from coordinate 28,381 downwards.
CGGCTGTGCCTTTCTTCGATTTCATTTGTTGTTGCGACAGTCATAAACCGTGGCCCCCAAATCCATTCCTCGCGAAAGATCGTCACTAAAAACAAAAAAGCCCACTTACCAGCTTTTCTGGCGAGTGGGCTTCGGAACTTGATGATTAAGCTAGGCTAAGTCCGGAAACTCCTCTGGCCAGAGATGGGTGACATGCAACACGCAGCGTTGCACGCACAGGGACAACACATCATCTGGCCGCAGTTCATCATAAAGCAGCAGGATACTTTCTGAGGGGTGTTCTTGTCAAAGAGACCACCTCAAAAAGATTAGATGCATGAGATTCAAAAAAGTAATCAATGCCGAGCATCATTTATTGCGGCTTTTGGGCCGGAGGAGCCGTGGCCTTGGGGGCCGCAGGCTTGGGGGGAGCAGCTGTGGCCGCTGCCGCGGGGCCGACCACCGTGGCTTGCTTAATGACATCCAGCTTAGGGTACTTGCTGTCGAGATAGGCTTTTCCGGCCTTCGAGATCTGATCCTGCTCGTTGGTGGGCTGGTCCCCATACTGGTCGTAGAGCATCTCTACAACTTTCATGCCGGCCGCGTCGACCACGCCAAAAGGCGCGAATCCCTGAGTATCCAGAAAAGAGTTGTCCCGGAGGCTGATGAAGATCTGCGTGGAGCGCGAGTTGGGCGCCGGCGTTTTGGCGTAGGTCACAAACCCGCGCTTGTTGCTCTGCGTCACGGGGTCGTCCTTTATATCGGCCTTGCTCCAGGCGGCAGACACGGCCGGGTAGGAACTGATACCAAATTGCACCACGAAACCCGGAACGGCGCGGAACACCACCATGTTGTCGTAGAAATGATGCTTGACGAGGTTGTAGAAGCGATCCACTCCAATGGGCGCCCAGGAGCGGGTGACGGTCATGACGAAATCGCCGCGGGTGGTCTCGAATCTGACCTGGAACGTTTCCGGAGCTGTTTCTTTGAGCATCGTGGGACGAAGCAAAGTTCGATCATAGGTGGCTGCCGCCGCCGCAGGCTTGCCAGCGGTGGGCGCCGTTGGCTTCGGCTTTGCGGGAGCCTGCGTGGAAGTCTGCGCCCACGTTTGCATCGTCAGATAAAACAAACCAACAAGAATTACTGCCGCTAATTTTCGCATCGTCGTTCCTTCTCCTCTGGAGTCAACGGGGTTGAAGCAAATCCTATTTACGTGGTTGCCTGGACAGTTCCCGGCTGACGCCCTCCACTTCAGCCATGACGCGCAATGTATTTTCGCCGAGAATCTTCTTTACGTCACCTTCGGAATAGCCTTTTTTCAAAAGCGCATCGGTGATTTTGGGAAGCTTGGTAGCGTCTTCCATGCCGTAAGGCATATTGGCACCGTCGAAATCGGAGCCCAGGCCCACGTGGTCTACCCCCGCTACTTTCACGGCATGATCAATATGTGCGATGATTTTCGTCCAGTCCACGCGCGGCAACTTTCCCTGCTCTACGTATTGGCGCGTGAGACGGTCGCCTTCAATCAACTGGCAGGCTTCGTCGTCTCCGCACCGCTTCTGAACTTCTGCAGCCATGGCCTTGTTGATCTCCGGATTCGCCACTTCCGCATTCAGGAATTCCTGGCTTAGGAACCCCGAATGATAATTGATCTGCACCACGCCCCCCTTCGCGGCAAGGTCCTTCATCATCTGGTCAGTCATGTTGCGGCGGGCGTCGCAAAGGGCGCGGCATGAGGAGTGCGATGCGATCATCGGAGCTTTGCTGATTTCGAGAGCGTCGTAGAAAGTTTTGTCGCTGACGTGGGAAATGTCCACAATCACACCGAGGCGGTTCATTTCGCGGACGACGTCTTTGCCGAAATCGGTAAGACCATTGTGAACGGGCTTGTCAGTGGAAGAATCCGCCCATTCGCAGTTGCCGCTGTGCGTTAGCGTCACGTAGCGAACACCAAGCCCGGCGAATTTGCGCAGCGCGTCGAGGTCGGAGTTGATCATGTGGCCGCCCTCGACGCCCATAAGCGCCGCGATCTTGCCCTGTTTGTGCGCAGTGCGAACTTCCGCGGCGGTGGTCGCCAGGGCAAGGTCTTTCGGGTGCGCGCGCACTTGCTCGCGAACGGCGTCTATCTGTGTAAGTGCCCGATTAACCGCGTCCGGGCCTGTGACTTTGCTGGGAATCCAAACGGAAAAGAAAATTGCGCCCAAACCGCCTGCGCGCATGCGCGGAACATCGATGCTGCCGTCGGCATGGCGCGCGCCGATGTCGAATTTTGCGTCAAGAAAGCGTTGGGTCGTGTCGTCGTGGGTATCCACAACGATGGATGAACAGTGTAGTTTCCGGGCGCGTGTAGAAATATCGTCGGAGTTCACGGCAGCCGCCACCAGCAAAGCGGTCGAAACGCAGAGTGTGGACCTAAAGAGGATTCCGAGCATCTCAATTCTCATTTCTCCATGAAACATCAAAAGGCTGTTACCGCGCTTGCATTTCCCTGCTGACCTTTTCCGTTTGTTCCATTACGCGCAGCAAATTGCCGCCGAGGATTTTGCGAATGTCGTCGTCCTTGTAGCCCTTGCGCATCAGGGCTTCAGTGATTTTCGGGAGTTTCGAGCAATCTTCCATGCCGTCAGGCATGCTCGCGCCATCGAAATCGGAGCCAAGGCCAACGTGATCCGGCCCGACCAGTTTCACGACGTGGTCAATGTGCTCGATGATCTTTTCCCAGCTCACGTGCGGAAGTTTGCCTTCCGCAGTCAATTGCTTTTGTGCGTCCGTCATCTTCCGCGTGACGCATTCCTGATCGTCGCCGCAAGTTTTCGTGATGGCGTCGAACTGCGCGACCACTCCTCCGGACAACTTGTCGGAGGCGTCTTTGTAGGCCTGGTCGATAAAGCTGCGCTCGTAGTTAATTTGAATGACACCACCTTTGGCAGCCAAGGCCTTGATCATGTCGTCGGACACATCCCGGGGATGATTGCAGAGCGCGCGGCAGGAGGAATGCGAGGCCATGAGAGGCGCTTTGCTCACTTCCAGCGCGTCATAGAACGTTTTGTCGCTGACGTGGGAAATGTCCACCATGATTCCCTGACGGTTCATTTCACGAACAATATCCTTGCCGAAATCAGTGAGGCCGTTGTGGACGGGCTTGTCAGTCGAGGAGTCCGCCCATTCGTCGTTATAGAAATGCGAAAGCGTCATGTAGCGCACGCCCAGGTCGCCGAACATGCGGAGGATGCGAATGTCATTGCCAATCATGTGGCCGCCCTCGACGCCGATAAGCGCTGCTATCTTTCCCTGTGCGTGGGCCCGGAGTACCTCTTCTGCGGTGCGGCAGAAGGCCAAGTCCTTCGAATACCTGGCGACATTTTCGTGAACGGCATCAATCTGGTCGAGCGCTTTCTGGACCGCGGGCGGACCCATGATTCGCCCGTCGATCCAAATAGAAAAGAAAATCGCATTCATGCCGCCTTCGCGCATGCGCGGAATGTCCACGTGGCCGTCGGGATTGCGCTTGCCGAGGTCGTAGTCCTTGGAGAAAAAGCGCTGCGTGGTGTCGTCGTGGGTGTCGAGTACGATCGAAGAGAAGTGTAGCTTCTTCGCGCGCTCGGCGATGTCGTCTGCCGACGCTCCGCGCGACAAGAAGATTCCTGCCACCAAGGAAGTGCTGACACACAGAATTGTAAGGATGCGGCGCATCGAGTTCCCCCAGAACACGGAATGCGGAGAGAGTTTACCCCAGAAGCCAGCCGAGCAGCGCCTGTTTCCACGCGTCGCGATTCACTTCCGCGATGGATTCTGTAAGCGGAATGCCCTTGGGGCAAGCGTGAACGCAGTTTTGCGCATTGGCGCATTCCTGAACGCCGCCGGGGCCCATCAGCGCTTGCAGGCGCTCGCTCTTATTCATCGCGCCCGTGGGGTGCATGTTGAAGAGACGCACTTGGCTGATGATAGCGGCACCCACGAATTGATTGTGCTCGTTCACTTGTGGACAGACTTCAAGGCAGTTACCGCAAGTGATGCAATTCGAAAGCGGATACCCTTTTTCCTGAACTTCGGGAGACACGCGCGGGCCCTCGCCGAGGTGGTAGGTGCCATCAATGGGGATCCAGGCTTTCACGCGCTTGAGGCTTTCAAACATAAACTGCCGGTCGACAGCAAGATCGCGCACGAGCGGAAACTTTGTTAGCGGTTCGATCCGGATGGGCTGGTCGAGCTGATCCACGAGCGCGGAGCAGGCCATGCGGGCCTTTCCATTGATGAGCATGGCGCAGGAGCCGCAAATTTCTTCCAGGCAATTCGAATCGTAGGTGATGGGCGTGGTCTTCTTGCCATCGCGCGTGACGGGATTTTCCGCAATGTCGCGCAGACAAATGATGACATTCATCGAAGGACGCCAGTTCAGGGAGAATTCCTCCCAGCGCGATGGCTCCTTCGGGGCTGCTTGCCGCTTTACTTTGACGATGACTCTCTTCGTTTCTGCCATAACACCTCAGAGAACAATTGCACCGGCCTCCAGGGGGACGTGCACCATCATTTCACGGCGTCGTACCGCCTCGCCCGCGGCTTGATCAAGGAAATGTCCACCGGTTCATAGGTAAGCTGAATGTCGTTATTCACCCATTTGGCGCGCGTGGTCTTAAGCCAGTTGGCATCGTCGCGGTCCGGAAACTCCGGCTTGTAATGAGCGCCGCGCGATTCGTTGCGCGCCAGCGCCCCCAGCGTAATCACGCGGGCCAGGATCAGCATGTTCTCCAGTTCCAGCGCGAAGTTCAGCGTCTGGTTCGACCACTTTGTGCGGTCGCTCAAATTGATCTTCTTGTAGCGCTCCTGCAACGCGAGAATCTTCGCATCCGCCGCTTGCAGGTTCTTGTTGACGCGCGTCACGGTAACGTGCTCGGTCATTAAGTCGCCCAGTTCGCGCCAGATGGTGATGGGATTCTCCGAACCGTCCTGAGTAAGCAGTTTCCGATTCTTTTCTTCCTGACGCTTCCGCTCTGCTTCGAACACCGAGGCTGGTGCAGCCTCTGCACCTTTTTCTAAGCTCTTCGCAAACTTCACGGCCGCCGAGCCGGCGAGTCCGCCACCAAAAATGCACGAGACGAGCGAGTTCGCACCCAGGCGATTCGCGCCGTGATACTGATACTCGCATTCACCCGCTGCATAAATTCCCGGGACAGCGGTAGCCTGATCCTCGCCGTTTACCCAAATGCCTCCCATGGTGTAATGCATCCCAGGAAAAACTTTCATGGGTTCTTCGCGCGGGTCGACGCCAAGGAATTTTTCGTAGATTTCGAGGATGCCTTCGAGCTTGCGGTTCAGCGTCTCGCGCGGAATTTCCGTGACGTCCAGATACACGGCGGCCTGACCGTCCACTCCGAGTTTCTCCTGATATACGATCCGGTGAATCGCGCGCGTAGCGATGTCACGCGGAACGAGGTTGCCATACTTGGGATACCACTCTTCCAAGAAGTAGAAGCGGTCCGACTGGGGGATGTCCTTGGGACGGCGTTTTTCGGCGGGATTGCGCGGCACCCAAACGCGTCCGCCTTCTCCGCGCGCGGATTCGCTCATCAGGCGAAGTTTGTCTTCGCCGGGAATAGCCGTCGGATGCACCTGGATAAATTCACCGTTGGCGTAGTCCACGCCCTGTTGAAACAGAGCCGACTGCGCGGAGCCTGTGCAGACAACCGAATTCGTAGAGCGCCCGAAGATCGCGCCGATTCCGCCGGTGGCAAAAATGGCGGCATCAGCGGGGAACGTTTTCAATTCCATGGTGCGCAAATCCATGGCGCAGACGCCGCGGCCCACGCCACCGCCGTCAATCACCGCGGAAAGGAACGTCCAGCCTTCAAACTTTTTGACTCTGCCTTCGGCTTCGTGGCGTCGCACCTGCTCATCGAGGGCGTATAACAGTTGCTGCCCCGTGGTCGCGCCCGCAAAAGCTGTGCGGTGATACAGGGTGCCGCCGAACCGCCGGTAATCCAACAGTCCTTCCGGCGTGCGATTGAACATGACGCCCATGCGGTCGAGCAGATCGATGATGCCGGGCGCCGCTTCGCACATGCGCTTCACCAACGGCTGATTGGCCAGGAAATCGCCGCCGTAAATGGTGTCGTCGAAGTGCTTGTCGGTGGTGTCGCCTTCGCCCTTCTGGTTTTTCGCTGCGTTGATGCCGCCCTGCGCGCAAACCGAATGCGAGCGCTTAACCGGCACAATGGAAAAAAGCTCAACGGGAATTCCCGACTCCGCCGCGCGAATCGTGGCCATCAGTCCGGCCAGACCTCCACCTACGACGATGATCTTTGGCTGTCTCATTTAGGTAGGTAATAGGAAGAGAAGGGATGCCAGTTCAAGCGGAAGCTAAGCACGATGAGGATCCCTACGACGCTGAACGCCACTCCAATCACGACTCCCAAGCGGCCAGCGGCCTGCTGCGCTTTGGCGGTGGCGGCCAATCCCCATTTGCAGAGAAAATTCCAAATTCCCACGCCGAGATGAAACGAAGAGGCGAGAATCCCGACAACGAAGAACGTCAAGTACCACGGATTCCGTAAATCAGTCTCCACCGTCGCGTACGTCGAATGGCCATGCGTCAGCCAGCGCTCGGTGTATAGATGCCAGCCGATGTAGGCAAAGGCGATCAGCCCGGTGTAACGTTGCGCCACGTACAGCCAATTCCCCACCCAGGGATAGGCGGAGACGTTGGACTTCCCCCGCACCCAGATATACACGCCGTAGACTGCGTGAAACAGCATGGGCAGAAAGATGACGCCCCATTCGACGAGCGGGCGGAACGGAATCGTTTGCAGATCCCGCGAAACTTCGTCGTACTTCGCGGCATTTACGAGCGCCGCGCTGTTCGACCAGAAGTGTTCCGCCAAAAATGCACCAACGGGAAGTACGCCGGTAAAGGAATGAAGTTTTCGGAGAAGATAACTTGCGTCAGGCTGGCTTGCCGTGGCAGACATTCCCTCTCCGCCGCGGGTTTCCGTGCCGGTTCACCGTTGAGGAACCGGAGGAGCGATGAGAATCGCGGCGAAACCAGTATAGGTAGATGCATCCATCGATGCAACTCAACCTGTCCCGTGGGACGGTTTTTCGACGAACACCACGCCTGCATTTTCCTTGAGAACGCGCCCGGAACCGCGAGAAAATAGGGTCGTCGTCTGACGGGATCCACCGGGTCAAAGCCCCTCCTGGTTGCACTCCCAGAATTCCAAGGAATCGCCATGAGCACAACTCTCAGCCTTGTGTCGGAACTGGAGCGCATTGCGCGCGCGCTCGACACCGAAGATGGAGGCACTGCGCAACCCTCTCTCCCGGTCATAGCGGAGAAAATCGCAAAGATCATTGGCGTCCGAACCGAAGAAGTAGCCATCCTGGCCGTGTCCACCCGATGGAAACACCTGCATTTTCTGGTACCGGAGGCGTTCAAGAACGTGGGTTTCATCCCCCTTTCCAGCAATTCCGCCCTTGCGGCCAAAACCGTACGGGAAAGCCGCCCGGAAATTGACAATAACTTCAGCGCCGCACGGCATGCTGTGGTTTTTGAAAACATAAAACTCAGCGGAGAGGCTTCAGAACTAATTCAAAAGATTATTAGCGCCCCGATCCTCTTCGGCGGCAAAGTCATCGGCGTCATCCAGATCAGCCGCAAAAGCAGAACGCTGACTGGCGCGGGCCCAGACTTTACCGCCGAACACGTCGGGAATCTGCTGGCTCTTTGCAAGCCGCTGGGAAAGTTCGTGCACCGCGCCGCCGGGGAATGATTCGCAGGCGAAGTGTTTGTTAACCCGGTTCATAATTCGGTCGGTCGTTCGAAAGAAACCCCTCGAAATAAATTGACACTCGAAAACCTTCTTGCTACTTTTGCGTTGCCCCAGAATTTTTTGCTCTCAATCCAGGCAGGGAGGCCCGAAAAACCGGCACCATGGCGTTCGTCGCGAAGAAGATCTTCCTCACGAAAGGTGTCGGGAAACATCGAGAAAGGCTCTCCAGCTTCGAGCTGGCCCTGCGCAATGCGGGCATTGCCGCCTGTAACATCGTCCGCGTCTCCTCCATCTTCCCGCCCAATTGCAAATTGATTTCCCGCAGCGAGGGCTTAAAGCATCTCAGGCCCGGGCAGGTGGCGTTCACCGTCATCAGCGAAAATTCCACGAAGGAAGCCCATCGCCTCATCGCCGCAAGTATCGGCCTCGCGCTGCCGAGCGACAAAAGCATGTACGGTTATCTGTCAGAGCATCACTCATTTGGGGAAACGGAAGAAGTGGCTGGCGAGTATGCGGAAGAACTCGCTGCGGAAATGCTGGCAACCACGCTGAACGTGGAATTCGACCCCGATTTGTCGTTTGACGAAAAAAAAGAGGTTTACCGCATTTCGAATAAGATCGTCCGCACCATGAACATTACGCAGTCCGCGGTGGGCGACAAGCGCGGGCTTTGGACCACCGTTCTGGGCGCCGCCATCTTGATTGGCGAAGACGACTGAGGCACACGCTGCGGTTCGAACTAAGGCCGGCTGGTCCGGCCTTTTCTTTTTGTACGAGCAAACCCACTCAGTATTTGAGGTTCATCCCGAAAGGATCAAGCGTCCAGATCGTAGGCAGTTTTCAGCCACTTCTTCACTTCCCCGTCGATTTGGGCAGGAGAAGCCAGTTCGATCCTGTGCGTAATGCGGTCCTTCTTCGCGAGCCCGCCGGTATCAATCAAGCGTTTGGGTAATTTTCCCTTGTGATGCGTCAGGGCAAAGCCGAAGTCGACGCGTGAATTTGTCGTGGGCTTGATCTGCGCAAATACGTGCTCGCGATAGAGGGGCACGATCGTCTTGCAGGGACAGACCTTCACGTCGTTGCCCATCGACCGCCCCAGTCTCACCAATTCTTCAAAGATTGGCCGCAGTTTTTCCTTCGCACCGGCGTATTGTTCTTCAACGTATTGCGTGGCCGTCTTCAGGTACGCCTCCGGTGAATCGTCCTCTCCTTTGCCATCAGCGCGCTCCGCGATCCACCACGCGCTATTGGTGCCCAACTTGTGCTTTTTCTTGAGCCATTCGCGGCGCGACTTCTCATCCTTGGGCCCTTCTTTCTTCACAAGCGCAATCCATTCCTCGGGCGAGCGGCCCGTTTTGCCTTTCAGTTCGGCCACCCACTTTTGCACCGTGGAGACGCCCGGATGCACGTCGTAAAGCGCTTGCGTCTTCGCTGTGGCCATGCCTTCAACTCCTTGCAGCACTCTCACTCTTTACAAAAGCCGCGACAACGAGACCCACGAGCGCGTAGCCCAAAATCTGCGTAGTTATGTAGCCTGCAACGTACATGCCGGGGAATTCGTACCAATTCCAGTACTCCACATTGGTGGTCATCGATGCAAGAATCCCAACGAGGACAACAAACCCCACGCGCGCGAGATACCCTCTTCCCGCAGCGGCCCAGGAAAGCAGCCACGCTGCCAGCAAGCCTTCCAAGAGATTCAAGGTACCTTCTCGCGCCAACAGCTTGCCAAAGTTGAACGGCCCGGACGGCGGATTGTAAATCAAGATTCCGTGCGGAGACTGTTCGAACTTTTTCATGTACGCAGGCATGGCCGCGTTGCGCTGCTCGGAGGTTGGCTTTGGCCCGAGGCCGAAGCCGGGGTAGATATAAAATCCAGCCTGCGGTATCGACGACTGCATGGCGCTTAGCACCGGGGCTTCGTTGGAGATTTCGCCCACGCCCATTTCACCCAGGGGCAGAAATTCATGAGCCACAAACAACCAGACAAACATCGTCAGCCCACCGAGGATCCCCGCAATCACGACTCGTTTTGCCATGATTCCTCCTCTGTCAATGAGATTCGAACGGCTTAGGTTCGCCCGACTCCTCCCAGGCATTTGTTTACCCGGATGGAACTGCTGTCCCGCCTACTTGTCGCGTTTGAAGTGGCCAATGCGCTCCAGCACCGCGCCCACGATCAGGGGCAACGCCACGGTGGCATCATCGAAGACCTCAGCAAAGCGCCCGCCTTCTTCCGGCGGAACAAACTTTCCCCACGAAACAGCTTCAGTGTACGTGCTGCCGCTCAGTCCTCCCCAGCTCACCGGCTCCGGACAGATGCGTAACCCATAGTTGTAGCGCTTCAGCGGCAGCTTTTTGTAGCCGCGCCGCGCGAGCAGCTCCGCGTACACGCCAAATTGCTGCGACCAGTTGCGCGGCACGCCGCCGCCAACGGTGAAGATTCCCATGCGCTTCGTATCCAGCATCGTGCCCGCAAATTTCTCGAAGTCTTCAAAAGGATCGAACCGCAGGACTGGTCGGCCTTCTCTTTGCCGCGCGATTTTATGCAACGCGAAGTCGATGCCCAATTCGGAATCACTAAACGCCGGCACGAATACAGGAACGTTGTGTTCGAACGCCGATTTCAGGATTCCCCGCCCCGCCCCTTGCTTGTGCAGATACTCGCCGATGCGCCGGTGAATCTTCCAACTGCACACCACTTCTTCCGCCTCCCACTCGTTGAGCAGGCGCTGCATCACTTCTTCGACGTGATCGAGATTGACTTCGGGCTCCAGCGAATCGTAAACGCGGTTGTACCCCGCCTCGAACAGCTCCTTGTCGTCCATCTTCGGGTCATAACGGAAGTGCGAGTGACCCGTGGCCTCTACCAAGCCGTGGGCCATCAGCGCACCCGTTGAGACGATGGCGTGGACCACGCCGGACTCGATGAGGTCGCAGAAAATCAGGCCCATCTTCCCAACCGTCAGCGCCCCCGAAAGGGTCATCACCACGAAACAATCTTTATCGCGCGCCATCGCTTCCAGAACATCGGCGGCGTCGCCGATCTGCCGCCCAGTGAAAGCCGTGTTACCCATAGCGCGAACCAGTTCATCAATCGTTCGGCAGCGCGATAAGTCCAGCGGGAAAATCGGCCGGAGCTTATCCTTTACCGGGTCGTGCAACACCCGCCCCGTCACAGTCTTCTTTTGCTGCCTCCCCATCGTGTCTCCTCAAACTTGAAGGTTAAATTTCCTGGAGCGAATGAACGGCAATCTTGCCGGTGGCTCGTGATGATGCTTGAACATTCGCAAGATTTTTAGTACAAACGCGGCACAAAGGAAAGCAAAATCGCGCATGCAGAGCCACTTCTTGGCTCATGCTAAACTAAAACCCATGGCAGGCAAATTCACCATTGGGCTCGTGCAGATGAAATGCACGACGAATGCGGAGGAAAATCTTGCGCGAGCGAAGGAGAAAATCTGCGAAACTGCCGGACGCGGCGCGCAAATCATTTGCCTTCATGAACTGTTCCGCGGCGAATACTTTTGCCGCACCGAAGACGCGGAGCTTTTCAATCTAGCGGAACCCGTGCCCGGGCCCACGACGGAAGGACTGGCGCAAGTCGCCAAAGAAAAGAAAGTCGCGCTCGTCGTATCCCTTTTCGAACGCCGTGCGCCTGGCGTGTATCACAACACTTGCGCCGTTTTGGATGCCGATGGAAGTTTCCTCGGGAAGTACCGCAAGATGCACATTCCCGACGATCCGCTCTATTACGAAAAGTTTTATTTTACGCCCGGCGATCTGGGCTTCCCGAATTTCAACACGAAGTATGCGCGCATCGGCGTACAAATCTGTTGGGACCAGTGGTACCCTGAGGGCTCACGTCTCACAGCGCTTAGTGGCGCTCAGGTAATTTTTTATCCCACAAGCATTGGCTGGCATCCTCACGAGAAGGCGCAATTCGGTGCGGCGCAGCTCGACGCCTGGCGCACCATTCAGCGCAGTCACGCCATTGCCAACGGCGTATACGCCGCGGTGATCAATCGCGTCGGATTCGAAGGCCATCCGGAAAATGGCGATCCTGGACTGGAATTCTGGGGCAACTCATTTGTGGCAGATCCGTTTGGCCAAATCGTCTCGGAAGCCTCCAACTGCAAAGAGGAAATCCTCGTCGTGGAATGCGACCCGGTAAAGAGCGAAGAGACTCGGCGCAATTGGCCATTCCTTCGCGATCGCCGCATTGATGCGTACCAGCCTATCCTGAACCGCTGGCTGGGCGAAAAATAACGCGCTGCTTTTGATCTTCTCTGTGTTCTCCGCGAGCTCTGTGTTAAAACAACAGCCGCTCCTCAAAGCCGAATCATGACCACGATCACCAGTTCCTCTACTCCACACGCGCTGGGCTTTCGCATGCCCGCCGAGTGGGAGCCTCACGAGGCCACATGGCTCGGCTGGCCGCACGAATTGACGGACTGGCCCGGGAAATTCGCACCCATTCCTTGGGCTTTCGCGGAAATCGTGCGTCATTTATCTCGAGTGGAGCGCGTCTTCCTGCTCGTGGAAAGCCGCGAAGCACAAGTGCGCGTGCGCTCTATGCTGAAAAAATCCGGGGCAAATCTTGACGCCGTGGATTTCTTCGTTGCGCCCACCGATCGCGGATGGATGCGCGATTCTGGCCCCATCTGCGTGCGCAACGAATCCAGCGAGGTTGCATTCAACAATTTCCAGTTCAACGGCTGGGCCAAGTATCCGAATCACAAAAAAGACGCGGCGGTGGTTGCGAAAGCAAATAAGAAACTGAAACGTCGCCTCTGGCAGCCCGAACACAAAGGCCGTCGCGTTGTTCTCGAAGGCGGCAGCATTGACGTCAACGGCCGCGGCACGCTCCTCACCACCGAGGAATGCTTGTTGAGCAAAATTCAGGAAAGGAATCCCGGCTTTACAAAGCAAGACTACGCGGACGTTTTTCGTGAATACCTGGGCGTGACAAACGTCCTCTGGCTCAAGAGCGGCATTGCCGGCGACGACACCCACGGACATGTGGACGACCTCACGCGCTTCGTGAGTCCATCTACCGTGGTGACCATCGTCGAAGGCGATTCGAACGACGCCAACTACGCCCCGCTGCAGGAAAACCTCGTGCTGCTGAAAACCATGAAGGACCAGGAAGGCAAGCCTTTGCGCGTGGAAACACTGCCAATGCCCGCGCCTGTCTATTTCGAGGACTTCCGGCTTCCGGCCAGCTACGCGAATTTCTACATCGCCAACAGACTCGCGCTTCTGCCAACCTTCAACGATTCGAATGATCGTGTTGCTCTGAACACGCTGGCGCGGCTATTTCCAGACCGTGAAATTGTTGGCATTCCTTGCCGCGATTTGGTGCTCGGCCTGGGGACGATCCACTGCATGACGCAGCAGCAACCGAGCGGCCGATAATGATGCGCGTCCTGCGAGCGCAACAAGGAGAAGGATCTTTTCTGCCGTCGACATAAATGGTCTATGCGACTTGCCTGAGTCATAGAGTCAGATACAATCTTTCTTCCCCAAGGAGGCTTCATGCCAGCGCCTTATCTACTTGCGCAGAGAGTTTATGGAGTCTGGTTCGAAACACATGGCATTGTTTCGTGGCTTATCCTTGGCTTGGTCGCCGGCTGGCTCGCGGGGAAAATCGCGCGAGGCCGTGGCTTCGGTTGCATCGCGGACATTGTTCTGGGCTTGGTCGGTTCCTTTATCGGCGGCTGGGTCTTCACCAAGCTAGGAATTTTCGGCGGCGGCTTCTGGTACTCGCTGGCCGCGGCCACGCTTGGAGCCGTAATCCTTGTCTCCATCGCTCATCTCTTCGCTGGTGAATCCCATCACTGAGGCCGCGACAGGTCTCTTCCTTTCTGCTATTCAGGCCCGCATCCATCCGTCACGACCCGCTCCCGTGTGATACGATGCTCGTTTGCGTGCCGGAGTCGACGCTTCCTTGAGCAAGACCCCAAGTAAAACCGCGGCTAAGACAGCACAAGCTCTCACGGCCATTCCACTCGGTGGACTCGGCGAATTCGGCATGAACATGATGGTGTTGCGTCTTGGCGACGACATCATTGTGATCGACGCCGGCATGATGTTCCCGGAATCCGAGCTGCTTGGCGTCGACCTCGTCATTCCCGACATTTCCTACCTGAAGCAGAACCGAGCAAAAGTTCACGCCATTGTGCTGACGCACGGCCACGAAGATCACATCGGCGCGCTTCGGTACATACTGCGCGATCTGAACGTTCCAATTTATGGAACGCGCTTCACGCTCGCCCTGGTGAGAAAGCGGCTCGAAGAAGCGGGACTGCTGGATTCCACCACACTACGCGAAGTCATTCCGGGCCGGCTCGTTGAAATCGGGCCCTATGAGATCGAGTTCATTTCTGTCACGCACAGCACGCTGGATTGCGTGGCGCTGGCCATTCGAACGCCGCTTGGCGTCGTGATTCACACCGGAGATTTCAAGATCGATCAAACGCCGGTGGACGGTGCGGCATTCGATCTGCATGCACTCGCAAAGTACGGAAGAGAGGGCGTGCTTGCGCTCTTCAGTGATTCCACCAATGTCGAGCGTCCGGGTTTTACGCCGTCCGAGCGCGCCATCGTCCCACGCATTGAAGAGTTGTGCCGCTCAGCGCCACGGCGTGTGATCTTATCTTGCTTCGCCTCCTCGATTCACCGGATTCAGCAGGTGATTGACATCGCTGTGCGCGTCAACCGCAAGGTGGCGTTTGTCGGGCGCAGCATGGTCGACAACGTCGAAATCGCGCATTCGCTCGAGCTGCTTCGCATTCCCGACGGCATGGTGGTGCGGCCGCAGGACATTCGGGGCTTCGATCCCAAACGCCTGGTCATTCTGGCAAGCGGGAGCCAAGCCGAGCCAATGTCCTCGCTCTCGCGCATTGCCGTGGACAATCACCGTCATGTTTCGGTAGATGAAAATGACACTGTAATTCTCTCGGCGCGCATCATTCCGGGCAACGAAAGATCCATCTTTCGCATGCTCGACCACATGTTCCGCCGCCGCGCGCTGGTGTATTACGACAATTCCGGGGGCGTGATTCATGTTTCCGGACACGCCAGCCAGGAAGAGCAAAAGTTAATTCTGCAGCTCGTAAAGCCGAAATATTTTGTTCCCGTCCATGGCGAATACCGCCATCTTTTCCGTCACGCGGCGCTGGCGCATCAGCTTGGCGCCGTTTCCGAGGAGATTTTTCTACTGGAAGATGGCCAGGCGATCGAATTCGCGGAAGACAGAGCCTATCGGCGCGACCCGGTACCGGCAGGCCGCGTGCTTGTGGATTCCGGCTCGCTCGAGGAAATCGAAGAGGTGGTGATTCGCGACCGAAAGCACCTTTCGGAAGACGGGGTCGTGGTGCCGATCATTGCCATCGACAAGCACACCGGAAAACTGGAATCCCAACCGGAAATCGTGACCCGCGGCGTGATGAGCGAGAACGGCCAGGAACTTCTTATCGGCGCACGCGAAGTGTTGATGAAGACCGTGGCCGAATCGAGCGCCGTGGAAAATTCCGACTGGGGCGTGATCAAAGAAAAGATTCGTGTCGACCTGAAACGCTACATCAACAAGCAAACTTCCAAGCGGCCCCTGATTCTTCCCGTGATCCTCGAGGTGTAGGCGGCTGAAATCCTGATGGCGAAGACGACCACACCCCCGCCACTTTCTTCCTCTGGCCCCGGCAACGCTGCTTTTGTTTTCATCCTGGTCATGGTGGCATTCGATTTCTTGGCCTTCGGGATCATCGCGCCAGTGATGCCCGATCTCATCCGTCAATTCGAGGGCGGGGATTTCGCGCGCGCGTCCGACATCACCGGTTACCTCCTATTGGTCTGGAACGTGATGCAATTCCTGTTTTCGCCGATCTTGGGCGCTTGGTCTGATCGATTTGGACGACGCCCCATTATTCTTCTTTCCTGCTTCGGGCTGGGAATCGATTACATCTTTATGGCCCTCGCTCCTACGCTCCGGTGGCTCTTCGTGGGACGCATTATTTCCGGGATTACCGCCTCCAACGTCTCGACTGCTTTCGCCTATGTGACGGATGTCACGCCGCCGGAAAAGCGCGCCAAACCCTTCGGGTACATCAGCGCCGCCTTTGGCCTTGGCTTCGTGATTGGTCCCGCCGTGGGGGGGTATCTGGGCAATTCCAATCTGCGCGCTCCCTTCTGGGCCGCCGCCATCCTCAGCCTAGCGAACTCCCTCTATGGTTTTTTTGTCCTCCCTGAATCATTGCCCCCGGAGAGGCGCGCCAAGTCGGCGTGGCACATGGCCAATCCTCTAGGATCGCTGAACCTGCTTCGTTCGCATCGAGTTCTCGCGGGCCTCGCTACGGTTGTTACGCTCTATTATCTTGCTCACACGTCCCTCCCCTCGATGTGGGCCCTGTATACCGAGGAGCGTTATGGTTGGAGCCGGCGCGATGTTGGCTTTTCGCTAGCGACTGTCGGGGTTTGTGCTTCCCTGATTTCCGGCATACTCGTCGGTCCCTTCGTGAAGCGTTTCGGAGAACGCCGCAGCGTTCTCTTCGGACTGCTCTGCGGCACTCTTGGTTTCGCAGGGTTTGCGCTGGCCCCTCGCGGATGGGTGCTGTACTCCGTGATTCCTTTTATCGCTCTGTGGGGCATCGCCGCTCCCGCGATCCAATCGCTCATGTCGCGGCGGGTCGATCCTTCCTCACAAGGAAAGCTGCAAGGGGCGATCAATTCTTTGCGGGCGATCACCGGAATGGTCGGGCCCGTTTTATTCACGCAAATTTTTGCGCTGGCGATTTCGCCGCGCGCGAGTATCCATCTTCCCGGCGCGCCATACTACCTCGCCGCAGTTCTACTGCTTTCGAGCTTGCTCCTGGCAGCGTATGTGACGCGACCCAGCTCTATAACTGAAGGGACCGAACAACAGCCTACCGCTTCGTTCGAGCCATCTGATTGAACAGGGCCATTGGCGTAGCAATCTTTTTCGGCCCTAACGAAGCCGTGACAACAAACCGTTAACCTCCCCTGACGAGCAAGCTATTGAAACGCATCGCGATTAAAGGAGATAATCTCGGGCAAGCTACTGCACCACCGGGTCAGGCAATCATTCCCTTCCGAAGACGAGACGGAGGAGTCCTGTGAGCGAGAGCAAGCCAGAAAAGAAGAAGTCGGGAACATCTGGAGATGGCAATGGCCGGAGGCGTGCGCGTGCGCCTGAGCCTTCGCGCGAATTGTGCCTGTGCGGCCATCGGGCCACTGTCCACGCTGCTTATCGGTATGCGTGCCAGGCGCCCGGCGAACGCAAGGGATTCTGCGAGTGCATGCGGTTTATCGCAAGGAATTCGCCCGTCGGAAAAAGATTACGCGCTGTGGAACGATCGAAAGTGACCGCAAGCGCCAAGCCCGAGTAAAGACAATCCGGAGATTTCTCCATTCCCATTGATTTCCCACTCGGCCTATGGGGGAGTGATGTTGAAGAACTCCCACATGGCGGGCGCGCTGGAGGCGGAGCCAGGCAAAGTTTTGACCCCGAGCCCCTCGAGAGTCAACCGCAGCGTATTTTGATGCTGGTAGAGCGTAGTAGATTGAAAGGCCTTCTTCGATACCGCGCCAGAGATTAGCGCGCAAACGACGCGCCCGCCTCCATGCGTATTGTCGCCTCCGGACTCGTCAAAAACGATAATCAGCAAGCCATCTTTCATGAACAGCGGGCTCTTGATCAGCGGATCGATGTTGTTGTGCAGCCAGGTGTCGGCGGTACTGAATGAGCAATCATGCGCGTCGTTACATAAGTTGGGGGTGACAAAGGAATAGTTGGGCAGCTTGCTGGAAGACAGGTCCGACGCAAACTGCGTGAAGGGAACAAGATTCTGCTTTTGAGTGGCGTCATTCTGCACGTCGGTCAGATAGGCCAGTGGGAAATGCCGCACGGCATAGTTGCCGATGCTGTCGCCCGTGTATCCCACCGAAGGGAGGTCTTCAGCGTAGCCCTTCCAGGTTTTGCCCGCAGCCAGCAGTTCCCTCACAACATTGTCTGACGAGACGGGAAAGCTTTGCGGTGTCTGTCCGTCATCGTTAGTCAGAATCTGGCCAGTGGTGAGCATGAAGTAGTTGCCGATCGACGGATGGGTGTTCGCATAATACTGCGTGGCCAAGCCGTACTGGTTGATGAGGCTGTTCAAATAAGGCGCCGAGCTGCTGCCGACAACGCTGGCATAGTCCGTGTTCTCCTCCACCACAATGATGATGTGCCCGAACGGGGCGCCACCTTGTGTTGCCGAGGTGATGTCGATTGAAAAACCCGCGGAGGCCTTGTTGCCCGCACTGTCCGCCAATTGAATAGTGAAACTCGCCTGCCCCGCGGTCGTAGGCGTTCCGGAGATGGTCCCTGACGTGGAGCCGAGGCTGAGACCCGCTGGAAGGCTCCCGCTCGCCACCGACCAGGTGTAGGGCGTAGTGCCTCCCGTGGCCTGCAGCGTCGCGGAGTATGCCACCTGCACCTGACCATTAGGCAAGCTCGTGGTAGCGATTTTCACGGGAGACGCGGCAGTCACGGTAAGTGTGGCCGCAGCGCTCGTGACGCTTCCTAGGGAATTGCTGACGACTACGTCAAATTGCGCGCCGTTGTCTACTGACGTGGTTGGCGGTGTGGTGTACGTGGTGGAAGTTGCCCCGCTGATGGCGGACCCGTGCTTCTGCCACTGATAGCTCAAAGGCGCAGTTCCGGTGGCGGTCACACTGAAAGACGCAGATTGCCCCGTCGTGACGCTTTGGTTGGCTGGTTGAACGGTGATTCTGGGGGCGGCGTGAGGATTTGAAATCGTGGTACCCGAGCATCCGGCGAAAAAAACTCCCATGGCAGGGATGGCCAGCAAACCGGCCAGTGTGCGAATGCGCATAACCATACCTCGTTACGATTTTCTGGCTGGGAAACGCGCGGCTGGGTGCGTCTTGTCTGCAATGCTTTAACTGAGATTCAGGCTGTAGGTTCCACGAGACTCTGCGGTCTGTCAATCATGGAAACACCCTAACGCATCCGGATTTTAGGTGAATCTGGCTGGAGCAGGTGCCGCCTGGAACGAGAAGGTTGATGGAAGGCGCAACGTTAATGGCCGCTATCCGTGCTTGCTTACTTTGTCTTGCGTGCCTCCATTCGACGTTGTAGCCTTCTGGCCTTTAGAACACAACTCGATGAACGCAGAGTGACGAAACATGACTGATCAGGCCTTGCATGTTAGAAAGAAGCAGTCCCGCCTTTTTACAGCAATGCTCGCTGGGACATTACTTCTTGGGGCGAGTACAGGTTTTGCGCAAACGTCGCAAGATTCCGGTCTGGCGCAACGGCGCGCGGCCCATCTGCGGCATGGCATCAATCTGAGCGAGTGGTTTGCGCAGGTGTATGACCAGAAGGGATACACCAAGGAGCACTTCGAGACATGGACCACGGCGCAAGATATCGCGCTGATCAAGGCCATGCAGTTCGATCACGTGCGGCTGAGCGTGAATCCACAGCCAATGTTCCGGCGAAAGCAGGCAGACCGCATTCCCGAGGATTACCTTGGTTACCTGGATGCCGCGGTAAAGATGATTCTCGATCAAGGGCTGGCGGTGATTATTGACGTGCACCCGGATTCAGACTTCAAGGAAAAACTGACGAATGACAATGACTTTGTGGAACAGTTCACAGATTACTGGCGGGCGCTGGCGAAGCATTATTCTTCTTGGAACGCGGACATGGTGTTCTTCGAAATCCTGAATGAGCCGGAATTTCGCGATCGCTATCGCTGGGAGGGCGTGCAATCGAAGCTCGCCACCGCCATTCGCGAAGGCGCTCCCGCGCAGACCATTGTCGTCGCGGGCGCCAATTGGTCAGCCGACAACGAACTGCTTTTCATCGAGCCGCTGCGCGATCCGAACATTATTTACAATTTTCATTTTTACGATCCGCACGTCTTCACTCACCAAGGTGCAAACTGGAGCACGAACTTCGTCCATTACCTGAAGGACCTGCCCTATCCTTCGAATCCTGAAAACGTGCAGCCACCCGCCGCGTTAGTTCCCGACGCTGTCAATCGCCTTCAGGTCATCCGGTATGGCATGGACCGGTGGAACGCCGGACGCATCGACGAAGAGATTGGCCAGATCGCGACATGGGGGAAACATTGGAACGTGCCGCTGACTTGCAATGAGTTCGGTGTTTATCGCAAGACGGCGCTGCCAAAAGATCGCGCCGCATGGATCTCCGACGTGCGGACCACGCTCGAGAAATATGGCATCGGGTGGACGATGTGGGATTACAGCGGCGGCTTCGCGGTGGCGGTCAAGCAGGACGGAAAGGCATTGCCGGATGAAGTGACGGTGAAAGCGCTGGGTCGAACGATGCCTCCCGCCAACTCACATCAGTGAACACCCATAGCGGTGGCCGCCGGATTTCTCGTTATCGAGTCCCTCTCGCGTCAATTCTTGAATGGATTAAAGAGATCCACCTTTAGGAGAGAGAAATCGCGAGTATTGCGCGTAGCCACCTCCAAGCGGTGAACTCGCGCGGTGGCGGCAATCATGGCACCTTCGAGGAGATGCTCGGATTTGCCCTCCATGAGCCGAGCCCATTCGCGAAAGCAAGCTGCATCCATCAAAAGCAGGTTTTGTGAAGCCTCAACTTGATCGAGCCAGGCTTGTATTTCGCGAGCTTTGTCCGCATCTTGCTTTCGGGTCCTCTCGATACCCCGCTGGAGTTCGCCGAGAGTAACGGCCGAGATGTAGATTTGATTCTCGCGAAGACTCTGCAGCCATGCGACGACGGCGCCGTGTGGTTTCGGTTTGCGAAGCTCGGAAACCACGTTGGTATCGAGCAGGTAACGAATCATTTGAATTCCACGCGCTTACGAACGCTTCAACGCGCCCTCTTGGGAGCCATGTTTGGAAAGCGAGGACCGGGATCAAGCAGCAACTTCTTCAAAGTGGGTTGCGTGGTCTGTTGCAGAGACCTCCATGCGTGGATGGGAACAAGTACAGCAGTCTCCACTCCTCGGCGGGTAACGATTTGCGGACCTTTCTTGAGGGCGGTATTGAGAAACTTCGTGAAGCGCGCTTTTGCGTCCTGCAATTGCCAAGAAGCCATGATTGTTCTCCTCTCGTGTAGTTTTACATAAAGACTAGTCAGATGTCTAGTCATTTTGAATTGACCTACCGAACCGAGACCGGTACGGCCTGCCCGCAATCGGCAACTCGACGACGTTCTGGGCTACAATCCCGCCATGCCGCCCTCGCTCCGCTCGTATGACCCGCGCGACTTCGCAGCGCTATACAAGCTGGACCAGTCGTGCTTCCCACCGGGGATTTCCTACTCGAAGACAACGCTTCGTTATTTTTTGACACTCGCTTCCGCCGACTGTGTCATCGCCGAACAGGGCGGGAAGATCGTCGGGTTCATCTTGAGCGAGGAAAATCCCCCGTTGGCCCACATTATTACACTGGACGTGGATGCGAAGCACCGCAGGCACGGCATTGGAGCCGCACTGTTGGAAATGCTGGAATCGAATCTTGCGGCGCGCGGCGTGCGGTCCATTTTGTTGGAGACGGCCGTCGATAATGATGCGGCGGTTGCCTTCTGGAAGAGTCGCGGCTATCGTATCGAGGCGACTTTGAAACGCTATTATCTGAAGCACATCGACGCTTACGAGATGCGCAAAATCCTGCCGGGCACTTCGAAAGCGAAGCCGGCGCAAAAGGAATCATAATCTTCATGCCCCTCTATCAGGCAATCATTCTGGCTCTGGTGCAGGCGCTCACGGAATTCCTGCCCATCAGCAGCACAGCCCACCTGACCTTGTTCCCGTGGATGCTGCATTGGCGGGATCCCGGGCTCGCTTTCGACGTGGCGCTGCACGCAGGAACATTGGCAGCCGTCGTTATGTACTTCTTCAAGGATTGGCTGACGCTGGCATTGTGCGGAGTGGGGATCACGTACCCCGCGAGTGCAACCACCGAGCAGGTGGCACAGAATCGCCGAATGTTCTGGTACATGGTCATTGGAACACTCCCAGCGGCCGTTCTAGGAAAGGCTTTTCATCATTACATCGAAGACGAATTGCGCCAGCCGATGATCATCGGGGTATCCTTGGTTGTGGTGGCGCTGCTAATGTCGTGGGCAGACTCGCGCACAAACCTGACACGAACTCTTTGGCAATCGAATCTGCGCGATGCGGTAGGTATCGGAACGGCCCAGGCCATTGCATTGTGGCCCGGAGTATCGCGCTCTGGAATTACCATCACGACCGGGCTTTTCCGAAACTTCACGCGCGAGGCTGCCACTCGCTTTTCGTTTCTTCTGTCTGCGCCGGTGGTCGCCGGTGCCGTACTCACGGAAGTCCCCAAGTTGCTCAAGATGCACAAGGCTGGTGGCCTGGATTTGCCGCTTTCCACGCTGGCGATCAGCGTGCTCGTTTCGGGCGTCGCGGGGTATTTTGTCATCGCTTTTTTCCTACGTTACCTGCGCACACGCACCTTGAAAGTATTTGTTGTCTACCGGCTCGTGTTTGGTATCATCATCTTGGTTTGGGCGTTCCTCCAGGCAGGATTGCGATAGCGCCGGCACCTGCCGCAACACTTAGCCTTCCCCAGAAGCTGAGGAGATCTACGTGCGCTTTCTTACTCCGACTCAAAACAAGCGGCTGAACGAGTTAGTGGGCTTCTTGTGCATCTCGCTGGCGGTTTTAATCGCGCTGGCGCTGCTTTCGTACTTTCCGCGCGATGCTTCGTTCAACGTCAGCGCGCAGCCATCCGATGTCGCCGTAACCAACAATTGGATGGGCCCGGTTGGCGCAAATGCTTCGGATCTGCTCTTTCAGGTCTTTGGGTTTGCGGCGTTTCTCTTGCCGGCAGCGGTATTGGTCATTGGCTGGCGGTGGTGCCGAAGCCGCGCCATTGACTCACAAGGCGCCACCGTGGCCGGCTACTTCCTCTTATTGGTTTCCCTGCCGTCCCTGCTAGCTCTGTTTCCCTTCCCTGCCGTGCGCGGAACAATTCCCGCGGGCGGGATTGTGGGCTCGCTGATTTCCAGCGAACTGCTCGCGGGCTTTAACTTTTGGGGAGCCCTCTTGGTTGCCGTGGCTCTCTTCTTCACTTCGCTGTTTATGACCACGCGATTTTCCTTTGCCGGCACGCATGCCTGGGCCACTGGGCCGAAAGGGCCTATCGGAGCCGTGGAGCGCCTGGGCCTTCTCCAGAAGGCACAAGCACGCTGGCACGCCTGGCAAGAAGAACGCGAGCAACAACGCATGCGGCGTCGCGTGGAAGAATCGCGCCTCTCGGGAAGGAAGCCCGTGCCACCGCAAGCCATCAGCAAGACTGCCCTGCTGGATACAGGCAGCACGCTAAACGATGAGCTCGAGGCCGAAGAAGCGGACGACAAGAAGGACAAGTCTAGCGTCGTGAAGGCGCCGATTTTCGTTTTCCACCGCGACACGGAAAAGCCCTCAGCCAAGAAAGCAGCCGAGCCCAAGATTGCGAGGGGCAGCCCGAATTACAAGCTCCCTCCCCCCGCGCTGCTGCGCGAAGGTGAGCGCAGCCAGAAACTCGATGAAGACGAACTGAAGCAGCGCGCGCGGGCGATTGAAGCCAAGTGCCTCGAATTTGACGTCCAGGGGCGCGTCACGCAGATCAACCCGGGGCCGGTCGTCACCACGTTCGAATTCAAGCCCGAAGCCGGCATCAAGTACAGCCGCATTATCAGTCTGACGGAAGACTTGTGCCTTGCTCTGCAAGCGGAATCCATCCTCATCGAGCGCATTCCCGGGAAGTCCACCATCGGCATCGAAGTTCCGAACGATAAACGGCAAACCATCGCGCTGCGCGAAATTATCGAAGCGCCGGAATTCATCCATTCGCCGAGCAAGCTGACACTGGCCATGGGGCGTGACCTCCACGGCCGGATTCGCGTGACCGAACTGGCCGCCATGCCCCATCTGCTGATCGCCGGCTCTACGGGCACGGGCAAGAGCGTTTTCATCAACTCGCTCATGATGTCGATTTTGTACAAGGCGAGTCCGGACGACGTGAAGATGGTGCTCGTCGATCCGAAGCGGCTGGAGCTGAGTCTTTATGAAAATATTCCCCACTTGATCGCGCCGGTCGTGACGGATCCAAAGGTTGCTTCGAACGTCCTGCGCAACGCCACACGCGAGATGGAGAACCGTCTAAAGCTGCTGGCGCAGCGCGGTGTTCGCAATATCGATCAGTACAACCGGACCTTCAAGAAAGAGCAATCGCTCTCGCTTTTCGAAAACGTCGAAGAGCCCCAGCACAAGCCACTCCCTTACCTCATCATTGTCATCGACGAACTGGCCGACCTGATGATGGTAGACACAAATAACGTGGAAGAATCCATCACGCGGCTGGCACAGATGGCACGCGCTGTAGGAATTCATCTGATTCTCGCGACACAGCGGCCGTCGGTGGACGTGATCACCGGCTTGATCAAGGCCAACTTCCCTGCCCGGATTTCTTTCCGCGTGGCCAGCAAAGTGGACTCGCGCACGATTCTCGATTCGAACGGCGCCGAGTCGTTGCTCGGCCGTGGCGACATGCTCTACTTGCCGGCAGGTTCGGCGCGGCTACATCGCATTCACGGACCGCTGGTCAGCGAAGATGAGATCAGCGAAGTTTGCGATTTCTGGCGCGAGCAGGCGCAAGCGAAGTATCAGGAAGAACTGCTGGAAGCGCCGAAAGAGGAGAATGGCAAGGCTGGCGGAGGCGCCGATGAGGCGGACGCCGATGGCGGCGCGGATGTGGATGATGATTTGTACCAGGACGCGATTCGCGTGGTTTGCGACGCTGGCCGCGCTTCCACATCAACCTTGCAACGCCGCTTGCGGATTGGCTATGGCCGGGCTGCGCGCTTGATCGATCTCATGGAGAAGGACGGCATCGTCGGCCCGCCCGATGGCACCAAGCCCCGCGAAGTCCTGAAGAACCGCAACTGGATGAAGGAATTTGACGAATCGCAGCAATGATGCGCTTGGCGCGCTTCGTGCTAGTATCCGTCCCGCCCATGCTGCGTCGCGCTCACCTCATCGTTGGAATCATGGCCGTGGTAGCGTTTTTGCTGACGGGACAGGTGCTGGGCCACCATCATCCCGACATGAAGCAATTGCCCGCGGAACTGCGCATGATGTACGTATCGCGGCACATTTATTTGCTTGCTGCAGCCCTTGTGAACGTGACCCTGGGGCTCTATTTCCAACTACACCAGTCAAGCTGGCGGCAGGCTTTGCAAACTGTTGGTTCCTTGCTCATCCTGATTTCTGCCGCCCCCTTACTATTGGCTTTCATGGCAGAGCCACCCCTCGGTCTGGCCGGGCGCAGTTGGCGAAGCTATATTGGGTTGATTTCCCTCTCGCGGGCGTAATGACGCATCTTGTCGCAAGTGCCGGAGCGCGCCGAATTGACACCTCTGGGCAACGCCCCTAAAATTGAAAAGCTCCCAAAACGCCGGGGTAGCTCATTGGTAGAGCGCCGCCCTGAAAAGGCGGGCGTAGCCAGTTCGATTCTGGCCCCCGGCACCACTCAGTTGTGTAAGTGCCTCTTCCCCGAAGAAGTCTATGTTTCCATTTGGCCTTAAAGCTGACCTTGCCATTTTCCTCGACGCGCTCCAGTGTAAACTTCCCGATCTGTTCGGCTAGCAGTGCTCTCGCCTCGTGGATTGCGCCGGGGTTCGTCAGTAGCTCGCGCAAGCGCGTCAATCGGGAGACTGCAAAAGTCCGTAGCTCCTCGAGTTTTTCTTGGAGCAACCCAGGGCCGGGTTCGATCACCTGATTCATGATTTCCCGAAGCCTAGCCTCTCGCTCAGCGATTGCGGCCATGACTGTGGGCGAACCATTCCCCACGGCGATGGATTCAACCAGGCGCCTCAGTTCCGCCTCGATGCGCTGCCTCTCATCCCGAAGTGCCTTGAGTCCCAATTCGAATGCTTCATGCCGCTGGCGAAGTTCCTCTTGGAGTCCGCAAATCACGTAATCGATAAACTGCTCGCGGAGCACTTTGTCCTGCAATCCAGCCAGAAGACGGTCTTCCATCTGCTGCCGCTGAATCCTGAGATCGTTCTTGCAAACGCTGTTGCCTCGCTGCGCGTGAAGCGAGCAACCGTATTCCGACCGCGAAGTCTTCCCCCGTCCGCCAACCAAGGTGATGCTTCCTCCGCACTCACCACAAACCAGCAAGCC
The DNA here is from genome assembly GCA_003223295.1 of Acidobacteriota bacterium. Classification (GTDB taxonomy): domain Bacteria; phylum Acidobacteriota; class Terriglobia; order Acidiferrales; family UBA7541; genus Acidiferrum. Next base: position 2,418 of record QHYM01000107.1, on the reverse strand, counting down.
CGAGAACAAGTAGACTCGCTTTGCCTGCCCCCGCGTGAGGCCAGTTCCAGTGACACCGGATCCCCACAGCCTTTGAGTTATCTGAAACCTTCCGGCTCTGAAGAGTCTCGGCTTACCAAAGGGCGGAATGCACGCGTTTAGGCGCGGTTGCAATAGAAGATGGGAACTTACGCGAGTCTCATCCGCAGTGATTCGTCAGCAGATGGGCCACACGTCATCTGACATGACGGCGCTCTACACAGGTAAAATCCCAACTGAAGTGGTAAAGAATTTCCTTCAATTGGAGCCAAATGGGGCAGCCGTAGCAGCGTAAAGCGTGCGCTAAGTTGTTCTTTTGTTGGAGCGGGCGATGGGAATCGAACCCACGTCCGAACCTTGGGAAGTTCTGAACATTCCGAGTAAGGAGCCACAGTGGGGAAATAGGATCATCGCTGAATTCAACAGCCTTCCTAGGTACAAGACGATGAACTTCAGCTAGTGTCCATCTTTTGTAGGACGAGGTCTAACTTTGCAGGGTCGATGCGCAGATGTAGGAGGGGCTTCTGCAACAGTTCCCACTCCTTTGGAGTAATTTCCTTCTTGAGTTTGGCCAGGCTATGCAGCGCATCCTGATCGCCCGTTTCGGCGAGTTTCGCGTAGAGCAGAAATGCATCCACGCGATCAATTTTTCCGCCATCGCCGGTTGCTTCCATTAGGGCCAATGTCCTTATTGCCTGAATCTCGCCCTTTGCTGCAGAGCGTCCATACCAAGACCTGGCTTTCTTCGCGTCCCGCGTAACGCCAAGGCCACGCTGGTATATATAGCCCATGCAATATTCCGCGCGGTGGTTGTTCTTCTTCGCAGCTTCATTGCACAAGTGCCGCCCCCTGGCGACGTCTGACGGGGCTCCTTGTCCGCTGACTAATGTGAGGCCAAGCCCGACCTGGGCATCCTGATCTCCTCTGGCCGCAGCCCTCGACCACCAACGAGCCGCCTCGGCCTGGTTTTCAGGCAGGCTTCCACCATTTTCGTACATTTCTGCAATTTTCTTAAAAGCCTTGTCGATGGTCACTGGCTTCAGTTCCGATTCGGCTCTCTTTACGGCCTCCGGCGCGCTCTGATTGCCAGCTTCACTTGCCAATATAAACCAAGCGTAAGAGAGGCTGTCGTCGACTGCCACTCCGTCGCCGTTATAATAGGCGACGCCCAAGTGGTACATCGCGCTTCCATTTCCCTGGCGAGCCGATTTTCGGAACCATTTCACAGCCTCTTCCTTATTTTGTTCCAGACCGTGACCGACGAGATACTTGGTACCCAGTGCGTCCTGCGCTTCAGAGTTGCCTTGTTCAGCAGCCCTTCGATACCACTGTGCAGCCAGTCGGTCATCCCGGGGAACGCCCACGCCAGATTCATAGGTCCGTGCCAACTTCAACTGCGCTGTAGCGTTGCCACCCTCAGCCTGAGCCTGCAGCTGTGCAAAATCTTGGGCAGGCAGTTGGCGTGGGCTGTCCTGGAGGCGAACATCCCCCTGGAGCGTCAGGGAATTCGCAGGAGCTTGGCAACTAAGGAGGGTAATCGCCAAACTGATAATCGAAGCCAGCATCCCGCACGAGAATACGCGACTCGTTTTGGGGGCGCAACACCCAACTAGGTGGAGGAGTCCTCATGATGACAGACTGTTCCCGCCTGGAAGACTAGCCGAACCAATTCCTGCAGTCGCCTAACAGCAATTGCGGATCGCTTAGCCCTTTCACTGGCTTTCCCGAGCAAGCTTCATTTTGTGGCGCGCAATCGCGCTTGACTACTTCACATATTGTGAAGTATCATTGGTCAGTGCATATTGTGACGCGCAAGCATCTGAGGGAGGCCATGCAGGAGTATCCAGATGCTGCGAATGAAATCAAGGCATGGGTTGCTATAGTCGAAGGCGTCCGATGGCACAATTTTGCGGAAGTTCGGCTCATGTTTCGCGACGCCGACTACATCAACGGATACGTGGTGTTCAACATCCGGCGAAACCGGTACAGGCTCATCACGGTCATTCACTATGCAAAGACAACAGATGAGAAACGGACGGAAGGACACGTCCACATTCGGTCTTTCCTGACACACAAAGAGTACAACGATCCCCGAAAATGGGATCGGAGATTTGGTGCAAAATGAATACAGTTCTCTCAGACCCGGCAAAAATGATTGCGAAGGGTGCTCCCCGCGTCATACACAATGACAAAGAACTGGAAGTGTATACAAACACCCTCTTCCAATTGACAGCTCTTGAGGACCCGTCTTCCGCAGAAGTGGAAGCAATCGAACTTCTGACCTTACTCGTGGAACGCTACGAGCAAGCGCACTACGCAATTCCAGAAGCGGATGCAGTTTCCGTCGTGCGGCTTCTCATCGAACAGCAAGGCCTTACGCAACGTGATTTAACTCCGGAA